>CAZBRE010000188.1:0-7468 GCA_964494065.1 uncultured Alphaproteobacteria bacterium
GGCAGCCTGTCCGCGAAATCGTCGAGATGGCGGAGCGGGAAGGGGCCGAGCCCGGGCGGCAGCGGATAGTCGCGGTCGTCATCGGGGATCCGCAAGGTGCGCTGGAACTCGATCCGCGCCTTAGCCTCGGCGTGAAGCTCGGGGAAGCGGAAGACGAGCGCGTCGTGCTCGAGGGTGATCATGGCAGCCGTCTCCTTTCTCACCAGTCGCCGTCGCGGACCTCGCGCACCAGGCGCAGGATAGCGTGATCGGGGGCGTCGTTCAGTTGACGGATGAGATCGGCGAAGAGGCGTGGGCGCTTGCGGATCGCCGCCTGCAGGTCCGAGGAAACCTTGCCGGCCAGGGCCAACAATACGTCCGCATCCTCGCCCAGGTCATCAGCCAGGCGCCGGATCGTCGCTTCGGAGGGCGGGGCGGTCTGGCTGCGCTCGACCTTGCTGAGATAGGCGGGCTCCACGCCGATGCGCATCGCCACCTGCCGCAGGCTGAAGCGGCGGTCGGTCTCTCGCAGGGCCTCGCGGGTCGCGCGCGCGTGATTGCCGAAGGACGTCGTTTTGGTCATAATGGGTACTATGTACTAACTAGTACATAAATTTCAAGGCCCCATGAGACTAATTGATGGGTTCGCTCGTTGATCGGGGGCGGCCGTGCAGAACTGGCCAGGTCTCCAGCAGCGTCCAAGGGTCGAGGATTGACGTCCGGGCCGCGTCCGGGCGGAGATCACTTCATGGTGGCGGTGATGAGATCGGTTAGCGCGCCGATCTCCGGCACCTTGCCGCCGAGCATGCGCTCGCCGATCTGGCCGTCGATCAGCAGGTTCGCGAGACCGTGCACGATCGACCAGGCTGCGAGGGCCGCAATGCGGCCGTCCGCCGAGGCGTCGCGTTTAGCGGCCACGGCATCGGTCGCCCCAGCTAGCGCCGCAAACGCGGCCTCCGCGGCGGCGAGAAGCTCGGGATAGGCGGATTTCTGAGGGATTTCCGGCCCGAACATCAATCGCAGGAAGGTGGGGTTCTCGACCGCGAACAGCACATAGCCGCGCCCGAGGGCCTGCCAGCGCGTCTTGGGGTCCGATTGGCGGGCCGCCTCGGCCTCCATCCGCGCCGTGAGCCCACGGAACCCCTCGGCCGCGAGCTCGGCGAGCAGGGCCGCCTTGTCGGCAAAATGGCGGTAGGGAGCGGTCTGCGAGACGCCGGCGCGCCGGGCGACCGCACGCAAGGAGAGGGCGGAGACACCTTCCGCCACAAGGATCTCGCGGGCGGCATCGATCAGCGCCGCGCGCAGATTGCCGTGGTGATAGCCGCCGCTATCGCCGCTTTTGGCCGATTTCGTCCCGTTGGATTTCGCCATGATCGCGGATGCCGGATTTTTATGTTGACGGTGTAAACATTGGCCGTTAAGTTGACACTGTCAACATCTACTAGGCTGGTCCCGATGACACAACCCCTCAGCGCGCAAACGCACGGCAATCACGGCTTGAATCACCGGCGGCGGTGTGACCGGGACGGCCGGACATCACCAGACAGTGGGAGCGCGTCATGCAAGAGGATCGACGGATGGTACTGAAGGCGGTTGGTGCCCTCACAGTGGCCGGGGCCGCCGGTGGGGCACTCGGCCTGACGACGCGCCCGGCCGGCGCGGGCCGGCCCATTCCCGAGGCGCGGCGCTGGATCACCCTGCTGGCCAAATCGCTGACCGAAGAGCACGACTACATTGCCAAGGTTGAGGGCCAGATCCCGGCCGGCCTGCGCGGCACGCTCTACCGCAACGGGCCGGGTCTCTTCGAGCGGAACGGCGTGCGCAAGCGCAACCTCCTCGACGGCGACGGCATGATCCAGGCCTTCGATTTCCTCGATGGCAAAGTGCGTTACCGCAATCGCTTCGTGCAGACAGCGAAGTTCCGCGAGGAGGCCAAGGCCGGCCGCTACCTCCATGCGACCTGGTCGACGCTGGCCCCGGGCGGCATGTTCGCCAATCTGGGCGCTAGTGCCAAGTCGCAGGCCGGGGTGACGACGCTGGTGAAGCACGGCAAGCTGCTCGCCTTCGACGAGGTGAACCCGCCCTGTACGCTCGACCCCTACACGCTCAAGACCGAGGGATCCTACGCGGTGGAGGAGGGCAAGGCGTCCTTCGACTACAAGGCCCATACCAAGACCGATGCGAAGACCGGCGATTGGCTGCTCTTCGGCACCGGCTATGGCCGCGACATGCACCTTCACCATCTGGTGCTCGGGCCCGAAGGGCGGCTGAAGGCGCAAGGCCGGCTGAAATCGCCGCGCTCGACCTATCTCCACGATTTCTTCGCGACCGAGCGCTACGTCGTCTTCGTGCTCCATCCGGTGGATTTCTCGCCCTTCGCGATGCTGCTGGGCATGCGGAGCTTCATCGACTCGCTGCGCTGGAACCGGCACGAAGGGAATCTGATCGTGGTCGCCGACAAGAACGGCAAGGAAAAGCCGGTCATCCTCGAGGCGCCGGCGGCCTTCATGTGGCACAGCCTCAACGCCTATGAGCGCGGCGGGACTATCGTCGCCGAGTTCGTCGGCTATGACGAGCCTGACCATTTCATCGGCGACGACCCCGACTTCCGCGCCATCATGGAGGGGCGCGAGGGCACCGCCCGCGAGCCTGGGCGACTGCGCCGCTATCTGATCGACCCGGCGGCCAAGACGGTGCGCGAGGAAAAGGTGGCCGGCGGGCATTTCGAATTCCCGATCGCCGATCCCCGGGTGCTCTGCCACGCCAGCCGCTACGCGCATCTCTCCTATCAGTCGGGACAGGGCTGGTATCACGACGGCGTCGCCCGGGTCGACATGACGACGGGCAAGCGCGAAGGCTTCGGTTTCGGGCCGTCGCACTATGTCGGCGAGCCGATCTTCGCGTCGGCGGGCCCGAGCGAGGGCGAAGGCTGGCTGCTCGCCCAGACGCTCGACGGGACGACCGGCAAATCGTTCCTCGCAATCTTTGACGCACGGAAAGTTGAAGCCGGGCCCGTTGCCAGGGTCCTGCTCGATCACCACGTCCCAATCAGCTTCCACGGTTACTGGCAAGACGCCTGAGACCGGCCAAGCAAGGGAGAGCTATCATGCCGAGAGACGACACTTTCTGGGGACGGATTGGCCAGCTGGCGCTCGATGGCGCGGCGTTCTTGGCGGCGGGGCTGTTGGCCGCGCCGGTCGCGCTCTTCCTGTGGATCCCTTGCTCGATGTAATCCGCTGCGGGACGCCGGTCTCCAGCGATTGAGCGGCCGAACGTCCGGCATCACGGGCGTGCATAGAGAATTGCTCCCGGTTAACCATCTCGCCTTATAATCGCCGTCGATTTCTCGAAATCTGCCCAGATTTCCCCTAGATTTTCTGCTCTGGGAGAGCCGATGGGTCGACGGCGTAGTAACATCCGGTGGCGGGTCGCGCGGCGGCGCAGTGGCAGCCCCTGGGCGGCGTTCGGCGCACGGCTGCTCGCGCAGCGTCGGCTGGCGCGGCGGCACCAGCGTGTCCAGGCCTCGGTCGAGGAGAGCGGCGAGACGCTCTATGAGGAGATCGCCAATGCGGTGGTCTCCGGCGTGGCCGCCGTGCTGTCCGCGGCCGGGCTAGCGCTACTCATCGTGCTTGCGGCCAACACCCATAATTTCTGGGCGGTGACGGCGTCGGCGATCTACGGCGCCACGCTGTTCATGGCGTTTCTCTTCTCGTCGCTCTATCACGGCGTCTGGCACCGGGGGACGAAAGAAGTCCTGCTGGCGCTCGACCATGTCTCGATCTTCCTGCTGATCGCGGGGACCTACACGCCGATCACCCTGCTGGCGTTTCCGCGCTCGCTGGGGTGGACCTTGTGTGCGCTGATCTGGATCATGGTGGCGATCGGCGTCGCCGTGCGTCTGATCTCCGGGCATATGCACTGGATGCTGATCCCGATCTTTCTGGCTTTGGGCTGGCTGGGCTTCGCCTGGTCCGGAACAATATGGGAGAATATGGGCACGGGCGGCGGCTGGCTGCTGCTCTCAGGCGGCTTTGCCTACACGATCGGCGTCGGCTTTTACCTGTGGCGCAGCCTGCCGTTCAATCACGCGATCTGGCACGTCTTCGTGTTCTGCGGGGCGGTCTGTCATTTCCTCGCCGTGGCGCTCTACGCCGTGCCCCACGTCGCCTAGATCTAATTCATATTTAGAGCACGATTCACGCGTCACACTTCGTCAACATGCCGCATTCGAGCTCTGCGGCGGCGCTATTTCTTTTTCACCAGAACCCCGGTAATCGCCTTCAACCGCTCGCCGTCGCGCAGGCGCGTGAACGTGAGCCGCATACCGTCGGCGGTCAGGCTGCGGGCATAGGTCTGAAGCTCGTAGCCCCCGCTCGTTGTGATGATGAGTGCGTAGACCGTGAGCGTATCGCCTTTGAGGGTCGCCCAGACGAACGGGTCGCCCTTCTGCAGAGGGTTGATGGGCTGCATGTTGCCGAAGGCATCGCGGCGCACGGCGGAGCCCCACATGTTCTTCCGCGGCGATTTGGAGAAGTCGATCGAATAGGATTTGCGGACGGCCGAGCTGCCCTTCTTGTGCGTCACGGTTGTCCAGCTGAGATTGAAGCCTTGGTGGTTCGGCTTGATCTGGACGCTGAGGTCGCGCGCGGAGAGCCCCTCACCTTTGAGCGAAATACTCTGGCCGGTATAGGCGCCATAGAAATCGGAGATCTTGTGATCGGCGGCCGCCGCGTGCGTGGTCGGTAGGCCGGATACGATCAGGAAGCTGAGGGCGAAAACGCCCGCGATTGCCCGCATGGTACTGCTGCTCCTTTGCCGTTGGGCTTGGCGAGAGTTGACCCCGTGCGCCGGTATGGTTCTATTTTGAAGTCCGCCGGTGACGCTAATAAGGCAGTTTAGAGCCGGGCGCCATCCATGACAAATCACCGCTCGGTGTGCTGTGAAGCCCGGCATGGTCAGGCCCCCGCCCCATAGATTTCCCGCATGTCGGGCTTCTCGGTACAGTGGTAATGGCACCAGACGAAGGCATGGTGGCAAGCCGCCGCGACCAGGCCGAGCAGGCTCTCATAATATAGCCCCGGATGATAGAGCAGCAGCAGGATCACTGCGTACATCGGGTGGCGGACATACTTGAAGATCCCGCGCGTTTCCAGCGGCTTTTCGCGATAGCTCGGATCGAAATGGTCGGCGCCGGTAGCGCGCGTGAAGCCGAAATAGAAGGCCACCGAATGCAAGGCCCAGAGGATGAACGGCATCGGACCCAGGACGAGCACCCAGAAGACGACGGGATGAACCGTGATGGTGCCGGGCGCCGACTGGGCGATCGGGATGACCAGCAGCATGCGCGTGCCGACGATCAGCGGGAAGACGATCCGGAACACGAGGAAGCCCCAGCGACCGAAGCGGGCGCTGATCGACCGGTGATGCAGCTCGAGCCGCCACACCAGCGCCGCGCCGAACTGGAAGAGCCCCGCAAGCGCCCATGAGAGCGCCACCAATTCAAGGGTGGACAGCCCCCAGGCGCGGCCATGGGTCTCGGGCGCCTGGAGCGTGGCGAGCGCGAGGACGCCGCCCAGCAGGACATAGGCGAGGAGTTGGTAGCCCTGGCGTTCGAGGACCTTAGACATTGCGCCCGTTTGGGGACATCTCGCTCGTCTCGCACCATTGGGGCCGGGCCATGCAACGAGGGCGGCCCACATTGACAGGCTGCGGCGGCGTGCTTAAGTTCCGCTTTGCCGGCCTCCGGACCTCCGGGCGCCGGCGCTTGTTTCTACCGCCGGCCCCGTAAATTCGGCCTTAACCCCCTGTATCGCGAGATAGGCGAGACGATCCCATGAAAGTCCTCAACTCGCTCAAGACCGCGAAGACCCGCCACAAGCAGTGCAAGATCGTGCGCCGCCGGGGCCGCGTCTACGTGATCAACAAGCAGAACCCGCGCTTCAAGGCCCGCCAGGGCTGAGCCGCGCCCGCGCGCCCGTTGGCGCGCTTCCCATACAGTCGTAGTCGGTCGCACTTCGGATGTTCGAAGCCGCTGGCGCTTGCCTTGCTGTCCGATAGGCGTAGGTTTGGAGGCAGCCATGGTCTCGATGCCCAAACCCGACGACGCCGTGATCGCGAGGCGCGCGGAGATCGCCGCCGCCTTGCGCGCCATCGTGCCCGGCGAGGGCGTGATCGATGCCGAGGAGGAGCGCCGCGCCTATGAGTGCGACGGGCTTTCGGCCTACCGCCAGCTGCCGATGCTGGTGGTGCTGCCGGAGACGACCGCGCAGGTCGCCCAGATCCTCAAATACTGCCATGGGCAGGGCATCAAGGTGGTGCCGCGCGGGGCGGGGACATCGCTCTCCGGCGGCGCCCTGCCGCTCGCCGACGGCGTGCTGCTGGGTCTTGGCAAGTTCAAGGAGATCCTCGAGATCGATTACCCGAACCGGGTCGCGGTGGTGCAGCCGGGCGTGACCAACCTCGCCATCACCCAGGCGGTCGAGGCCGACGGCTTCTACTACGCGCCCGATCCCTCCAGCCAGATCGCCTGCACCATCGGTGGCAATATCGCGGAGAATTCCGGCGGCGTGCACTGCCTGAAATACGGGCTCACGACAAACAACGTGCTCGGCATCGAGTTCGTCACGATCGAGGGCGAGGTGATGCGCATCGGCGGCAAGCATCTCGATGCGCCGGGGCTCGATCTTTTGGGCGTGATTACGGGCTCGGAGGGCTTGCTCGGCGTGGTGACCGAGGTGACGGTGCGGATCCTGAAATCACCGGAGAGCGCCCGCGCGTTGCTGCTCGGCTTCGATACCAGCGAAGCGGCGGGGGACTGCGTCGGCGCGATCATCGCCGCCGGCATCATTCCCGGCGGCATGGAGATGATGGACGGTGCCGCCATCGAGGCCTCGGAGAATTTCGCGAAGGCGGGCTATCCGCTCGACGTTGGTGCGCTGCTCATCGTCGAGCTCGATGGGCCGCAGGTCGAGGTCGACTATCTCACCGAAACGGTCGAGCGCATCGCCAAGGAGACCGGCGCCACTTATCTCCGCGCCAGCACCAGCGAGGAGGAGCGCCTGCGCTTCTGGGCCGGGCGCAAGGCGGCGTTTCCGGCGGTGGGACAGGTCTCGCCCGACTATTACTGCATGGACGGGACGATTCCGCGCGGCCGGCTGCCGGAGGTGCTGAAACGGATCAACGAGCTTTCCGCGCAATACGGGCTTCGCGTCGCCAACGTCTTCCATGCCGGCGACGGCAACCTGCATCCGCTCATCCTCTATGACGCCAATATTCCGGGGGAGCTTGAAAAGACGGAGGAGTTCGGCGCCGAGATCCTGAAGCTCTGCGTCGAAGTCGGCGGCGTGCTGACCGGCGAGCACGGGGTCGGGGTCGAGAAGCGCGACCTCATGGGCGTAATGTTCACCGAGGACGATCTGGCGCAGCAGCAGCGCGTCAAATGCGCCTTCGATGCCGACGGCCTGCTCAATCCCGGCAAGATGTTCCCGAC
>CAZBRE010000189.1:0-7357 GCA_964494065.1 uncultured Alphaproteobacteria bacterium
ATCAGCGGATAACGGACGGCGAAGTCCTGCGCCAGGCGCACCAGCGCGTCGTAGACGGCGGTGTCGCCATGGGGGTGGAACTTGCCGATCACGTCGCCGACGACGCGCGCCGACTTCTTGAAGCCCTGATCGGGATCGAGCCGGAGCTGGCGCATCGCAAAGAGCAGGCGCCGGTGCACCGGCTTCAGGCCGTCGCGCACATCGGGCAGCGAGCGTGCGGTGATGGTGGAGAGCGCGTAGGCGAGATATCGCTCGCCCAGCGCATCCGCCAGAGGTTTGTCGAGGACCTCGGCGGCGAAGGCTTGGTCGGTCATGCGGAATTCCTTGAAGAACCGCGATAGGCGGAACCGCTAGATATAGTATTGGGATCGGCGTGCAGGGGCAACATCAAGGTTGGACGGCGGATCGCTATTTCCCCAGCGCGCCCTCGATCTTGCCGATCAGGCGCTCCAACGCATCGCGCTCGTCGGGGCTCAGCGCCTCGTCGATCTTGGCCTCGAGACGACGCGCGCGCGGCACCAGCCCGCCATAAACCCGCCAGCCTTTCTCCGTCAAGAACAACTCGAAGGTGCGGGCGTCACCGGCCTTGGGACGCCGCCCAAGCAGGCCGATCTCGAGCAGCCGCGCGACGAGCCGGCTCACCGTCGCTTTCGATTGCGTGCCGAAGCGGCGGATGTCGGCCGGCATGATCGGTCCCTTGTCGGCCACGATCGCCAGCACCTTCCATTCGGGCTGGGTGATCGGCACCGGGGCCGCCCGAAGCGCTGTCTCCGACACGGTCAGCCGGTGGCCGAGCGCCGCCAGCCGATAGGGCATGAAATCGTCGAGGCGGACCGCCTCGGCCATACGCGATTGGGTCGTGGTCGTCGCCATCGTCGCTCCGGGATCATGCGGCCATTGACGCAGGATCGGCGTCTGGCTAGAATTCGTTCCATATAGAACGAAATGATCCGGCGGACAAGACCGGGAATCGCGGGGCCGCATTCGACATGCAGTCCGCCGAACGGGAGGGAACCGGACGATGTTCCTGAAAAATCAATGGTATGCGGCCGCCTTTCCGCATGAGCTCACGGACACGCCGGTCGCGCGCATGATCTGCGGCGAGCCGGTCGTGCTGTTCCGCACCGCTTCGGGCGTGGCGGTTGCCCTGGAGGATCGCTGTCCGCATCGCTATGCGCCGCTTTCGGCCGGACGCTGCGCGGGGGAGACGATCGCCTGCGGCTATCACGGCATCGAGTTCGGCCAGGACGGCGCCTGCGCGCATATTCCGGGGCAGCCCAACATCCCGCCCAAGATGCGCGTGCGCAGCTATCCGATCGTCGAGAAGTCCGGCTGGGCCTGGATCTGGATGGGCGAGGCGGCCGCGGCCGATGCCGGCGATATCCCGGATTACTATTGGCTGGAGTCCGACGAATGGGTGAGCTTCGCGCGGCTCTACCCGATCAAGGCGCATTGGGAGCTGTGCGCCGACAACCTGCTCGATTTGAGCCACACGCCGTTCATCCACACCAAGACCGTGGGCGTGCGCGAGATGGCGGAAGTGCCGGTCAAGACCTGGACGGAGGGGACGCACGTCTACCAGCGCCGCACCATGGAGCAGGTGACGCCGAGCCCGTTCGTTGCCGAATGGGGCGGCTTCGAGGGCAAGATCGACCGGGTCGCCACGCTCGAATGGCAGCCGGCGGGCAACATGGCGGCGGCGCTCGTCTATGAGGATCCGACGAACCGCATCACGCTCCGCCTCACCAATCCGCTGACGCCGGAGACCGAGACGACGACGCATGTCTGGTTCGCCTGGTCGCGCGATTTCGGGCCCAAGGAGGAGGATCATCCCGCCTCGATCCGCTTCAAGGAGCAGAGCTTCGCCGTGATGGCCGAGGATGTCGGCATCATGGAGATCCAGCAGGCCGCGATCGACCGCACCGGCCAGCCGCGCCCGCCGGTGCCGATCAACGCCGACGCGACGCTGGTCGCCGCGCGCAAGATGGTGGAGAAGCTGCTGCGCGAGGAAGAGACCGGCGACGCGCGCCTGTCGGCCTGAGCGGACGGCGACGCGCGGCACAAACCCATGGACTTCGGTCTCAACTTCTTTCCGAGCGTCGGCCCGGACGAGCTGCCGGCCGACCGCTATTGGTCGGAAGCGCTCGCACTGTCCGAGCTCGCCGATGCGCTCGGCTATCATCACATCCGCACGGTCGAGCACTATTTCGAGCCCTACGGCGGCTACAGCCCCAATCCGATGCTGTTCCTGGCGGCCGCCGCCCAGCGCACCAAGCGGGCGCGGCTGATCACCGGGGCGGTGCTGCCGATCTTCAACAACCCGCTCAAGCTCGCGGGCGAGATCGGCATGCTCGACGCGATCTCCGGCGGGCGGCTCGAGGTCGGCTTCGCCCGCGCCTTCCTGCCGCACGAGTTCACGCGTTTCGGACGCAGCCTCGATGAATCCCGCGCGCGCTTCGAGGAGGGCCTGGCGCAGATCCTGCAGCTTCTTGCCGAAGAGAACGTGACGGCCAATGGCCGTTTCCATTCGTTTGCGAACGTGACCTCGCTGCCGCGGCCGGTGCAGACCCCCACGCCGCCGGTCTGGATTGCCGCATCGAGCACGCCCGAAAGCTTCCAGAAAGCGGGTGCCGCCGGGTACTCGGTGATGGCGATCCCGATGGCGGGCGGAAAAATTGCCGAGATCGTCGGGCTCTACCGCGAGGCCTGGCAGGCCGCCGGCCATCCGGGACGCGGACGCGTCATGTTCGCCTTCTCGATGTGCTGCATGCCGACGGCCGATGAGGCGATCGCGCTCTACCGCGAGCCGATGAACGCTTATATGAGCGCGCTTGCCGATGCGACGGCGGGCTGGCTTGGCGGCAGCGCCTCGGCGGATTATCCGAACTACGACAAGATGGCCGAGACGATCCGCCAGCAGACCTTCGACAATCAGCGCGAGAGCGGGCTCTGCTGGGCCGGCACGCCCGCCGAGATAAGGCGCTGGATTGAGGACTATGCCTCCGTGGTAGACTTCGAGATCGCCTCGCTGCAGGTCAATCAACACTTGATGCCGCGCGAGGCGGCCGAGCGATCGATCCGCCTGTTCGCATCGGAAGTGGCGCCCTACTTCGCCGAGCAGCCGGCGGCAGCGGCGGGCGAGTAGCCCGGATAAGGATAATTGAGGAGAGACTGACATGGATGGCGGGCCCCTTCCCGACGAGCTTCGCAACGCCCCCGACCTCGATACGCTGGTGAGCCGCGCCGAGGCGCTCGACCTGCTGCCCGGTTGGACGCCGAAGGTCACGGCGGGCATGTGGTCCGAGCCCAAGACGCCCTATGTGCCGGCGCATTGGAAGTGGTCCGACGCCAAGGCGGCGATGGACGGGGCGCTGCGGCTCATCGACACCAAGCTCGCCGAGCGGCGCAACTTCGCCATGATCAATCCCTCGCAGACCGACACGTCCGCGACGATGAATTCGCTCGTCTGCGCCTACCAGGCGATCCTGCCGGGCGAGCATGCGCGCTCGCACCGCCACGCGCCCGACGCTTTCCGCATCATCCTCGACTCGCACGGCGCCTGGTCCTGCGTCGACGGCGAGAAGCATCCGATGGAGACCGGCGACATCGTGCTGACGCCGGGCATGAGCTGGCACGGCCACGGCCATGACGGCGACGTTCCGGCGTTTTGGTTCGACGGGCTCAACGTGCCGCTGCTGCGCCGTTTGGAGCCGATGTTCTTCGAAGACCACCCCGACGGCATGGAGCCGATCAAGCGCACGGTCGAGGTCTCGCCCTACCGCTTCACCGGCGCCTGGCAGCAGGAGCAGCTCGATGCGGCGAGCGAGGACGCACAAGGCCATTTCGGCCGGCGCATCGTGCTCGACACCTCCTCGATGCCGGCGATGGGCATCCATGTGCATCGCTGGGAGAAGGGCTTCGCCAGCCGGCCCTATCGCTCGACCGCCAACCAGGCCTTCATCGTGACCGAGGGCAGCGGCGCCAGCACGATCGGCGAGGAGACCTTCGAGTGGAGCTTCGGCGACACCTTCATCGCCCCCTGCTGGACCCGGGTCGAGCATAAGGCGTCGGAGCGGGCGACCGTGGTGGCGATGAGCGACGAGCCGGTGATGCGCTTTGCCAAGTTCTGGCAGTTCGAGGCGCTCGACTAAGCCGCCCCTGACGCGCTATGCAGGGCCTCACATCACGCACGAGATATGAGGCGGCCCCATGCAGGTTCGGTCCCTGAGCGGCAAGCGGATCACCGAAGGCGCGATCACGGTCACGCTGATCGACGGCGACAACCTCGCGATCCTGACCAACGCCAAGAACGAGGCGCTCTCGGTGCCCAAGGAGGAGGTCAACCGCGTGATCGAAAGCATCCGCACGCGCACCGCCAAGTATGAGTTCAAATCCGAAGGCGAAGCCGCCGAGCTCGAAAGCCAGTTGACCGCCTTGTGGAACCGCATCCATCACGCGACGGGCCACGCCAGCCCGATAGCGTGACGGCCGGCGGCTGTCCGTCCGAATGTCCGCATATCATCCGTGACCACAGCGATCACCACTGCGCCGCTGACGCCCGAGCGTTGGGCAGATTTCGAGACGCTGATGGGCCCCAAGGGCGGCTCCGGCGGCTGCTGGTGCATGCTGTGGCGCCAGACCAAGGCCGAGCACGACGCCAATGCGGGCGACGCGAACCGCGCGGCGATGAAGGCGATCGTCGAAAGCCGCGAGGCGCCGGGGCTGCTGGCCTATGAGGGCGATACGCCCGTGGGCTGGATCTCGGTGGCGCCGCGACCGGCCTTTCCGCGGCTCGAAAGCTCACGGGTGCTGAAGCCGATCGACGACCAGGAGGTCTGGTCGGTCTCGTGCTTCCTGATCGAGAAGGGCCGTCGACGCCAGGGCATCGCGACGAAATTGCTGGAGGCGGCCTGCGACTTCGTGGCCGCGCACGGCGGACATATCGTCGAGGGCTATCCCATTGTGGCCAACCGGCCCGACTACCCCGACGTCTACGCCTGGATCGGCTTCGACAGCGTCTTCAAGCGTGCCGGCTTCGAGGAGGTCGCGCGCACCTCGACCAAGCGCCGCATCATGCGGAAGATGCTGGCCGCCGACGTCTGACCACCGGCCCCCGACGTTGGCTGCATTATCGCTGACGGGCTATCCTCATACGACATCGCCCTCAACGGGACGAACCCACTTGGCCAGCGACCCAGTAACGCGCAAGCTTGCCGCCATTGCCGCCGCCGACGTGGTCGGCTATTCGCGGCTCATGGAGGCAGACGAGGCAGGCACGCTCGCCCGACTCAAGTCCGCCCGGTCCGAGACGATCGACCCCGCGGTCACCACGCATGGCGGGCGCATCGTCAAGACCACCGGTGACGGCCTCTTGGTCGAGTTCGCAAGTGCCGTGGCCGCTGTCGAATGGGCGCTCACGGTGCAGACGGCGATGGCTGCGCGTGAACCAGAGCGGGCCGAAGACGATCGCATCGCCCTCCGGATCGGCATCAACCTCGGCGACGTCATCATCGACGGCGATGATATCTACGGCGAAGGGGTCAACCTTGCGGCCCGGCTCGAAGGATTGGCGTCGCCCGGCGGTATCGCGGTTTCGGGAGCTGTGCAAGAGCAGATCGCGGGCAAGGTCGACGCCAAATTCGTGGATTCGGGGACGCATCACGTCAAGAACATCGCTCGGCCGCTCCGGGTTTGGTGCTGGCCGGAAGCGTCAGCACGGCTCGCCGAAACCTCTTCTGACGACCACGCCGAGCCGCCGTCGATTGCGGTCCTGCCCTTCCAGTACCTCGGCAGCGACAAGACGCGCGACTGGTTCGCCGACGGCCTCACCGAGGAGATCATCACCGGGCTGACACGACTTCCCGGGTTACTGGTCATCGCCCGCAACTCCAGCTTCACCTACAAGGGGCGCTCGGTGAATGTGAGCGAGGTCGCCCGCGAGCTCGGCGTGCGCTACGTCTTGGAAGGCAGCCTGCGCGAGGCCGCCGGGCGGGTGCGCATCGCGGCCCAGCTGATCGACGGGGCGAGCGGCGGGCATCTCTGGGCCGACACTTTCGAGGGCGCGCCCGGCGACGTCTTCGAATTGGAGGACGAGATAACGCGCCGCATCGTCAGCACGATTCACCCGGAGATCATCCAGGCCGAAAGCACGCGTTTACGCACCGCCCCGGCGCGGACGCTGGCGGCCTGGGAGTGCATCATCCGCGCAATTTCTCATTTCTGGCGCTGGACCAAGGCGGACTTCACCGAGGCTGAACGCCTCGCCCGCGAGGCCGTGGCGCTCGAACCCGACAACGCCGAGGCATTGGCGATGCTGGCGTTGACCCGCTGGGGCCAGGCGATCAGCGGCTTCGTGCGGCCGGGCGCGCCGGCACTCGCCGAAGGCCTGGAGGTAGCCAGGCGCGCAGTTGCCGCCGACAACCACGCCTCGCATGCCCGCATCGCGCTTGCTGCGACGCTGTTGGGGGTCGGCCGGGCTGAGGAGGCTAAGATCGAGGTCGACCGTGCGGTCGAGATCGACCCGGGCTCAGCCCTCGTGCTGCTGCTCGGCGGCCAGGTAAACGCGTATGCAGGATCGCCGGAAGAAGCGATCGAGCAGTGCCAGGCCTCCCTGCGGCTCAATCCCCGCGACCCGATGGTCTATGCCCGCTACCAGAACATGGCCGCGGCCTATTTCGCACTGGAAGACTATGGGCTGGCGCTCGACTGCACACGCCGTGTCGCGAACATGTTACCGGAATGGCCGGAAGCTCGGACCTTCGAGATCGCCAGCCTCGCCATGCTGGAGCGGGACGAGGAGGCGCGCGAGGCCGCCGCCGCTGCGCGCAAAGCCAACCCGCATCTCGATCTTACCTATGTCGAGAGGCGCCATCCCTACCGCGACGCGGCGGTGCGAGCGCGACTGCTTCAGGCGCTGCGACGCGCTGGTGTTCCCGAACACGCTGGCCAAGGCGCGGACTGAGCGGCCCAACGGTCTATACTTCCGCATGAACCCGGCATGAGAGCGGGACCAATCGAGGAGGAGCGGATCCATGGCATCGGTAGATAACAAGGTGGCGGGCGAGCCGACGGCGGATGAGCAGGTCGCCAAGGTCTTCGCATGGCGGCGCGGCTTCAATGCGATGCACCTGATCGATATCGGCGTGCGGCTGGGCCTCTTCGAGGCGTTTGCTGAAAAGCCGGGCTCGACGGGCAGCGAGGTCGCCGAGGCGCTCGGGCTTCATGCGCCCTTTGTCGAGACATGGTGTACGACGGCCTATTCCTTCGGTCTGCTCGAGGGCGACGAGGACCGGAAGCTCAGCCTCGCGCCCTATATGGACGAGATCCTCGCCAAGCCCGGCCACCCGCGCTACCTGGG
>CAZBRE010000190.1:0-7342 GCA_964494065.1 uncultured Alphaproteobacteria bacterium
GCTGCATCGAGTGGGTGACGATGACCATCGTGTAGTTCTCGCGAAGCTCGTCCATGAGCTCCTCGATCTTGGCGGTGGCGATCGGATCGAGCGCCGAGCAGGGCTCGTCCATCAAGATCACCTCCGGTTGCACGGCGATCGCCCGGGCAATGCACAGACGCTGCTGCTGTCCGCCGGAGAGCCCGGTCCCCGGCTCGTTCAGGCGATCGCGCACCTCGCCGATGAGTCCCGCCTTTTCGAGGCTGTTAATGACGATTTCTTCCAAGTCGGTCTTGTCGCGAACCAGGCCATGGATCTTTGGACCATAAGCCACGTTGTCGAAGATCGATTTCGGGAACGGATTGGGCTTTTGGAAGACCATGCCCACCCGCGCGCGAAGCTGCACCGGATCGATCTGCTTGCTGTAAATATCTTCACCGTCCAGCAGGATTTGCCCTTCGACGCGACAGCTCTCAATGGTGTCGTTCATCCGATTGAGGCAGCGAAGATAGGTTGACTTCCCACAGCCTGATGGCCCGATCAGGGCGGTTACTTCGTTCTCGTTGATATCGAGATTGACCGCCTTCAGCGCCTGCTTGTCGCCGTAAAAGACCTCGACGCCGCTGCTGGCAATCTTCGCCCCGTCGGGCCGGATTTCAGGTGGTGCCTTGGATGTCGGTACTTCGGTCACGATTTCCATACTCTATCTCCCATCCTACCAGCGGCGCTCGAATTTTTTGCGGAGGATAATGGCGATTGCGTTCATGAGGATGAGGAAAGCAAGCAGCACCATGATGGCGGCGGCAGTCTTTTCCTCGAAAGCACGTTCGGGACTGTCGGCCCAGATGTAGACCTGGACCGGCAGCACCGTCGCGGCGTCGGTAATGCCAGAGGGGACATCGACGATGAACGCCACCATGCCCACCATCAGAAGCGGTGCGGTCTCGCCCAAGGCTTGGGCCATGCCGATGATTGTGCCGGTCAGAATGCCCGGCATCGACAAAGGCAGCACATGGTGCATGACCACCTGCACACGCGAAGCCCCCAGTCCATAAGCGGCTTCGCGGATCGACGGCGGCACGGCCTTGAGCGCCGCGCGGGCGGCGATGATCAAGGTCGGAAGCGTCATCAGCGCCAGCACCATGCCGCCAATGAGCGGCGCCGAGCGCGGCAACCCAAAGAAGCCCAAAAAGACAGCAAGGCCCAATAGGCCGAAGACGATCGAAGGCACCGCGGCGAGGTTGTTGATGTTGACCTCGATGAGGTCGGTCCAACGGTTCTTCGGCGCGAATTCTTCCAGGTAGATCGCCGCCATCACACCAACAGGGAATGCCAACAGCAGTGTCACGATCATCGTAAGGCCGGACCCGACCACGGCACCCCAAATACCGGCCTGCTCGGGCTCACGGCTGTCGCCGCCGGTTAAGAACCGCCAATTGAATTGCCGCTCGACCGCACCTTTTTTGGCCAGTGCGTCGAACCAGGTGACCTGTTTGCCGCTTACCTTGGTGGCGCTGCCATCCGGATTTCGCTTGGCATAGCCCTTGTTCAGCATGTCCAACTCATCGGAGGCGAGCAACCAGACATGCCGGCGGGTTCCAATGATCTTGGGATTGCTCAGCACCATGCGGCGCAGGTTATCGGCCGCTCCCGTCGACAGCATTTTGCCCAAAGCGCGCCGGTCGCGGCGGCCCTTTGCGTCGGGAAAGGCGGATCGGATTGCGGTACGCGCGACGCCCTCGTAGTCGCCTCGCCGCAGGTCCTCGATCTTGCGCGTCCCGCCAGGATCAATCTTCTCGGCATCGAAATAGACTTCGAGATTGATATGGGTCTGCTGAAAGGCGGAGTAGCCCTTCGAAATGACGCTGAGCAAGAGAATGAAGAGTGCGACCAATGCGAAGCCAATCGCCATCAGGCCGTAGATCTTAAGCCGCACCTCGGACGCATGGCGTCGGCGAAGGCCGCTCTTGACGGTTTCTGCTATGGCGCTCGGTTGTCGATCACCAGCGGCGATGGAGGCGGTGCCATTATTCATATCGTTCCCGGTATTTGCGCACGATGCGAAGTGCGATCACGTTGAGGCACAACGTGAAGACGAAGAGCACCAGTCCGAGAGCAAAAGCTGCCAGCGTCTTGGCGCTGTCGAACTCCTGGTCGCCGACCAGCAATGTGACGATTTGCACGGTTACGGTCGTCACAGCTTCGAATGGATTGGCGGTCAGATTCGCGGCGAGCCCTGCGGCCATTACCACGATCATGGTCTCGCCGATGGCGCGCGAGACGGCGAGCAATACCGCGCCCACGATGCCCGGCAAGGCGGCGGGCACGATGATGTTGCGTACGGTTTCGGCCTTCGTGGCGCCAAGTCCGTAGGCGCCCTCGCGCAAGGATTGCGGCACCGCGCTGATAACGTCGTCGGAAAGCGAGGAGACGAAGGGAATGATCATGACGCCCATGACCACTCCAGCGGCCAGCGCGCTTTCGGAAGCAACCGATAGGCCGATCGCTTCGCCCGCGTCTCGGATCACGGGGGCAACCGTGAGGGCGGCGAAGAAGCCGTAAACCACGGTCGGAATGCCGGCTAGAATCTCCATGATCGGCTTGATTGTCGAGCGCACGCTCGGCTTGGCGTATTCGGACAGATAGATTGCCGAGAACAGGCCGACGGGCACGGCCACGGCCATCGCGATCAAGGTGATCAGCGCCGTTCCGGCGAAAATCGGGATCGCGCCGAAGCTTCCCGACTGGCCGACCTGATCGGCGCGCAGGGCCGTTTGCGGGCTCCACTTGGTACCGAAGAGGAACTCCCAGAAGGGAATTTTGTCGAAGAAGCGGATTGATTCGAGGAGCAGGGAGGCAACGATGCCGATCGTCGTCAGGATGGCGAGGAGCGAGGCGAGAATCAGCACGCCCATCAAGACCCGCTCGACCAAGTTGCGCGCGCGCAGTCCCGGTGCGATCCGGTTGCGCGCCATCACGAGACCCGCCGCCGCAAGCGCCAGGGCACAAGCAGCGAGCATCCAATTCCCGAGACTGGTGAGCTCGTTGTAGCGTTTCGCCGCAGCGACCACGACCGCGGTCGTTTCGCTGGCGGCTTCGCCTTTGGCGATGTTCCGAATATCGTTGAGGAGCAGGCCGAGGCGGTCCGGTGCCAGATTTTGCTGAGCTGCCGGCAACGAGCCGATCACCAATCCGTCGACAATGATCGGCTGCAGGATGAGCCAGGCCGCGAGCAGTGCCAGTGTCGGCAAGCCGCACCAGATGGCGACAAAGTAGCCGTAGTAGCTGGGCAGCGAATGCAGCCGCGCCGGCAATCCGTCGGCGACGCCCAGCGCCTGCCGACGCCCCATGTAAAAACCGATCACCGTCAGCACGGCGACAACGAGAAGCGTGATCGAGGTATTCATATCCCCGCCTTGGACCCGGCTCGTTTGTGCGCAGCGCCAACCGACGGCCGGCGATGCATTCTTAGAAACAAACGAATATCGGCGCGTGATCGAAAATGGGCGATGGCCGCCCGTTTATGACGGGCGGCCACCTTAGTAGGCTTACATCGACAGGTTGTGGAGCTTGCTGCCCGCATTGCGGAATTGCTTGCGCTCCTTGTCGGGCATCGGGATCAGGCCCTTTTCGGCCAGATACCCATCCGGTCCCCAGGCTTTCTCGCTGGTGAACTCGGCCACGTATTCCCTGATGCCGGGGATTTTCCCGACATGGGCTTTCTTCACGTAGAAGTACATCGAACGCGAGACCGGATATTTCTGCGCCGCGATGTTCTCGAAGGTCGGGGCAATGCCTTTGACGATCGAGCCCTGGATCTTGTCGCCGTTCTGGTCGAGGAAGCTGTAGCCGAAGACGCCGAAGGCCTTCGGATTGGCTTCGAGCTTCTGGACGATCAGATTGTCGTTCTCGCCGGCGTCGATCCACGCACCATCCTCGCGGATGCCGTGGCACACGGCCTTGAACATCTTCTTGCCCTTCGACTTTTTGATCGCCGCCAGATGCTTGAAGGTCTTGCAGCCCTTCTCCATGGCGAGCTCGACGAAGGCGTCGCGCGTACCGGAGGTCGGCGGCGGGCCGAGCACCTCGATGCGTACATTCGGCAGCGACGGGTCGATCTGCGACCAGGTCTTGTAGGGGTTCGGCACCAGCTTGCCGCCTTCCTTGCCACCCTCGGGAACCACCTTGGCGAGAGCGAGGAACACCTGGCGAAGCGAGATTTTCATCTGCTTCGATTTCTTCGAGTTGGCGATGACGATGCCGTCATACCCGATCTTGACCTCGACGATTTCCTTGACGCCGTTCTTCGCGCAGTTCTTGACCTCGGAGCTCTTAATGCGCCGCGAAGCGTTCGTGATGTCGGGGTGATTGACCCCGAGACCAGCGCAGAAGAGTTTCAGGCCGCCGCCGGAGCCGGTCGATTCGACCACCGGGGCTTTGTACTTGCGATAGGACTTTGCGAACTTCTCCGCGACGGCGGTGGAGAAGGGGAAGACCGTCGACGAACCGACGATCTTGATCTGGTCGCGGGCCTGCGCGGGCACCGCGAATGCAACCGCGGCGAAGCCGGCGGCCACAAGGGTTCTTCCCAAGAAGGGAGCTTTTGTGAGCACGGGACTGCCTCCAAAGACACTAAGCCGATCAGCGGATGCGGGCCCTTTCCCGGCCCGCGACGTGGCTGACCATAGCTGTCGGGCAAGATGGATTTACTACTGTTTTGTTACGGTTTTTTGACACAGCGAGAAGGCCCGAATATCGGCAGATTCCAGCGCGAAATTCGGGCATTTGAGCCAAAACTTAGCTTTTCCCGATCTCAAAGGCCGCGGGCGGACGTCCGGGCGGGGGCGGCGGGCAGCTTTACGGCGAATGTGCTGCCCTTGCCGGGGGTGCTTTCGATTTCCAGCCGGCCGCCGTGGCGGTTCACGATATGCTTGACGATTGCCAGGCCGAGCCCCGTGCCGCCCAAGGCGCGGGAGCGGGCTGCATCAACCCTATAGAAGCGCTCGGTGAGCCGGGGCAGATGCTCGGCTTCGATGCCATCGCCCTCGTCGCGCACGATGATGGCGATCTCATCGCCGCCGCTGGGCGGTTGGATATGCTTCACCGCAAGGTTAACGGTCGATCCCTCGCCACTGTACTTGATGGCGTTGTCGACCAGGTTCTGGATGATCTGCATGATCTCGTCGTCATCGCCGACGACGATCGCCGGCCTCTCGGGCATATCGAGCCGCAGCCCGACAGCCTTGTCCTTGGCCTTGATCTGCAGGACCTCGACGACCGATTGGGCGGCGCTGACGACATCGACCCGGCCGCGCGGGCGTGAATGCTCGTTCAGCTCGATGCGCGAGAGCGACATGAGGTCGCCGATCAACCGGGACATCCGCTCGGCCTGCTCGCGCATCAGCACCAGGAACCGCTCGCGCGCCGCCGCGTCGTCCCGCGCCGGCCCATGCAGCGTTTCTATGAAGCCGATCAGGGCGGAAAGCGGCGTGCGCAGCTCGTGGCTCACATTGGCGATGAAATCGGAGCGGGTCTGGTCGATGCGCCGGGCCGCGGTCAGATCCTGCAGGGCGATGATGACCGCCGTGCCGTCGCCCTGTGATGCGCGAATCGGGAGCAGTTGCGCCAGGAAATGGCGCGTGACGGCATCGACGATCGAGATCTCTACTTCCTCACCGGGTGATCCGCCCAGAATGTCATCGACTGCATCGAGCACGCCCGGGTCACGAATAGCGGCGGAGAGGGCGTGGTCCTTGACGGCCTCGCCGATGATGTCGCGGGCTGCGCGATTGGCGTTGCTGACCCGCTTCATGCGATTGACGATCAAAATGGGCACCGCCAGCGTTTCTATGATGCGCTCGCCGTCCGCGGCCTGGCGCTCCAGCTCCGCGATCCGCTCGCCATAGCGGCGATGGGTCCGCGACGCCATGTCGGCAAATTCCCCGACAATGCCGCGCGGGCCGATCTGTGCCGGGTCCGTGAACCCCAAGTCATCGCGCTCCAGCAAGCCTCGCAACCGCTCGATCCGGGCGACCACGAGCCGCGCCACGATACCGGCGATTATCAGCGCGATCGCTATGGCCGCCGCCAGCGTTCCCACCCCGCTCTTGTCGAACACCGCGAGCGCGATCACGGCCGCGACCGCGGGGGCCGCGAACAGCATGGTCCAGCTTAACCAGCGCCCTATTGGCCGTTCGCGTTCCGACATGATCCAGGGTTCGTGCGGGTCGTTGACCAGAGCCGGCCCAATTTGGGCAGGGCCAGCTCCAATTTGGTGACGTCAGGCCCGTATTGAATGCGACGGATCGACGGTGCGAGGCAAGTCCTGCGGCGCGTGGCAGGCGGGGGGTATGGCGCCGATCGACGCCCAATCGACGCCCAATCGACGCCCAATCGACGGTATGGGCGTTGCGTCGGGGGCCAATCGATGGCAAGCCTTGGGCGACGATGCGGCCGCGGGAGCGGGGACAAGCCCGCCGATGCAGGGTTTCGAAAACGAAACATCGGACAAGAACGAGGCGCCGGGCGGACGGCGCCTTCATCCGCGCGTGGTGGTGGCCGTCGTCTGCTTCGGCATGGGGGTGTGCGCAGCCGCGCTTTTCGTGCTCGTCATCGTTCTGGCTCTGGCGGGATTGCCGTCCGAGGCGCCGGCGCGGCTCCACATCTGGCTTGCCGGCATCGGCGGGCTCATGGCGATCGGAACGGCGGCCGCGCTCGCCTGGCTGTTCCTGGAGCAGCATGTCGCCCGGCCCATCGCAATGCTGACCCGCGAGACCGAGAGCGCGGTCCGCTCCTCCGCGCATACGGAATTCGTGCTGCCCCGCACCCATGCCCTGGGCGAGCTGCCGGGCTTCGTTGCGGAGCTCGCCGAGCGCCTGGAGACGACGCGGCGCGATACGGCTAAAGCCATGGCCGCCGCCTCAGCGCGCGCGGACGAGGATGTCGCACGCCTCGAAGCCGTCCTGCGGGATCTGTCCGAAGGCGTCATCGTCGCCGACCTCGAGCACCGGGTCGTCCTCTACAACCGCGCGGCCTTGTGGCTAGTGGATGCGCCTGAGCGGCTGGGGTTGGGCCGACCGGTCTTCGAGGTTGTGGAGCCAGGTGCGGTCGAAACCACGCTCGCCGATCTGCGAGGCTTGGCGGATAACGATACGAAGAGCCAGGGCGGCGGCCACACCGCTTCGCTTGAATGCCTAACCGCGCCCGAGGGGGCAGCGCTTGAGGCGCGCATGGCGCTGGTGCGCGATGGGGCGGGGGCCGTCACCGGCTATGTGCTGACCATTGCCGCGCGCGCCAAGACGGCCACGATTGACGCCGAACCCGCGGCACTGCCGGCGCGGCCGGAGTTCTACGATTTCGATCT
>CAZBRE010000191.1:0-7273 GCA_964494065.1 uncultured Alphaproteobacteria bacterium
AGCCGCCGGCCGAAAGCCGCGGGGTCGGGGACGGGCTCGCCCTCCATGATGCGGGCCTGGTCGAGGAGGACATGGGCCGCATCCTCGAGGATCGCCTGGCCGCCTTTCGCCTCGGCGGTCTTGGCCAGCGCCTTGATGACGCCGTGGGCGGGGTTGATTTCGAGTATGCGCTTGCTCTCGTGGTCGAGCTGGCGGTGCGCCTTCAGCAGGCGTTCCAGATGCATATCCATGTCGCTCTCGTCGGCGACCAGGCAGACCGGGCTGTCGGTGAGGCGGTCGGTGCTGCGCACGTCCTTCACCGCATCCTTGAGCGCAAGTTTCAGGAACGCGATCAGCGTGTCGACCTGCTTGGCGTCGGCCTTCTTGGGCGTTTTGGCCTTGCCGTCCTTGGCCTGCGGCTCGAACTTGTCGAGGTCGGCCGCCCCCCTGGTGATCGACTTGAAGGGATTGCCCTCGAATTCGCCGATCGCCGGCACCCAGAACTCGTCGACCGGATCGGTGAGCAGCAGCACCTCGAGGCCGCGGGCGACGAAGCCTTCGAGATGCGGGCTCGCGCGCAGCGACTCGATATCCTCGCCGGCCAGCGTGTAGATCGCTTCCTGGCCCTCCTTCATGCGGCCGACATAGTCGGCGAGGCTGACCAGATCGTCGCCGGCCCCCTTGCCCCCGGTGGAGCGGAAGCGCACGAGCTTGAGCAGCGGCTCGCGCTGGTCGGCGTCCTCGTAGAGCCCTTCCTTCAAGACCGCGCCGAAATTCTCCCAGAACTCGGCGAAGGCCTGCGGCTCCTTCTCCGCCTTCTTGGTGAGCTCCGACAGCGTGCGCTTCACCAGCCCCTGGCGGATCTTCGCCAGCACCGGATTGTGCTGCAGCATCTCGCGGCTGATGTTGAGGGGGAGATCCTCCGAATCGACCACGCCCTTCAGGAAGCGCAGCCAGGCCGGCAGCAGCCCCTCGCAGTCGTCGGTGATGAAGACGCGCGAGACATACAATTTCAGTTGATGCTTGCGGTCGGGCTGCAGGAGGTCGAAGGGCCGCTGGGTCGGCACGAAGAGCAGCGCCGAGTATTCGATCTTGCCCTCGGCCTTCCAGTGGAGCGTCAGCCACGGCTCGTCGAAGGCGTGGCCGGCATGGCGGTAGAACTCGGTGTACTGCTCGGGCGTGATGTCCTTCTTGGGCCGCGTCCATAAGGCCGACGCCGCGTTCAGCGTGCGCTCATCATCGCCCTCGATGAGCACGACGGGAACGGCGATGTGGTCGGCGTATTTGCCGACGATGCCGGAGACGCGCGGCGCTTCGAGGAAGTCCTTGGCGTCCTTCTTTAGATGGAGGATCACGGCGGCGCCCCGCTCCGGCGCGTCCTCGCTCGGCTCGATCGAGAACTCGCCACGCCCGTCGGAACTCCAGCGCCAGCCCTCTTGCTCGCCGGCGCGCCGGGTCAGCACCTCGACCTGGTCCGCCACCATGAAGGAGGAATAAAAGCCGACGCCGAACTGGCCGATCTGCGTCGCGTCCTTCGCCGCCTCCTCCGACAGCCCGGCGACGAAGGCCGCCGTGCCCGAGCGCGCGATGGTGCCGAGGTTCTCGACCAGCTCGGTCTTCGACATGCCGACGCCGTTGTCGCGGATGGTGATCGTCTTGGCCTTGGGATCGATCGCGATGGCGATCTTGAAGTCGGGGTCGCCGCTCAGCAATTCGGGTTTCGTGATCGCCTCGTAGCGGAGCTTGTCGCAGGCATCCGAGGCGTTGGAGATCAGCTCGCGGAGGAAGATCTCCTTCTCGCTGTAGAGCGCGTTGGCGACGATATCGAGAAGCTTGCTGACCTCGGCCTGGAAGCCGTGGGTCTCGGGCCCCGAACTCGTCGCTCCCGCGTCGGTGGTTTCAGCCGTCATCCTGGTCCCCATTGAGCTTATCCGCCTTGCCGGCGGAATTGTGATCTGGCCCGCGAGATAGGCGCGCCTGTGCGTCCATGCAACCCCCGCCCGATACGCATGACGCAGCGCGGGTCGATCGGGCTAAGATCGGAAACCGAGGGAGCCTGGCCGATGTCCGATGCGTCCGATGCCTTGAAGAAGCGCGCGCGGCTATTGCGCGAGATCGAGCACGAGGCGCGCGCGACCGCGGCCTTCACGGGGCGCAAGCGCCTGTCGGGCGCGGTGCTGACGGCGATGGGGCGGATCCCGCGCGAGGACTACGTCACGCAAGAGGACCGCACGCGCGCCTACGTGAACCGGCCGCTGTCGATCGGCTATGGCCAGACGATCTCGCAGCCCTACATCGTGGCGCTGATGACCGATCTGCTCGATCTCAAGCCCGCGCATGTCGTGCTCGAGATCGGCACCGGCTCGGGCTATCAGGCGGCGGTGCTAGCCGAGCTGGCGGCGGAGGTCTACAGCATCGAGGTGGTGCCGGAGCTGGCTGCCCAGGCCGCGGCGCGCCTGCATGAGGAAGGGGTCACGAACGTGACCGTGCGCCAGGGCGACGGCGCCGAGGGCTGGGTCGAGCACTCGCCCTTCGACGCCATCATCGTGACCGCCGCAGCACCCGAGATCCCGCCGAAGCTGATCATGCAGCTGAAGCGCGGGGGCCGCATGGTCGTGCCCGTCGGCGAGCCGTTCCGCGAGCAGATGCTGGTGCTGGTCACCAAGGACGAAGACGGGGAAGTCCACACCAAGGACGTACTGCCCGTCGCCTTCGTGCCGCTGGTGCCGGAGGATTAAGGAGGCGGTAGGCACTTCGGGCGTATCTTCCCTTGCATCCGCTTTGAGAAATCCCGATTCTTCAAGGTGATGACCACTGGCAGCACGCCCCCGCGTGTCCTCGCGGTCCTGGGGCCCACCAACACCGGCAAGACCCACTACGCGATCGAGCGCATGACCGGTCATGCGAGCGGCATGATCGGCTTTCCGCTCCGACTGCTCGCGCGCGAGAACTACGACAAAGTCGTCAAGATGAAGGGCAAGGCCGCGGTGGCGCTGGTCACCGGCGAGGAGAAGATCGTGCCGCCGCGGGCGCGCTATTTCCTCTGCACCGTGGAGTCGATGCCGCTCGACCGGCCGGTCGACTTCCTCGGCGTCGACGAGATCCAGATGGCGGCCGATCCCGAGCGCGGCCACGTCTTCACCGACCGGCTGCTGCGTGCGAGGGGGATCCACGAAACGATCCTGATCGGCGCGGAGACGATCGGCCCGCTGATCCGCAAGCTCGTGCCCGACGTGGAGTTCACGAGCCGGCCGCGCCTGTCCAAGCTCACCTATTCGGGACAGAAGAAGCTGACCCGCCTGCCCCGCCGCAGCGCCGTCGTCGGGTTCTCGGCCGCGAATGTCTACGAGCTGGCCGAGCTGCTCCGCCGCCGCCGCGGCGGCACGGCGGTCGTGCTCGGCGCGCTCAGCCCGCGCACGCGCAATGCCCAGGTCGAGATGTATCAGGCGGGCGAGGTCGACTATCTGGTCGCCACCGACGCGATCGGCATGGGGCTCAACATGGATGTCGACCATGTCGCCTTCTCCGCCGTGGTGAAGTTCGACGGCCGGCATCACCGCCGCCTGGCGCCGGCCGAGCTCGCCCAGATCGCCGGGCGCGCCGGGCGGCACATGAACGACGGGACTTTCGGTACGACGGCGGCGCTCGACGGTCTCGACCTCGAGGTCATCGAGGCGATCGAGAACCACCGCTTCCCCGCGATCGAGCATATCTTCTGGCGCAACCCCGATCTCGATTTCAAATCGCCGGCCCGTTTGCTGCGCTCGCTGGAACGGCCGCCGCGCGACCGCGCGCTGATCCGCGCGCGGATCCCCGAGGACCAACGCGCGTTGGGCGAACTGGCGCGCGACGCCGAGGTGGTCGAGCGCGCGGTCAGCCCCGCCCGGGTGCGCCTCCTGTGGGACGTCTGCCAGATCCCGGACTTCCGCAAGATCATGGCCGAGACCCATGCGCGGCTCATCAAGCGGCTCTACCTCTTCCTCAGCACGGGCGAGGAGACCCTGCCGGCCGACTGGGTCGCCAAGCAGATCGCCCGCGCCGACAAGACCGACGGCGACATCGAGACACTGACCGGGCGCATCGCCGATATCCGCACCTGGACCTATGTCGCGCACCATGCCGACTGGCTGAACGACGCCGTGCACTGGCAGGAGCGCGCGCGGGCGATCGAGGACAAGCTGTCGGACGCGCTGCACGACCGGCTGACCCAGCGCTTCGTCGACCGCCGCTCGGCCATGCTGGTCCGCCGCCTCGCCGACGGCGCCGAGCTGACCGGCGCGGTGAGCGTCAAGGGCGAGGTCCTTGTGGAAGGACAGTATGTCGGCCGGCTCAACGGCTTCCGCTTCGAGCCCGACGTGACGGCGGCCCGCGAGGACGGCAAGGCGCTGATCGCCGCCGCCAACCGGGCGCTGCGCGCCGCCATCGAGGGCCGCGTTGCCGCGCTCGAAGCCGCGCCCGACAAGGACTTCGCCTTCAACGACGACGGCCGCATCGTCTGGCAGGGCGCGCCGGTCGCGCTGCTGCGGCCCGGCACGCGCGCCATCGCGCCGGCGGTCGAGCCGCTGGCGAGCGATCTTCTCGAAGGCGGCTTGCGCGAGCGGATCGGCGCGCGGGTCGCAAGCTGGCTGACCGGATTGATCGCGCACCGCCTGGCGCCGCTCGTCGAGGCCGAGGACAAATCGCCCGAGGGTGCGGCGCGCGGGCTCGTCTTCCAACTCGTCGAGGCGCTGGGCGCGCTGCCCCGGCGCAATGCCGCCGACCTCATCGCCAGCCTGCAGCCGGCGCAACGAAAGGCGCTGGCGAAGCTCGGCATCCGCATCGGCCAGGAAACCGTCTTCCTGCCCGCGCTGCAGCGGCCGGCCGCGATCCGCCTGCGCCGGCTCCTCTGGGCCGCGCATGCGGGCGAAAAGGCGCCGCGCTTCGATCCGAAGGCGGCCTCGATCCGGGTCAAGGCCGAGACGCCCGACGGCTTCTACCTCGCCTGCGGCTACCGGCGGGTCAACGGCCTCGCCGTGCGCGCCGAGCGCCTGGAGAAGCTCGCCGACAAGGTGCGGAAATCCGCGCGCCAGGGCGCCTTCGCGGCAACGCCGGAGTTCCGCGCCATCCTCGGCTGCGAGGAGGCCGATGTGGCGCCCATCCTGCGCTTCCTCGGCTACCGCGCCCAGCCGGCCAAGGAGGGCGAGAGCGGCCTGACACCTGACGGAATCTTGTATGAGCGCGCGCGCAAGCAGGCCAAGCGGCCGGCCAAGACCGCGCATCCGCGCAAGAAGAAGAAAAAACCGCGGCAAGGCCCCAGCCCCGATTCGCCCTTCGCGGGCCTGCGCGATCTGGTGCGCTCCAAGTGACGACAGCGGACAAGCGGCCGGGCGAGCCGGCGGCCGAAACGCTGCGCATCGACAAGTGGCTCTGGCACGCGCGCTTCTTCAAGAGCCGGACCACGGCCTCCAAGCTCTGCGCCAGCGGGCGCGTGCGGGTGAACCGCGAGGTCATCGCCAAGGCCCATCACCCGGTGCGCGCGGGCGACGTCATCACGTTTCCCCAGGGCCGGACGATCCGCGTGGTCGAGGTAGTGGGCCTGGGCGAGCGCCGCGGGCCGGCGGCCGAGGCGCACACGCTCTACAAAGACCTGACGCCGCCCCCGCCGCCGCGCGAGGCCATCCCCCGCACGGCGCGGCGCGAGCGCGGCGCGGGCCGGCCGACCAAGGCCGACCGCCGCGCCCTCGACCGGCTGATGGATAGCGACTGATCCGGGACTGATCCGGGATTGGGCCGGTCGGCGGGTCACGGCTGTTTGCGCAATATCACGGTCAGATTGTTGGCGGGCATCTCGACGATCTCCTCGAGCACGAACCCGTGCGCCTCGCCCAGCGCCTGAACAGCCTCCAGATCGCGAATGCCCCAGTCGGGGTCCTGCGCACGCAGGCTCGCATCGAAGGCCGCGTTCGAGGGGGCGGTGTGCGCGCCGCCCCGCTTGAAGGGGCCGTAGATCACCAGCGGTCCGTTCGGCGGCAGCAGCCGCGCGGCTCCGGCGATCAGGCCTTCCGCGCAAGCCCACGGCGCGATGTGGATCATGTTGACGCAGACCACCGCGTCGGCCGCCTCCACGCCCCAGTCCGGCCGCCGCACATCGATATCGAGCGGCGGCAAGACATTGCCCACGCCAATTTCGGCGATCCAACCGGCCACGCTGGCGCGGCTTGCCGGGTCGGGATCGCTCGGCTGGAAGGTAAGCTGCGGCAAGGCCGCGGCAAAATGGACGACGTGCTGACCGGTGCCGCTGGCGATCTCGAGCACCGTTCCGGCCGGCGGCAGGACGCGGCTAAGGACCGCCAGGATCGGCCCCTTGTTGCGCTCCGCCGAGGGGTGATAGCGCCGCCGATTCTCGCTGCCGTTTGCGGACATTGCGCATCGTAGCAGCCCTGCGCTTAACGCCGAAATGCCCGTCGCCGCACAGGCTTGCCTGACCACGAGACGCATGATAGGGGAAGTCCCCATGCTGGAGCGCATTCGCGCGTTTCTCCGCGATGGCGGCGAAACCGGTCCAGGGGGCGCCGGGAAGGATGAGCTGTCGCTTGCGGTCGCGGGACTGCTGGTCGAGGCGGCTCATCAGGACGGCGACTTCGACGACGAGGAGCGGGCCACGATCGGCCGGCTGCTCGAAGACCGGCTGGCGCTTACGACGGAAGACGCCGCGGCGCTGATCGCCGAGGCCGACGCCAAGGTTCAAGGGGCAAGCGATCTGTGGTCGTTCGCCCAGGTGGTCAAGAACCGGTTCGATCACGACGAGCGGGTTCGCATGATCGAGATGCTGTGGGAGGTGGTCTACGCCGACGGGCGGCTCGACGACTACGAGGCCAGTCTGATGCGGCGCATCGCCGGCCTCATCTATGTCAGCGACGGCGAAAGCGGAAGCGCCCGAAAGCGAGTACTGGACCGATTGGGCCTAGACAGTTGAAGTTGGGACGGCTGAGACTTGGACGGTTATGTGACTGGGCCTTGAAGCGTAACGCTTGAGGGTTAGGTCATGGGAGACGCTTCAGCCGACGGTCCGTTCAAGAGGGGATTTGGAGAAAGCGGATGACCTACGTCGTTATCGAAAACTGCATCAAGTGCAAGTACCAGGACTGCGTCGAAGTCTGCCCGGTCGACTGTTTCTACGAGGGCGACAACATGCTGGTGATCCAGCCGGACGAATGCATCGATTGCGGCGTCTGCGAGCCCGAATGCCCGGCCGAGGCCATCGTGCCCGACACCGAGCCCGATGTTGAGAAGTGGGTCGAGATCAACCGCGACT
>CAZBRE010000192.1:0-7255 GCA_964494065.1 uncultured Alphaproteobacteria bacterium
GCCGGTACCGAGGCCGGCCGAGAGGCGGGCTTGGCCGCCTTGAAATCGTCGAGCGCCGCCTTGTCCTCGCCTTCTTCGAGCAGCAGCGCGATCGCTTGGTTGACCGGAACGCCTTCCGCGCCCTCTTCGACAAGGATCCTGCCGAGCACGCCTTCCTCGACGGCCTCCACCTCCATCGTGGCCTTATCGGTCTCGATCTCGGCGATCACGTCGCCCGCGCTCACCGTGTCGCCTTCGGCTTTCAGCCATTTGGCGAGCTTGCCCTCGGTCATGGTGGGCGAGAGCGCCGGCATCAGGATCTGGATCGGCATGTCGTTTCCGTCCGTTGGTCAGCTGGCGTAGAGCACGGATTTGGCCGCCTCGACCACGCTCGCGGCCTGCGGCAGCGCCAGCGCTTCGAGATTGGCGGCGTAGGGCATCGGCACGTCGGCGCCGGAGACGCGGGCAAGCGGCGCGTCGAGCCAGTCGAACGCCTGCTCCATCATCACCGCCGCCAACTCCGAGCCGATGCCGGCATAAGGCCAGCCCTCCTCTACCGAGACGATGCGGTTGGTTTTCTTGACCGAGTTTACGATGGTCTCCGTATCGAGGGGCCGCAGCGTGCGCAGATCGATCACCTCGGCCTCGACCCCTTCCTCCGCCAGCGTCTTGGCGGCTTCCAGCGCCACCTCGACCATCCGCGAATAGGCTGTGATGGTCACGTCGCTGCCGGCGCGTGCGATCCGCGCCCGGCCGATCGGCACCACATGGTCGGGATCGGTCGGCACGTCGTCGAAGCTGCGGCCGTAGAGGATCTCGTTTTCCAGGATCAGGACCGGGCTGTCCGCGCGGATCGCCGATTTGAGTAGGCCCTTGGCGTCCGCCGCCGAGTAAGGCGCGATCACGATCAAGCCCGGGCAATGGGCATACCAGCTCGCATAGTCCTGGCTGTGCTGCGCGGCGACCCGCGAGGCCGCCCCGTTGGGCCCGCGGAACACGATCGGCGAGGTGATCTGCCCGCCCGACATATAGAGTGTCTTGGCCGCCGAATTGATGATGTGGTCGATGCCCTGCATCGCGAAGTTCCAGGTCATGAACTCCACGATCGGCCGCAGCCCCGCGAACGCCGCGCCCACGCCCAGCCCGGCGAAGCCGTGCTCTGTGATCGGCGTGTCGATCACGCGCTTGGCGCCGAACTCTTGGAGCAGCCCCTGGCTGACCTTGTAGGCGCCCTGATACTCGGCAACCTCCTCGCCCATCAGCAGGACGCGGTCGTCGCGGCGCATCTCCTCGGCCATGGCGTCGCGCAACGCCTCGCGAACGGTCATCGAGGCGACCTCGCCCGAATAGGCTTCTTCTTCCGGCACCGGCGCGGCCGCGGGCGGCGGTGCGGCGGCGGGTTCGGGCGGTGTCGGCACCTCGGCTTGAGGTTCGGGCGCTTCGGCCGGGGCAGCGGCGCCGTTGCCGCTCGCGGTCGGTACCGCATCCAGCGCCGAAGCGTCTTCACCATCGGCCAGGAGTAGCGCGATTACCTGATTGACGGGGACCGCCTCGGTGCCCTCGGCAACGACGATCTTGCCGAGCACGCCCTCATCGACGGCTTCGACCTCCATCGTCGCCTTGTCGGTCTCGATCTCGGCGATGACGTCGCCCGAATGGATGCTGTCACCCTCGGCTTTCAGCCACTTGGCGAGCGTGCCTTCGGTCATCGTCGGCGAGAGCGCCGGCATCAGCACTTCAACGGGCATGGCGCCCTCCCGCAGAGCGTTTCGCGATGCCAAGATTGGCGACAAGGGCGCTCATGCAACCTGCCCCGCCAGCACGTCGGTCCACAGCTCGCCCGGATCGGGCTCCTGGCTGTTCTGGGCGAATTCGGCGGACGCGTTGACGACCTCGCGGACCTGCTTGTCGATCTCCTTGAGCGCCGCCTCGTCCGCCGTCTTGGCGGCCAGCATCTCGTCGCGCAGATGGTCGATCGGGTCGCGCTCTTCGCGCACCTTCTGTACCTCCTCGCGGGTCCGGTATTTGGCCGGGTCCGACATCGAATGGCCGCGATAGCGATAGGTCACCATCTCCAGGATCACCGGCCCCTCGCCGGCACGCGCATGGGCGACCGCCTTCGCGCCGGCCTCGCGCACCGCCATCACATCCATGCCGTCGACCTGCTCGCCCGGGATGCCGTGGGCGCCGCCGCGATGGCATAGGTCGACGGTCGCCGAGGAGCGGTTGATCGCCGTTCCCATGGCGTATTTGTTGTTTTCGATGATGTAGATGACCGGCAGCTTCCAGAGCGACGCCATGTTGAAGGACTCGTAAACCTGGCCCTGGTTCGCAGCACCGTCGCCGAAATAGGTGAGGCTGACGCGGTTGTCCTCTTTGTATTTGTGTGCGAAGGCGATGCCCGTGCCGAGCGAGACATTGGCGCCGACGATGCCGTGCCCGCCGTAGAAGTTCTTCTCGGCGGAGAACATGTGCATCGAGCCGCCCTTGCCCTTTGAGTAACCGCCGCGCCGGCCGGTCAGCTCGGCCATCACCCCGTCGGGGTCCATGCCGCAGGCGAGCATATGGCCGTGGTCGCGATAGGCGGTGATGACGGTGTCGCCCTCCTCCAGGATCGACTGCATGCCGACCACCACGGCTTCCTGGCCTATGTACAAATGACAGAAGCCGCCGATGAGGCCCATGCCGTAGAGCTGGCCCGCCTTCTCTTCGAAGCGGCGGATCAGCAGCATTTGTCGGTAGAGCTCGCGCTGGAGCTCGGGAGAGGGTTTCGCAGGCTTGGCCTTGCGCGTCGACGCTTGGCTTGCTGCGGCTTTCTTCGGTGCTGTTTTGGATTTCTTGGTCGGGCGCGCCATGCGCGTCTCCCCTGCGCGCGGACGGAGCTCGGCGTATTGCGTGTGTATGCAACCCGTTGCGCCGATCTCACAGAGGGTTAACAGGTACGCGAAACGCTCCCGGCCTGCAAGTTGGCGCGGCGGCGGGTCAGGCAATTAGAACCATCATTTCGGAAATGGGCGGGCCCGCGCAATTTCGGGACCGGTATTATCTTACCGGTCGTAAATCACGACCTCGTTCGGACGCACCAAATTGAGCATCTGGCGCACCTGCTCGTCGAGCATGTCCTCGTCGAGATGCTCGCGCCGCAGCAATGCCACGCGGCGGCTCAGGGTCTGGCGCTCGAGATGCAGCTTGCCGAGCTGTGCTTCGGCGCGGGCGAGCCGGTCATTGATCCGCCACCAGGCAAAGAGCCCGCGATCACCCTGCACCAGGTGATAGCCGAAATAGAGCAGCAGGCTGGCCATGATGACCTGGGCCAGCACCGGGCGCGCGCGGGGGCGAAATGTCTCGAGGAAGCTCATGAGAGCCCAACGAATCACAAGTAGATTCGCTCGGTCAAGCGGAAAATATCAATGGAATCCGAAGCTTAGGCACATGTAGCGCTAACACTCTGAAACGACTCAATATTTTGATTAGCGGTCCTAGCGCTTGAGCGCGGCCAAGCCCGCATAGCGAGCGGCCGGGCCGAGCTGCTCTTCGATGCGCATCAGCTGATTATACTTGGCGAGTCGGTCGGAGCGGGCAAGCGAGCCGGTCTTGATCTGCCCGCAATTAGTCGCGACGGCGAGATCGGCGATCGTGGCATCCTCGGTCTCGCCCGAGCGGTGCGACATGACGGCGGTCATGCCGGCCTTGTGCGCCATCTCCACGGCCGCGAGCGTCTCCGTCAGCGTGCCGATCTGGTTGACCTTGACCAGGATCGAGTTCGCCGTGCCCTGCTCGATGCCTTGCGCAAGCCGCTTGGGATTGGTGACGAAGAGGTCGTCGCCGACGAGCTGCACCGCCCCGCCGAGCGCCTGCGTGAGCGCCGCCCAGCCCTCCCAATCGTCCTCCGCCATGCCGTCCTCGATCGAGGCGATCGGGTAGCTGTCGGTCAGCGCGGTGTAGTAGTCGACCATGCCGGCCGCATCGAGCGTCTTGCCCTCGCCCGCGAGCGTGTACTTTCCTTTGGCGTAGAACTCGGTCGAGGCCGCGTCCAGCGCGAGGACGACATCTTCACCCGGCGTGAGGCCGGCGGACCCGATCGCCTGCATGACGAAGTCGAGCGCTTCGGTGGTGCTCTTGAGCGTCGGGGCGAAGCCGCCTTCGTCGCCGACATTGGTGTTGTGGCCCGCTTTCTTCAGCGCCCCTTTGAGCGCGTGGAAGACCTCCGCGCCCATGCGGACCGCCTCGGCGATGGAGTCCGCGGCGACGGGCATGATCATGAATTCCTGGATGTCGATCGCGTTGTCGGCATGGGCGCCACCGTTCACGATGTTCATCATCGGCACCGGCAGCAGGCGCGCCGCCGTACCACCGACGTAGCGGTAGAGCGGCAGCCCGGCATCCTCCGCCGCCGCCTTGGCGACGGCGAGGCTGACGCCGAGGATCGCGTTCGCGCCCAGCCGGCTCTTGTTCTCAGTGCCGTCGAGGTCGATCATCGCCTCGTCGATCATCGCCTGATCTTCGGCGTCGAGCCCGGAGAGCACGTCGAAAATCTCGCCGTTCACCGAATTCACCGCCTCGAGCACGCCCTTGCCCCCGTAGCGGGCTTCGTCGCCGTCGCGCAGCTCGACCGCCTCATGCGCGCCGGTCGAGGCGCCGGACGGCACGGCGGCGCGGCCGAAGGCGCCGCTTTCGAGCACGACATCGACTTCGATGGTGGGATTGCCGCGGGAATCGAGGATCTCGCGGGCCTGGATATCGAGAATGGCGGTCATCTGCGCTCCCCTGGCGCCCCCCTGGCGTGCTTGTGAAGGCGGCGTTCGGCGTGGAATGCTTTCAGATAGCCGCCGCCAGCGCGATACGCAAGCAAGGCGGCGCAGGTCGAGCGGATCAGGCGACCGCTGCGGGCGCCTGCGGCACGTCCTTCCAGAACTCGGGATCGTGGCCGTAGAAGATCCGCGCGCCCCGCGCCTTCAGGCCGGCAAGGATCTTAAGCGAGGCCAGCATCGCCTCCTTGTCGTGGACCTGGCGCGGCAGCCACATCTTCTCCAGCGTCTGGCGGAGGTAACAGGCGTCGCCCGCCAGCACGACGTCGCCGCCTTCGGCGCTTACCAGCAGCGACTGGTGGCCCGGCGTGTGGCCGTAGGTCGGGATGCAGACGACCGAATTGTCGCCGAAGACGTCGTACTCGCCCTCGATCTCGAGGATATCGTGGCCGAGGTCGTAGTCCTCGGTCTTGTAGCCGTTGGTGCGGATGTGGTCGGGCTCGTGCCCCGCCGCCCATTCCCTGGCCTGGACGACCATGCGGGCATTGGGCACCTGGGCATTGCCGCCGCAATGATCGAAATGCAGATGCGAGACGATGACGGTTTCGATCCTGGCGACGTCGCGGTCCAACGCGCCGAGGCGCGCGGAGATCTCCTCGCCGGGATGGAAGGTCACATCGAGCCATTTCGCCATCTTGCCGAGATAGCCCGCCTTATCGGTGAAAATGGAGTTGTGAAGCCCGGTATCGAACAGCACCGCGCCCTTCGGATGGTCGATCAGATAGGAGGGGACCGGCACCAGCAGCGTGCCCTCCTCCCCCTCGAGCAGGCTGTTCATCGGCATGGTCACCCAGCCGCAGGTCATGGCGTAGACTTTGACGGTCATAAGGCTAGCTCTATGGGTCAGCTCTTGGCGGCTTTGGCGATGCGATCGATCGCGGTCAGTGTGGCGAGGAGCTCCGGCAGGGCCTTGATCGGGACCATGTTGGGCCCATCCGACGGCGCGTTGTCGGGATCCTGATGCGTCTCCATGAAGACCGCAGCGACACCGACCGCGACGGCGGCACGGGCCAGGACGGGCACGTATTCGCGCTGGCCGCCCGAGACGTTGCCGAGCCCGCCCGGTTGCTGGACGGAATGCGTCGCATCGAACACGACCGGATAGCCGGTCGCGGCCAGCACCGGCAGGGCCCGCATGTCGGAGACCAGCGTGTTGTAGCCGAAGGAGGCGCCGCGCTCGGTCACCAGGATGTTGCGGTTGCCGGCCGCCTCGAGCTTCGCGACCACGTTCGCCATGTCCCAGGGCGCCAGGAACTGGCCTTTCTTCACGTTGACCGCCCTGCCCGTCTGCGCGGCTGCGGTCAGCAGATCGGTCTGGCGGCAGAGAAAGGCCGGGATCTGTAGCACGTCGGCGACTTCGGCCACCGGCGCGCATTGCTCACGCTCGTGCACGTCGGTCAGGACGGGCAGCCCCGTCGTTTCGCGCACCTCCGCCAGGATCGGCAGCGCATCCTTCAGGCCGATGCCGCGCGGGCTCGCCGCGCTCGTCCGGTTGGCCTTGTCGAAGGAGGTCTTGTAGATGAGGCCGATCCCGGCTTTTTCGGCGATCTCCTTCAACGCCGCCGACATTTCGAGTGCGTGCGCCCGCGATTCGAGTGCGCAGGGCCCCGCGATCAACGTCAGAGGTCTATCGTTCCCCAGCGCCAAGTCGCCTATGGCGACGGTGTGCGGCGGATTGGGCGGTCCTGTATCGGGCATTCGGGTCGTGTCCGGCGGGCGACGGGTGCTGTGGCACAATAGTCCGCCAAGCCAGGCAAAACGAAGGGCAAATTCGCCTAGCGCTCTACTAGTAGAAGTACTAGTAGAGCGCCAACCAGCAGATTTTGCCCGGCTCTCTCCGCTGCTTGCGCGATTCACCCCGTTTGGAAACGGTCGCTTAGGAGTATCCGCCTAGTTTTCCGTCCGGAAAGAAAGTCAGGAAAGGCGGATGGCATGCCCTATCTGATGGCGATCTTGGGGGCGCTTGGCGCAGTGGGCGTCATCCTGTGGCGGATCAAGATGGCCGCCGACGCGACCCGTGATCTTGCCGAGGCGGCCGGTGATGCCCGCAAATTCGTGCGCCGGACCCGCTGGAAGAGCCGTCAGAAAGCCGGACAAAGCGCCGTTCCCGACGATCCCCGGGCCGCCGCGGCTGCCATGATGGCGGCGGTGGCGGAGGCCGATGGCGCGCTCACCGAGGCGGAAACCAAAGCGATTCTCGGCGAGATGACGTCACGCTTCGAGCTGGCATCGGCCACTGCCGACGAGTTGCTCGCCGAGGGGCGCTGGCTCTCCAAGGATGCCGGCGATCTTTCCTCGTTCCTGCGCCGCATGGAGTCGCCGGTCCGGGCCGTCTGCACGGAGCAGGAAAAGCGCGACTTGATAGACATGCTGACGACGGTCGCGGGCGTCGAGGGCGAGGTCGACCCCATCCCGGCCCAGGCGATCGAAACGCTGCGGCGCTCCCTGGGAATACGCTAGTCGATTCG
>CAZBRE010000193.1:0-3945 GCA_964494065.1 uncultured Alphaproteobacteria bacterium
CCGAGCTCGATCTCGCGCGCCCGGTAGGTGAGCCCGAAGCCGCCGGCGCCCAGCAGACCCTCGATGCGATAGCCCTCCAGCACATAGCCTTCGGGCAAGGCGTGGCGGTGCTGGGCGATGAGCTCCTTTTCAGAGGCTGGTCGCGGCGGCTGAACGGTCACGGGACGAACTGCGCTCCGTATGGCGGGCCAAGCGAGCCCGGCGCGGCATCGCGCCAGGCGGGCCCCGGGTACCGTATTGTTTAGGGGGGATATGGTTTAGCTTGCGTTTACGAAGTTGGGCGTTCTTGGGGCAACGCCCCCGCTGAGAACTGGGGAAAATCGCGCAAGAGGAGGGTCAGATCGTGCCGAAGGAGATTGTCAGAGTACCCGGGATTTCCGATGCCTTGGAGAAGGCGAACGTGCCGCTGTCCTCGGCGGTCAAGGCGAACGGCTTCGTCTTCTGCTCAGGCATGCCGCCGATGAACCCGGAGACCGGAGAGATCGTGCGCGGCGATATAGAGACCCAGACCCGCGCCGTGCTCGATTGCCTGAAAAAGGTGCTCGAGGCGTCCGGCTCCTCGCTCGATCAGGTGGTGAAGGTGGTGATCTTCATCGCCAACTCGGCCTATTTCCCGACCGTGAACGCGATCTACAAGGACTATTTCCCGCAAGACCCGCCGGCGCGCACCTTCGCCACGGTCGGCTCCTGGCCGTGGGAGTTCGATATCGAGATCGAGTGCGTGGCGCTGGCGGAATAAGGAGGCGCTAACGCCGCCGATTCCGCCGCCGCACCTTGCGGTGCTTGACCACGGGCCGGTAGAGCGTCGCGATGTAGCTGCGGAAATGATCGTACACGATGGGCCCGGCATAGGCCCAGGTCATGCCGGGCAGCAGGCGACGGTCGTAATGCGCGCGCACCATCAGCCGGTCCCAGGGCGACAGCGCCTGCTGCTTGGACTGGTCGTTGAAGATCGACGGGCTGAAATAGCTCGAGTCGTTCATCAGGCCCAAAGCCTGGGTCAGCTCCTCGATGATGCAGTGCCGGCGCAGCAGGTTCCAGTCGGCGTGGATGCGGATCTCCGCCCGCCGGATGATGAAGTCCGGCCCGGAAAAGACCCGCGCATAGCACACGTTCTCCAGGTTGTTCGGACCGCGCCCGCCATTGTGAACGAAGGTGATGATCATGTTGGGCCTGGGCCCGGCGGAGAAGGCGTCGTGTCGCGAGGCGCGCACCGTCTGGAACTGCAACCGCGTCAACCGCGTCAGCAGCGCCATGTGGCGCAACACTTCCGGCTCGTAGACGTCGAGATTCTCACCGCGCAGCTCGGCGATGATGGGCCCCGCCCATTTGATGATACGCCCGCGCCGCGCCTCGCCGCCGAACTCGGCACGTAGGGCGATCTCGCGATATTGCACCACCAGCTCGCTCACGGGCGGCAGGCGGCCATGCGTCGTGTATTGCGACTGTCCGAGCGGCGGGGTTTGCGAGCGCGCCTGCTGCGCCGGGGCGGTCGCGACCATATTGGCCGCGATCAGCAGCGTCAGCAGCGCGCCGCGCCGGAGGCGCTCAGTCCAGTGGCGATGGGGCCAATGCCGATGCTGTGTTGGTTCGTGCCGCACCATCGCCGCTCACCCGAGATGTTCCTTGAGGCGCGGCATCAGCTCGACGAGATTGCAGGGCTTGGTGCGGCTGTCGAGCTGGTACTGCAGGATGCCGTCCCAGCCGTCCTTGCAGGCCCCGGGCGAGCCGGGCAGGGCGAAGAGATAGGTGCCGCCGGCAACGCCGCCGGTGGCGCGCGACTGCATGGTCGAGGTCTTGATCTTCTCGTAGCTCAGCATGCGGAAGAGCTCGCCGAAGCCGTCGATGGTCTTCTCGTAGACCTCGTGGAAGGCCTCCGGCGTGATGTCGCGGCCGGTAACGCCGGTGCCGCCGGTGGAAATGACCACGTCGATCTCGGGATCGGCGATCCAGGCGTTGAGCTGCTCGATGATCGCGGCCTTGTCGTCGCGCACGATGGTGCGCGCGGCGAGCGTGTGGCCCGCGCCTTCGAGCCGCGCCACGAGCGTGTCGCCCGATGTGTCGTTGGAGGCGTCGCGCGTGTCGGACACGGTCATCACCGCGATCTGGACCGGAAGGAAGCCGGGTGCGCTCGACTGATCGTTCATATGTTTACCGCTCGGGGCTTTACCGCTGGGCTCTGACGCGCCCCCACGCCGCTGCTTGGTGCCGCGACCGGGGTCAGCGCTTGGCGGTGTTGCGGCCGTCCTGCGGTTTGTAGATCGGCCAAGAGCCGGCGGCAACCTGATCGAGCGACACGGGCTCCTGGCTCAGCCGCTCGCGATAGGCCCACAGATTGGCCAGCACACGCACCACATAGCCGCGGGTCTCCCGGTAGGGAATGCTCTCCAGGAACAGCAGCGGATCGTTGCGGTGGTCGACGTTCGCGTGCCACTTCGACACCGCGCCGGGCCCGGCGTTATAGCCGGCAATGGCATAGATGATGTTGCCGTTGATGTCGTCGCGCGCCAGCAGGAAGTTCAAGTACTTCTGGCCGAGCGAGATGTTGAGCGCCGGATCGAAAAGCCGGTTGCGGCCGCGCCGCCAGCGCAGGCGCCGGTCCTGGGCGACGATGCTCGCCGTGCGCGGCATCAGCTGCATCAGGCCCCGTGCGCCGACGCGGCTGCGCGCTCCGGTGCGGAAAGCCGATTCCTGCCGCATGACCGCGTAGATCAGCGCGCGGTCGATGGTGAAGCCCTCGCGCGGCCGCCACTTCGGCACCGGATAGAGGCCGCCGTCGATCTTCTTGCCGTCGCGGCGGGTCATCAGCCGCGCGACGCGGAGCGACAGCCCCGGCATGTTGCCGGCCTGGGCCACGGCGAGAAGCGCCGCCCCGATCTCGGGATCGCCGCCCTTGTAAAGCCGCGCCAGCTCCTGCTCGGCGCGGGCGCGCTGGCCGACCTGCACGAGCGCGATCGCGCGCACGGCGGCCGAGGATTCGAGCAGGCGGTCCATGTCGGCGCCCGAGCCTTCGGGCACCTTCCAGTTGAAGCGCGTGCCGAGGCCGAGCTGGCGGCGGGCGAGTATGCCGTAGAAGCTGCCGGCGTGCTGGGCGGCGGCGTCGAGCCAGCGGTTGACGAGCTCGGGCTGGCGGTTGCGCAGCCGCGCCCGTGCGGCCCAATAAGCGGCGCTCGATTCCGTCCAGTCGGAGATGCCGTTCATCTGCGCCAGCGCCTCGAAATGCGCTGCGGCCTCGTCGTACTTGCCGAGCCGGAAGGCGGCGAGACCGAGCGTCCAGCGCGCCACGGTGAGGCGGTCGCCGGTGCGGTCGTGCGCGGCCGTGGCCATCGCATAGGCCTTCTCGGTCCGGCCGTAGGCCATCAGACGGAAGGCCAGGCGCGTGCGATAGAGGTCGGTGAGCGCGGGGCCGAGGCTGCGCTGGTAGCGATGCGAATTCAGGATGCGCTCGGCGCGGGCCAGGCGGCCATACGCGATGTGGCGGCCGATCGCACGGCGCAGCCAGCGCGTGCGGCGAAGGTGGTAGCGGCTGGCGACCGGCTGGGCGCCGCGATAATCGTTGCCGCCGGAAATCTCGCCGCCATTGCCGAGCGAGACGTGACGCGGCGCGCGCGGATAGCCGGCGCGGCGCGGCTTGCGGCGCAGCGCAAGCTTGTAAATGCGCACCGCCTCCGGATGGTCGGCATAGCGGGCCATCCAGGCGCGAAGCTCGCGGTAATGCGTGCGATAGCCGCGGCCCATGTAGCGTTGGGAGAGCACGTGGCCCAGCAGGATACGGTCGGAAAGCTGCGCGATCTCGCGATTTGCGGCGCGGAATTGGCGGCGCGCCTGCAGCGCGAAGATGCGTCGATAACGGGCGACGTCGCCGGGCTTCAGGATCTGCGGCAGCTTGATCTCGCCGCGCGGCACGCCGACCTTGATGACCGGCTTGGCGGCCTTGGCGGCCGC
>CAZBRE010000193.1:4045-7234 GCA_964494065.1 uncultured Alphaproteobacteria bacterium
GGCGCGCCGGGCTCGCGGGCGATCCCCTGGGTCGCGGCGAAGGACGTCGCGGCTGTAAGAATCAATGGAATCGCAAAGCGTTGCATGAACCGGCTCTCCATCGGGGATTGGCGCGCGCGAGGGGCGATTCTGGGCGGTGCGCTTACGCCTTTAGACCCTATTCGGACTCGAAATGCAAAACATCCCTTGCCTACGGGGGTGCTCGGCCGGAGCCATAAGCCCCGACAAAGGCCAGATTACGGCCATAACCGTTAATTTTCGTTGAGGTTTGCGAACTGTTAGGTTGACTGGATTCGAACAAAGTTAGTACAAAATGCCCAAGCAAAGCAATCATGCCATCACCTTTCCGGAGAGCCTCCCAATGAGCCGAAGCCAGGCCGAAAAGGCCGAGACATTCCGTGCCCTGCACGCGCGCGACGGGGCCTTCGTGATCCCCAATCCCTGGGATATCGGCACGGCGCGGATCCTGGAGACGCTGGGCTTCGAGGCCTTGGCGACGACGAGCGCGGGCTATGCCCATTCGCGCGGGCTGAAAGACGGGGCGAAAACGATCGGCCGCGCGGAAATGCTGGCCCATGCCTGCGAGATCGTCGAGGCGAGCGAGCTGCCGGTCTCGGCCGATCTGGAGAACGGCTTCGGCGATACGCCCGAGGAGGCGGCGGAAACGATCCGCAGCGCCATCGAAGTCGGGCTCGCGGGGGCCTCGATCGAGGATGCAACGATGAACCCGGCCGATCCGATCTACGAGATGGCGCTCGCGGTCGAGCGGGTCGCGGCGTCGGTGGAGGCGGCGCGCTCGGTCGACTTCCCCTTCATGCTGACGGCGCGGGCGGAGAACTTCATCCACGGGCGCCCCGATCTCGACGACACGATCGCGCGGCTCCAGGCTTTCGAAGCGGCGGGGGCCGACGTGCTTTACGCGCCGGGCCTGCGCTCGCTCGATCAGATCCGCGCGGTCTGCGAGGCGGTCTCGAAACCAGTCAACGTGGTGGCCGGTTTGGGCGGCGTGGCCTTCACCGTGGCGGAGCTGGCGGAAGCGGGCGTCAGCCGGATCAGCCTCGGCTCGACGCTCTCGCGCCTCGCCTACGGCGCCGTCATCCGCGCGGCCAAGGAGATGCAGGCCGACGGCACCTTCGGCTTCGCCGCCGCCGCCGTGCCCTATGCCGAGCTGCAGGATTTCATGTCTGGGTGACCGGCCTCGCCTTCAATTCGCGCAACACCGCACCGCTGCGCTCGCCGGGGCGCGCAGCGCCGCGGCGTCATCCGTGATCGAGCTTCGCCTGGATGGCCAGGAGATCGCGCCAGGCCTCGCGCTTGCCGGCGGGCGAGCGCAGCAGATAGGCCGGATGGAAGGTGGGCATCGCCGGCAGGGTGATGCCGTTGGGCAGCGTGAAGTCGTGCCAGCGTCCGCGCAGGCGCATGATGCCGGTCGTCGTCTCAAGCATGGTCTTGGCCGAGGTGCCGCCGACGAAGACGAGGACCTTGGGGCCGGCAAGTTCGATGTGGCGGTAAACGAAGGGAAGGCACGCGGCGATCTCCGCTGGCGTCGGGTTGCGGTTTCCGGGCGGCCGCCAGAACAGCATGTTCGAGATGTAGGCTCCGCCGCGCCCGGTGCCGCCGCGCGTCAAGCCGATATAGGCGATCATGCGGTCGAGCAGTTGGCCGGAGACGCCGACAAAGGGCAGGCCCTGTCGGTCCTCTTCGGCGCCCGGCGCCTCGCCGATGAACATGACGTCGGAGGTCGGATCGCCGTCGGCGAAGACGGTGTTGGTCGCGGTCTCCTTGAGGGCGCAGCCGTCGAAGGCCTCGACCGCCGCTTTGAGCTCGGCAAGCGTCGTGCAGGCGGCCGCGATCTCGCGCGCGCTGTCCGCCTCCGCATCGGCCGAGGCGAGTGGACGCGGGGTGCGTTGCGGCGGTGGTGGCGGCGGAGACGGTGCGGCGGGCGGCGGCGCAGCCGGCCGTTCCTTCAGCGCGGCCTTCGCTGCTGCGGCCTTCGCGGACACCGCATAGCGGTCGATCGGCGTGTCGCCGATGGCTTCGTCGGCCCCGGCCTCGAGCTGCCAGCGCAGCGCTGCGGACAGTTGCGATCGTTGTGTCACAGGCGGTGTCGTCGGTGTCGTCATACGGTTGCCAGCATAGCATCGCGACGATCGCAGGGGCTATCGCGCCGGTAGACTGTGCTATAAGGCCGGTCGCCTGAATAAGAACGCAACGGATGTGGGGCATGGAACGCGAGTCGATGGCCTATGACGTCGTGATCGTGGGCGGCGGGCCTTCGGGTCTGGCGGCGGCGATTCGGCTGAAACAACTGGCCGCGGAGCAGGAGCGCGAGATCGGCGTCTGCGTGTTGGAGAAGGGCTCCGAGGTCGGTGCGCATATCCTCTCCGGCGCCGTGCTCGAGACGCGCGCGCTCGACGAGCTGATCCCCGACTGGAAGGAACAGGGCGCGCCGGTCAACGTGCCGGTGAAAGCCGAGAAGTTCCTGTTCCTGACCGAAAAGGGCGGCATCGGCTGGCCGACGTGGATATTGCCGCCGGCGATGCACAACCACGGCAACTACATCATCAGCCTCGGCAATCTCTGCCGCTGGCTCGCCGAGCAGGCCGAGGCGCTGGGGGTCGAGATATATCCGGGCTTCGCCGCCGCGGAGTTGCTCTTCAACGACGACGGCTCGGTCAAGGGTGTCGCCACCGGCGACATGGGCATCGGCAAGGACGGCGAGAAGCTCGAAACATATGAGCCGGGCATCGAGCTGCACGCGAAATGGACCTTCTTCGCCGAAGGCTGTCGCGGCAGTCTCGGCAAAGAGCTCATGGAGAAATTCTCGCTGCGCGGCGGCGCGCAGATGCAGACCTACGGCATCGGTCTGAAGGAGCTGTGGGAGGTCGCCCCCGAAAAACACCAGGAAGGTTTGATCGTCCACACGGCCGGCTGGCCGCTCGACAGCAAGACCTATGGCGGCTCTTTCGTCTATCACCTGGAGAACAACCAGGTTGCGGTCGGCTTCGTGATCGGGCTCGACTACGAGAACCCGCATCTCAGCCCCTTCGACGAGTTCCAGCGCTTCAAGCTGCATCCCAAGATCAAGCCGACTTTCGAGGGCGGCCGGCGCATCGCTTACGGTGCGCGGGCGTTGAACGAGGGCGGCTATCAGTGCCTGCCCAAGTTGACCTTCCCGGGCGGGGTGCT
>CAZBRE010000194.1:0-3025 GCA_964494065.1 uncultured Alphaproteobacteria bacterium
GCGACCCGGGCCATCGTCGCGGCGGTCGCCAGCGAGGAGCCGCAGATCGAGCCGAAGATCGCGCAGGCGCCGATCGTCGCCATCGACAGCGCGCCGCGCAAGCCGGCGAACATGGCGTTGGCGGCGGCGAAGAGCTCGCGCGACATGCCCGAGCGCGAGGCCACGACACCCATCAAGATGAACAACGGCACCACGGCCAGATCGGATTTCTCGGCGAGGTCGTAGGGCGCCGATCCGGCGGTGATCAGCGCGGTCCGCCAGCCGTCGATCGCCGCGTAGCCCAGCAGTCCGACAAAGCCTAGCGCAATCGCCACCGGTACGCGCAGCATGATCAGCCCGAAGAGCCCGCCGAGCGCGACGAGCCCGATGACTTGGTCGCTCACGGACGGGTTCGCCGCGCGGGCGTCTGCCGCCGATGGCTCATTCGATGCCCCCATCGATTTTCGTGCCCTGGCTCGACGCGCCCGGGTTTTGGACGCCATGGCGCAGAAAGTGCACGATCACCCAGATCGTAGCGAAAATCGACAGCACGAAGCCGAAGATGATCGGGACCCAGTGAACGAACTTGTTGATCCCGAGCGTCATGCTGACCTCGTGCTGGTCGAGCTTTTCGAGCGCCGGCTGGACCATGTAGGTGATCATCAACGCCAGGAAGATGAGGGTCAGAACAAGTCCGAGCAATCGCAGCCGGGACACCGTTCTTGGCGACACCATCTGGTCGATCACGTCGACCACCACGTGCTCGTCGCGCAGGAAGACGCCCGGCATTGCCAGGAAGATGCAGACGAGCAGTCCCAAGTCGATCACGTCGACCACGCCGAGGATCGGCGTGTCGAAAATATGATGCATCACCCAATCGACGGTGACGAACAGCATCATGAACACGAGCACGGCGGCGGCCGCGTAGCCGAATGGCAACGCGGCCGCGCGCAGATACTTGTCGTGCTCCAACGGGCTACTTCACCCAGAAGGTGCGCGACGTCTTGGCGTGCTTCGCAGAAAGCTCCTGCATCAGCTTATAGACGGCGCGCGCCGGCAGGCCACGCTTCTCGAGCTCCGCGATCTTGGCTTCGGCCACCTTGGCGCCGACCGCGCGGAAACGGGCATGCTCGGCCGACGACAGCTTGATCGGCGTGGTGCCGGCCTTCATCATCAACTTCTTGCCGATGTCGTCGAGCTTGTCCCACTCGCGGCCGACCTCGCCTTCGCGGCCCGCCAGCGAGTCGTTGATCAGCTTCTTCAGCTTGGCCGGCAGGCGGTCCCAGCTGCGCTGGTTCATGCAGAGGCAGAAGCTGGTCACGTAGGAATACATCTCGGTGGTGTATTTGGTGACCGGCCCCATGCGGAACGCCAGTCCCGCGCCGCCGTAGTCGATCACCGCGCCGTCGATCGTGCCCTTCTGCATCGACTCGGTGATCCGGGTCGGAGGCATGCCGACCGGGACGCCGCCCAGCGCCGCGATGAAGTCCTTGATCGTCGCCGAGGCAAAGCGCAGGCGAAGGCCCTTGATGTCCTCGATCTTGCGCACGGGCACCTTGGCCGTGTTGATGTTGCCGGGCTGGTGCGTCAGCAGCATCAGCACATGCACGCCCTTGTGCTCGGGATCGAGATACTTCTTGCGCAGCACGGGGTCGTTCATGACCTTGGTGCCGACCTCGGCGCTGCCCACCAGATAGGGCAGGTTCGAGATCTCGGTCAGCGGGAAGCGGCCCGGGGTGAAGCCGTGCGCGGTCCAGATGATGTCGGCCAGGCCGCGCCGGGCGATGTCGTAGTATTTCGGCGGCGGGCCGAGCTGCGAGCTCGGATAGATCTTGAACTGGAGCTGGCCGTTCGACTTTTTGGTCAGCTCCTTCGACCAACGCTCGATCCACTGCGAATACGAGTGCTTCGGCGTGACGAAGTGAGCGATCTTGAGGTTGTAGGTCTCGGCCGCGGCCGGCAGCGCGGCTATCGTCAATGCCGCAGCGCCCGCCAGCAGACCGGTCAGCCTTACCTGGGTCATGCGTTAGTCCTCCCTATCCTACCCTGGTGTGCGATTGTGATGTTGAGGTCTATTATACTTAGAACCCAAACGATTGCATTCGTGGGCGAATACTGCCCCCAGAGACGGGGAAAAGCCACCCTGGCATGATCGACATCGCGCGAATTCGACCAGTCCGATCGGACCGCCTCGCAATTGCCGAAAGATGAGAGCCGGGCCCATGACCGAGACCGACTTCGAAGCTACTGAGAAAACCGTCTCCCGCCATTACTCCCACGGCGGCCTCGAAGCGGCGATCCGCGATGGATTGGCGGCCCTCGGCAAAGACCCCGCGGGCTTGAGGCCGGCGGATCTCGCGCCCGTCGACGAGTTCCATATCGGCGGCCGTGAGGCGACGGAGCGCTTGGCTCAGTCCCTTGGGCTCAAGCCCGGCATGCGCCTGCTCGATATCGGCAGCGGGATCGGCGGCGCCGCGCGATACTTCGCCGCAGACCATGGCGCCGAGGTCGTCGGGATCGATCTGACGGACGAGTATGTGCAGGTCGCATCCACGCTCGCCGCATGGGTCGGTCTGTCGAAGCAGGTGACGTTCCGCCAGGCAAGCGCGCTTGCGCTGCCTTTCGAGGCGGCATCCTTCGAGGTCGCGACCATGCTTCACGTCGGCATGAACATCGCCGACAAGGCCGCGCTGTTCGCCGAAGCGGCGCGGGTTCTGGCCCCAGGGGGGCAAATCGGCGTCTACGACGTCATGCGGGTCGGCGACGGCCCGCTGGCCTATCCCGTCCCCTGGGCCGCCGACGAGGCCGCCAGTTTCCTCGCCCCGCCCGAGGCCTACCAGGATGCCCTCGCGGCCGCGGGGTTCGAGGTGTTCGCTCAGGAAAACCGCGGCGACTTCGCCATCGCCTTCTTCGAGCGGCTGCGCGCACGGCTGGGCGGCAAGGCTGGGCCGCCGCCGCTCGGCCTCCATATCCTGATGGGCGCCGATGCGCCGACCAAGGTCGGGAACATGATACGGAATGTCGCAGCCGGCCTGATGGCGCCGGT
>CAZBRE010000194.1:3125-7053 GCA_964494065.1 uncultured Alphaproteobacteria bacterium
GCGGCGCTGCTCTTCTCCGGCTTGGCCGCGCGGTTCGCCAGATCGGTGTAGAGCCGCGCGAGGACCGACTTGTATTCCTCCGGATTGATCGCGTCGTCGTTCTTGTAGACCTCCATCACCGCCTCGGCGATCTCCTTCGCGGTCATGGCCTGCGCCGGATCGAACTTGGCGTTGCGGATCAGTCCCTTGATGCCGTCGCCGAAGGCCCGCCGGAACGGCGCCGGCACGCCGGTTCGCTTGAAGAGCGCGGTCAGCGCCGCATCATCGCCGGACGCCAGCACGGCGATGGTGTTGTCCATCGGCAGCCCCGCAAGACGCGCCACGCCCGCCTCGAACGAGCTCCGCCGGCCATCGCACAGCGCACGGATCAGGAAGGCCGGCGTCAACCGCCCGGCCGCGGCGAACTGATCGGCAAGCTTGGAGGCGTCCATGCCCTCGACCTTCCGGTGCCGCGGCTTGACGAGATTGAGCCGGCGCGCGAACAGCGGATGCGCGCGCTCGGTCGGCTGGGCGTTGTCTTCGTCTTGCTGAATCGCTGGCTCGGCGAGCAGCGTCACGATCCGATCCGCGACCGAGCTCGGAACCCTCCCGCGGTTGGTCAAGGCGTCGACCACATCGCTGTTGCGGTTGTGGGCATCCATGATCTTGTGGAGCGCCGGCTCCGAGAGCTTTGCGCCTTCGTTGCCCAGCAGCCGGACCGATACGCTCGCCTCGCCGCGGCCGATCAGGACGTCGGAGACATCATGGGAGACGAACGCCCGGCCGGCGATGGCGGCTTGCTGGGCCGTTCCCTTTTCCGAGGCGATCCGGACCAGGTCTTCATCGCTAAGCACCTCGGACTGCTCCAGCATCGGCACGGCCACCGATTCCACATCCTCGGCCATAGCGCGGGCATAGCGATGCGGCAGGAAGCCACAGCTCGCCAAATGCTTGGACAGGGTCGCGCGCACCGCCTCCGCGCCGCGCTGCAGCCATTGGCCGAAGATGGCCTCGGCATGGTCGCGCTCGCCACCCTGGGCCGACGACTTGGCATACGCAGCCGCGACCTTGCGCGCGATCTTGACCGCGCCCTCGCCCATCTTATCGTCGCGCAGCGTGCTGACATCGGACGCGCCCAACGACGCATCGCCAGAAACACCGTCGTCATCCGAATGCGCCGGCGGGACCGAACCGCCTTTCGGTCCGCCCACACCCGCGCCTGACTGCGTCACCCGTTCGTTCATCCCTTTGGACTCGATCACCGACGTCATCCGACTGAATAGCTCCACGGTCGACGTGCCGAAGTTGCTGAATGCAACGGCCGCGATGATCGAAATCAGCACCGCCACCAACGCATACGAAACGCCGACCTCTCCCGCCTCGTCCCTCAGGAGCGCCCAAAGCATCGTATCGCGCATTGTTTTTCGCCATTCTTAATGGCTAACACTAAATTAGTGTTACATACGTCCGTGATTTTCGCAGAATAAGCTGCAAATAATTCACGTATTACCGGATCATAATATAGTAATTATTCCAATTTTTGATGATGTTTATTCTAATTTTATTTAAGATTTTTGGAATAATTATTGACAACCGCCAAGTATTCGGCGGTTTTTTAGGCCGACCTGCTTAAGAATTTCGGCCTGCTTGGGACCACGGCAGCGTCATTGGCGCTCGCGTTGCACCGGCCTGCGCCTGCGCCCGCGTCCCGCCAGCCCGCAGCTCAAAAACCCAGCTCAGATACATCGGTAAATATTTCTGATAATGAACTGATATTATTGTGTTTAATATAGTTAATTACCAAACGGGCAGCGGATGACCCGCCCTAAACCTCCGTCCGCACCGCCCAGAGCTCGGTGAAGACCCGCGTGCCGATCTGGCGGCGGAGATACTGCACCCCTGACGTTCCGCCCGTCCCCGTCTTCATGCCGATCACCCGTTCGACCGTATTGGCGTGGCGAAAGCGCCAGGTCTCGAAATGGTCCTCGATATCAAGCAGGTTCTCGGCGAACTCGTAGAGCTCCCAGTACTGTTCGGGCTCGCGGTAGACGGCGAGCCAGGCGTCGTGGACCGACCGGTCGAAGGCGTGCGGTTCGACCCAGTCGCGCTCGAGCTGCCCCGCATCGATGGCGAAGCCGCGCCGCGCCAGCATGCGGATCGCCTCGTCATAGAGGCTGGGCCGCTCCAATAGCTCGCTGAGACGAGCGTGAAGCGCGGGATCATGGGCATGCGGCTTCAACATCGCCGCCTGCTTGTTGCCGAGGATGAACTCGATCGCCCGGTACTGGTAGGACTGAAAGCCCGAGGACTGGCCCAGGGCATCGCGAAAGCGCGAATAGTCGGCCGGGGTCATCGTAGTCAGCACCGACCAGGCGTCGATCAGCTGCTCCTGGATGCGCTTCACCCGCGCCAGCATCTTGAAGGCGGGCCGCAAAGTATCGGCTTTCACCAGGGCGAGCGCCGCTTCTAGCTCGTGCAGCATCAGCTTCATCCACAGCTCGCTGACCTGATGGATGATCACGAACAGCATCTCGTCATGGGTGCCCGAGCGCGGGTTCTGGGCGCTCAGGATGCGGTCGAGCTGCAGATAGCCGCCATAAGACATGCGCTCGGCGAAATCGGTATAGATCGCCTCGCCCTTCAGGGCCCCGTCATCCGTGGTGCCGGTATACCGCGCCGATTTGTCGCCGCTCACTTTCGCCTCCGGTCTCGTGTCAGGGGTTTTCATGGCCGGGCCGAGGGTGCACAGTCCCAGAGTGCACAGTCTATGTGTGCACAGTCTATGTGTGCACAGTATTGCCGCTCCGGCGGCGGATAGTTTACACTTAAAACGTTTCCCGGCAACCGACCGCAATGACTACCGATAGCGGCGGCCGGGGTTTAAACCTTTACGGCGGACCAGCGGACCGAGCGACATTCCTGAGGGTAAGGGGACACAAAGATATGAGTGATACGGTCAAATACCTTCTCGAGGAGAAGGACATTCCGAAGACCTGGTACAACATCGCAGCCGACCTGCCCGAGCCGCCGGCGGCGGTCCTGCATCCGGGCACCGGCCAGCCGGTCGGGCCGGACGATCTGGCGCCGCTCTTCCCGATGGCGATCATCATGCAGGAGGTCTCCACCGAACGCGAGATCGAGATCCCCGAGCCGGTGCGTGACATCTATCGGCAATGGCGGCCCTCGCCGCTGTTCCGCGCGCGGCGGCTGGAGCAGGCGCTCGATACGCCTGCGAAGATCTATTACAAATACGAAGGCGTCAGCCCCGCCGGCTCGCACAAGCCCAACACCGCGATCGCCCAGGCCTTCTACAACAAGGAAGAGGGCGTCAAGCGCATCACCACCGAGACCGGCGCCGGACAATGGGGCTCCTCGCTGGCGCTCGCCGGATCCTTCTTCGGCCTCGAGATCGAAGTCTTCATGGTCAAGGTGAGCTTCAATCAGAAGCCCTACCGCAAGGCCTTCATGGAGGCGTTCGGCGCGCGCTGCGTCGCCAGCCCGTCGGAGGAAACCGAGTCGGGCCGGGCGGTTCTTCAAAAGAATCCCAATTCCAACGGCTCGCTCGGCATCGCGATTTCCGAGGCGGTCGAGCGCGCGGTCCAGCGCGAGGACACCAAATACGCCCTCGGCTCGGTGCTGAACCATGTGCTGATGCACCAGACCGTCATCGGTCTGGAGGCGCTGAAGCAAATGGAGATAGCGGGCGACTATCCCGACATGGTCATCGGCTGCACGGGCGGCGGCTCGAACTTTGCCGGCCTCGCCTTCCCGTTCATCGGCGAGAAGCTGCGCGGCGGCAAGAAGGCCGAGATCATTGCGGTGGAGCCCGCCGCCTGCCCGACGCTGACGCGCGGCGAATACGCATACGACTTCGGCGATACCGGCCATCTGACCCCGCTGGTGAAGATGCACACGCTGGGCTCGACCTTCGTGCCGCCGGGATTCCACG
>CAZBRE010000195.1:0-7046 GCA_964494065.1 uncultured Alphaproteobacteria bacterium
GCTGGCGGGCGGCGTCGGACCGGCCCTCGATTCCGTCGGCCGATTCGCGCAGCGCCGCGAGGCGCTCGCTGAGGTCCTTGACGATGGCCGCGATCTGCTCGGTGGAATGACTGGTCTGCCCCGACAGCGCCTTCACCTCGCCCGCCACGACGGCAAAGCCCTTGCCGGCCTCACCCGCGCGCGCCGCCTCGATGGTGGCGTTGAGCGCCAGCAGGTTGGTCTGCTTGGCGATGTGATCGATTTCCTGGGCGACGTTGGCGACCTGCGCCAAAGCCTCGTTCAGGCTCTCCAGCTGGGACTTGTTGTCCGCAACGGCGGCGCTCAGCTGGTCGAGCTGCGCCGAGGTCTGCTGGGCGGCCTGGATGGCGGCGGCGGTATCGGACGCACCCATCTGGGTGGCCGGCGCGAATGCGCCCGCTGAGCCTTCGGGAGGGGTCATTGCAGTGGCCTCAGGTCGTGTTAGAGAGACCGCTGATACCTAAAGGTTTACCTTTAAATCCGCGTTAAGCACGCCCGGTTTTGCAACTAGGAATAATGTCCCCTCTGCCTTTACTTACGCGGTCGCCAGCGCCTGCTCCAAATCGGCGATGATGTCCTCGACATCCTCGATGCCGACGGAAAGCCGCACCAGGCCATCCGTGAGCCCACGCGCATTGCGGTCCTCGGGCGGCACCTCGGCATGGGTCATGGTGGCGGGGTGGGTGATCATGGTCTCCACCGCGCCCAGGCTCTCGGCCAGGCCGCAGAGCTTGACGTTGTTCATCACCGCCTTGCCGGCCGGGATGCCGCCGGTGAGCTCGAAGGAGATCATGCCCGAGAAGCCATCCATCTGGGCCGCCGCGATGGCGTGCTGGGGATGCGAGGGCAGGCCCGGATAGGAGACCCGCGCCACCTTGGGGTGGCCCTCCAGATACTCGGCAACCTTCTGGGCGTTCTCCGCGTGGCGGGCCATGCGCAGGCTCAGCGTCTTGATGCCCGTCAGCGCCAGCCAGCAATCGATCGGCGAGGGCACGGCGCCGATGGTCTTCTGGATGAACTTCATCTCGGCCTGGATGTCGTCCCGGTTGGTGATGACGACGCCGCCGATGATCTGGTTGTGCCCGGCGAGATACTTGGTCGTCGAGTGCATGACGATGTCGGCGCCGTGCTCGAGCGGGCGCAGGAAGACCGGGGTGGCGAAGGTCGAATCGACGCCGAAATAGAGCCCGTGCTCGCGTGCGATCTCGGACATGGCGTCGAGATCGGTGACCTTGAGCAGCGGATTGGTCGGCGTCTCGATCCACAGCATCTTGGTCTCCGGCCGCACCGCCTGGCGTACCGTCTCGGGCTGCGAGCTGTCGACATAGGTGAAGGTGAGCCCGTATCGCGACAGCACCTTGTTGAAGTGCCGCGAGACGCCGCCATAGACGTCGTCGGAGCAGACCACGTGATCGCCGGCGGAGAGGAGCTTCAGGCAGCTGTCGACCGCGGCCATGCCGCTGGAAAAGGCGGTGGCGTGCTTGCCGCCCTCGATGGCCGCCAGGTTCTTCTCCAGCACCGCACGCGTCGGGTTGGACGAGCGCGTGTAGTCGTAGCCCAAATCGCGGCCGACCTCCGGCAACACATAGGTCGCGGTTTCGTAGATCGGCGGGACGATCGAGCCGGTCGTCGGATCGGGCTCGATCCCGGCGCGCACGACTTTGGTGTCGAACTTCATGGGCTGGGACCTCCTACACGGCTGCTGGCCTGGCACGGCTGTTCGTTGCCGCTTACGCGGCGCTTAGCCCGTCACATGAACCAATCGGCGGGCGATGTCCAGCGCACCGCCCTTAAGGTTGGCGGGGAAGGTTGCTAACGGTTGCGCACCAGCTTGCCGCGCACGACGCGCGCCGGCTCGCCGTCGCGGATGGCGGTGAATTCCAGGTCCATGCCGGTTCCCGACAAGGTGCGGGCATAGCGCGAGATCGCATAGCTGCCGTTGGGGGTGATGGCCATCACGTAAAGCGTCAGCGTGCGCCCCCGGATGCGCGCCCAGCCGTAAGGGCTGCCCGACAGCATGTCGCCGGAATTGGCCAGCTTCCAGACGCCTTTGCGGCCGGTGTTCACGAAGTGCATCAGCACGCTCTTCTTGCGCACCTTGGGTTTGGTGGGCGTGCCGCCGCGCCGGATCACCGTCGTCCAGCCGATGTCGAAGCCGCCCGCCTTGGGCGTGATGGTCACGTCGAGGTCGCGGATGGTGACGCCGAAATAGAGGCTGTCGCGGTTGTTGGCGACCGCACTGCCGCCCCAGGTGCCCTTGAAGGCCTTGATCGAGATGTCTTGCGCCGCCGCGAGCCCGCCCGCGCCCAGCCAGATCGACGCCGCCAGACCGAGCGAAAGGGCCATCGCCAAGATGCGCTTCATCCATGTCTCCTCCCGCCCGCAGGCGGTGTTTGCCGCGGGTTTCACCCGTCAGGGCTCCCGCGGATTTTGGTTCGAATTTCAGTGGATTCGCTACACGCATTCGCCCCCGGGTTCAAGGCTGCGCCGCGCCATATCGTTAATCCCCGGCACGGATCGCGACATTGTCAATCAGCGCCGGCCCGATACCGTGCTAGCGTTCCTTGGAACGACAACCCCATGACAACATCGGGACATAAGGGAGGCGATTGCGATGAGACCCAGGCATTTGGCTCTGGCCGCGCTGGCGGCCTTTTCCCCCGCGCACTTGCCGGCGACGGGGCAGGCGGCGGGCCTCGAGCGGCTCACCATCCTCGATTGCGGCCGCAACGTGGTGAAGGACCAGTCGAAATGGTCCCCCGGCCACAATGTTGGCAAGGCGAAGGAATTCGCCAACAACTGCTACCTCCTCAAGCACGAGAAGGGCCTGCTGCTGTGGGATACCGGCGTGCCGGACGCGCTGGTCAAGCGGCCGAACGGCCTCACTGTCGCGCGCGGCCTCATCACGCTCTACCGCGCCAAGACGCTGGCGAGCCAGCTTCAGGCGCTCGGCGCACCGCCGGCCAAGATCGACTATGTCGCGGTCTCGCATATCCACGGCGACCATGCCGGCAACCTCAAGGCCTTCAAGACGTCGAAGATCCTGATGCAGAAGGCGGAGTACGAAGCCGGCGCCAAAGCCAAGGCGCCGCCCTTCGACAAGGGCCAGACCATCGTCAAGCTCGACGGCGATCATGACGTCTTCGGCGACGGCAGCGTGATCATCCTCTCCACCCCCGGCCACACGGTCGGGCACCAGTCGCTGCTCGTGCGCCTGCCGAAGACCGGCGCGTTGGTGCTGTCGGGCGATGCGGTCCATTTCAAGTGGAACTGGGACAACAAGGGCGTGCCCGCCTTCAACTTCAGCAAGCCGCAGACCGCGGCCTCGATGGAGCGCATCGCCGGGGTGCTGGCGAAGTACAAGGCGACGCTCTGGATCAACCACGACGCAGCCCAGACCGCGACGCTCAAACGCGCGCCGGCCTATTACGAGTAACGGGTTTTCAGGAGCGGGGCGGTTCGCTCACGGCCAAGCGGCGAGCGGGGGCAGCGACATCAGGATCGCCTCCGTGTTGCCGCCGGTCATGAGGCCAAACTTGGTGCCGCGGTCGTGGAGCAGGTTGAACTCGACGTAGCGGCCGCGCCGCACGAGCTGATGCGCGCGGTCCTCGTCCGTCCACCGCTCGGCGATGTGCCGGCGCACGATCTCGGGGTAGACCTTGAGAAAGGCGCGGCCGACATCCTGGGTGAAGGCGAAATCGGCGTCCCAGTCGGTCGCGAGCTGGTCGTAGAAAATGCCGCCGATACCGCGCGGCTCTTCGCGGTGGCTCAGGTAGAAATACTCATCGCACCAGGTCTTGAAGCGGTCGTAGTAATCCGCCCCATGCGCGTCGCAGGCGGCCTTTAGCGCGGCGTGAAAGGTCTTCGTATCCGCATCGTCGGGCACCATCGGCGTCAGATCGGCGCCGCCGCCGAACCAGGATTTGGTGGTGACGATGTGGCGCGTGTTCATGTGGACGGCCGGCACCTTGGGCGAGCGCATATGGGCGACCAGCGAAATGCCGCTGGCCCAGAAGCGGGGATCCAGCTCGGCGCCGGGCATGTCCTTGCGGAATTCCTCGGAGAACTCGCCGAACACCGTGGAGACGTTGACGCCGACCTTCTCGAAGACGCGGCCGCGCATCACCGACATCACACCGCCGCCGCCGCCGGGCCGCTGCCATTCGCTGCGCTCGAAGCGGCCGGGCGCGAGATCCCCAAGCGTCTCCGCAATCGCCGGCGGGAGCTCGTCCTCCAGCGCCTCGAAGGCGGCGCAGATATCGTCGCGCAGCGTCTCGAACCACGCGCGCGCCGTCGCCTTGCGCGCCTCGATCTCGTCGGTCATTCGCTCTCCCTAAGGTCTTGGGGAAATTGCCCCGTCTGCCGCAGCGCCTCGCCGAGAACGATCGCCGCCGCCATGGCGACATTGAGCGACCGTGCGCCCGCCGCCATCGGTACTTTGATCCGCGCCTCGGCGCGCGCATGTACATCTTCCGGCACGCCCGCGCTCTCGCGGCCGCAAAGCAAAACATCATCGGCGGCAAAGCGGAAGTCCTGATACGCCGTCTCCGCCGCCGTGGTCAGCAGGACGAGCCGGGCTTTGTTTTGGGATATGTCGCGCGCCTTGAGATAGCGCGCCCAGGACGCGTGCCGCACGAGGTCGACCGCATTCAGATAATCCATGCCGACGCGTTTCAGGCGTTTGTCGTCGAGCACGAAGCCGCACGGCTCGATGATGTCGACGCCGACGCCGAGACAGGCGGCAAGCCGCAGCACGGCGCCGGTGTTCTGTGGGATATCGGGCTGGTAGAGCGCAAGCCGCATCGCCGCGACCGCCCTACACGGTGCAGCGCATCGCAGCCAGCACTGTCAAACAGGCCGGGACTATCAAACAGGTATGCAATGCGCGTTTGCCCGTGCCGTGGCCCTTTGCTTTGAGCCCGAATTCCAGTATACCCCTTGCCGCGCGTGTGTCCGTTTTCGCATTGCCTGGGGGGTCGTGCGGCATGGTGTCACATTTGCCGTCGGAGGGGCGGACAATAGGTTGAAACACACAGCCGGACGACGCGCCCGCGGGGTTCCTTCCGCCGCGGGTGGGGCCTTAAGAGGTTGACATAATGGCGAATTCGACGACCGCCACGGATGGTGGCGGTGAGACGCGCCGCGATTTTCTGCTGCTGGCAACGGTTGCCGCCGCGGGCTTCGGCGTCGCTGCTGTGGCGTGGCCGTTCATTGACCAGATGAACCCGGCGGCCGACACGCTGGCGCTCGGTTCGATCAAGGTCGACATCTCCAAAATCGCGGTCGGTCAGCGCATCACCGTCAAGTGGCGCGGCGCACCTGTCTTCATCGACCACCGCACGCCCGCCCAGATCAAGGCGGCCGAAGACACCAAGCTCGGCGACCTCAAGGACCCGCAGGCCGACAAGGACCGCGTCCAGAAACCGCAATGGCTGATCTTGGTTGGCGTCTGCACCCATCTCGGCTGCATTCCCAAGGGTCAGAAGTCGGGCGACCGCAAGGGCGAGTTCGGCGGCTGGTTCTGCCCCTGCCACGGCTCGCACTACGACACGTCGGGCCGTATCCGCAAGGGGCCCGCGCCGAACAATCTGCCGGTGCCGCCGTACAAGTTCCTCTCCGACACGCAGATCCAGATCGGCTAGGGGGAGGGCGCATCATGGCCAATGGGGGCACCGGGTCGAAGGTCGTCAAGTGGGTGGATACGCGCCTGCCGATCTTCTCCTTCGTCGATCACGCGCTGCGTGAGTATCCGACGCCGAAGAACCTCAGCTACTGGTGGAACTTCGGATCGCTCGCGGGCGTCGTGCTGGTCGTCATGATCGTCACCGGCATCGTGCTTGCGATGCACTACACGGCGCACACTGCGATGGCGTTCGACTCGGTCGAGCGCATCATGCGTGACGTCAACTACGGCTGGCTGATCCGATACATCCACATGAACGGCGCCTCGATGTTCTTCATCGTCGTCTACATCCACATCTTCCGTGGCATGTATTACGGCTCGTACAAGAACCCGCGTGAGCTTTTGTGGTGGCTGGGCGTCATCATCTACCTGCTGATGATGGCCACGGCGTTCATGGGCTATGTGCTGCCCTGGGGCCAGATGAGCTTCTGGGGCGCCACCGTGATCACCAAGCTCTTCTCGGCGATCCCCTGGGTCGGCGAGGCGATTACGCAGTGGCTGTGGGGCGGCTTCTCGGTTTCCAACCCGACCCTCAACCGCTTCTTCAGCCTGCACTATCTGCTGCCCTTCGCGATCGTGGGCGTCGTCGTCTTCCATTTGTGGGCGCTGCATACGACCAAGTCGAACAATCCGCTCGGCATCGATCCGCGCGGACCGCAGGACACCATCCCGTTCCATCCCTACTACACGGTGAAGGACTATTACGGGATCGGCATCTTCTTCATCTTCTGGGCGGCGTTCGTCTTCTTCGCGCCCGACTTCTTCGGCGAGCCGGACAACTACATCCCGGCCAACCCGCTCTCCACGCCCGCGCATATCGTGCCGGAATGGTACTACCTGCCGTTCTATGCGATCCTGCGCGCGGTGCCCGACAACTTCGTCGGTCCGTGGATCGGCTTCGGCTACATCATCGTCAACGCCAAGCTCGCCGGGGTGATCGCCTTGGCGCTGTCGATCCTGATCCTCTTCGTGCTGCCCTGGCTTGATACGTCAAAAGTGCGCAGCGGCCGCTTCCGGCCGGTCTTCAAGTGGTTCTTCTGGATCTTCCTGCTCGACGTCGCGATCCTCGGCGTTTGCGGCGCGCATGCGCCCGACGAGCAGGTCTTCTCCTGGTTCGAGAACTTCGATTACCTGACGCTGGCGCGGATCACGACGGCCTACTACTTCATCCACTTCGTGATCATCCTGCCGCTCGTCGGCAAGATCGAGAAGCCGCTGCCGCTGCCGACCAGCATCTCCGAGCCAGTGCTGAAAGGGGGCGGCTCCGCCGGCGCCGCGGCCACGGCCAAGCCGATGGAGAAGGCCTGATGCGCAAATTCGCCGTTAGCCTCGTTGCGCTGTCCGG
>CAZBRE010000196.1:0-6951 GCA_964494065.1 uncultured Alphaproteobacteria bacterium
CGCCCGCGCCGTCGAAGAGCTCGAGCGCATACGATGCGACGCCGCGAATGAGGAGTTCGTGGAAGGAGGGGAACATGCGGAGGTTCTGCTCGGCGGCCTGCGCCTCGGCGTATTCGAGGGCGGCCTGGAAGTCGCTGCCGTGGACCACGAGCTCGCCGCCCTGGGCGGTCATGGCGGCGTTCTTCTCCACGCTGTTGCCCTCGGGCACGACGATCACCGCGCGCAGGCCGGCGCGGCGCGCGGCGGTGGCGACGCTCTGGCCGTGATTGCCTCTCGTGGCGCAGATGACGCCGCTGACCTCGGGCTCCTCGCGCTTTAGCGTCGAGACGAAGACGATGCCGCCGCGGATCTTGAAGGCGCCGATGGCGGTGTGGTTCTCGTGCTTGACCCAGACCTCGGCGCCGCAGCGCTCCGACAGCAGCGGCCAGCAATATTGCGGCGTCGGCGGCATCGCCTCATGGACGAGCGCGGCCGCCTCTTCCAGTGTCGCGAGATCGGTCATTGTCGATGTCCTCCCCTTCCTGGACATTCAATCGCGCGCACTGCGCTTTGGCAATTGCGCCAGCGCGGTGCCGGCGAGGATGGCGAGGCCGGAGAGGGCGAGCGGGAGCGTGATCGCCTCGCCAAGTATGAGGGCGGCGAAGGCGAGCGTCGTCACCGGCATGGCGAGCTGCCACGAGCCGATGCGGGCGATGCCGCCGCGGCCGAGCGCCCAGAACCAGGCGATGTAGCCGACGAGCGAGGAGAAGAGGGTGAGATAGGCGACGGCGAGCCAGCCGGCGCTGCCGACAGCAGCCCAGTCGGTGCGGTGCGCCAGAACGGCGAGCGCCGGGAGGTTGAACAGCGTCGCCACGGCGAGGCCCCAGAAGGTGGTCGCCCAGGGGCCGATGATCGGCGAGAGCCTGCCGCCGCAGACATAGCCGAAGGCGCAGATGACGACCCCGCCGAGGATGATGAGGTCGCCGGTCATGCTCGCGTCTTCGCTGACGAGGGCGCCGCCGCTGCGGTAGAAGATGAGCGCGAAAGTGCCGATGGCAGCCAGGACGACGCCGGCCCACCAGCTCGCCCGCGGCCAGGCGCGCTCGAAGGCGGCAGCGATCAGCCCGGTGACGGCCGGCAACATTGCCATGATCAGCGCGGCGTGACTGGCGCTCGTCTTACCGAGGCCGAGGCTCATGAGCATCGGCCAAACGGCGAAGCACGATATGCCCGAGAGCAGCAGCAACCCGCGCTGGCCGGCCCGCCGCGGGAACGGGTGACGGAGGGTCAACGCAAGGCCTCCCGCGACGAGGCCGGCCAGCATCGAGCGCAGGAGGCCCGCGCTCGAGGGGTCGATATGGGCGACGGCGATCTTGTTGGCGATCGCCGTGCCGCTCCAGAAGACGATCGCTGCGGCCGCCGCCGCGTAAACGGCGGGCGCCGTGGCCCCGGACGACGTATCGTGAGGCGTATCCGGGGCCGCTACGGCGTCTCCGCCGGCGCTGGTCACGGCCGCCAGAAGGGCTTGGCAGCCTCCCGCAACGCTTCGATACGGTCGATCCCGATATCCTTCAGCATCCGGTCGTCGAGCTGTGAGAGCCGGTAGCGGCTGTGCGCGCGCTCCTGCCATAGAAGGACCAGGTCGATCATGCGGATGACAGCGCCGAGTACGCCGGCGGCCGCGCGGTTTTGCTGTAAGCCGCGGCGGCCGCGCATGCGGCGGCTGGAGAGGCGGGTGGTGAATGTATCGGTCCAATATGCCATGATCGCACCTGTTCAGTCAGAAGATTGATTGCCTATTTCCGTGATTGACCCTGTATATGATCAATACACTTGACAAATTGTTACGGTCAATATAAACATTGACACCATGACAATGTGGGACCCGGATCTCTCCAAGCACGAAGGCCCGCGCTATCAGGCGATTGCCGCGGCGATCGCCGACGCGGTCGATCAAGGCGTTCTGGCGCCGGGCGACAAGCTGCCGCCGCAGCGCGATCTGGCCTATCGGCTGGGGGTCACCGTGGGCACGGTGAGCCGCGGCTACATGGTGGCCGAGCAGCGCGGGCTGGTGGGCGGCGAGGTCGGGCGGGGCACCTTTGTCCGGGTGCCGATCAATGGTGCCAAGGAGCCGATCCTGCAGCCGGCGGCGGGCGCCGTGCTCGATCTCGGCATCAATATGGCCACCATGCCGGCGCACGGCGATGCGCTCGCCGCAACCCTGCAGGAGCTGGCCCAATCCCCGGGGCTGGAGAACATCGTGCGTTACCAGCACGCGGCCGGACATCCCGAACACCGGGCCGCGGGCGCGCGTTTCATGGCGCGGGTCGGACTGAGCGTCGATCCGGACACGGTGGTCCTGGCGCATGGCGCGCAGCAGGCGCTGGGGGGCGCGCTCGAGGCGCTGAGCCGTCCGGGCGATACCGTGCTGGCGGAGGCGTTGACCTATTCGGGCGTGGTGGAGAATGCCGAACGGGTCGGTGTGCGGCTCGAGGGCGTGGCGCTGGACGAGGAGGGCATGGTCCCCGAGGCGCTCGATAAGGCCGTGGCGCGGACCGGCGCGCGGTTGGTCGTCGTGGTGCCGACGGTGCAGAACCCGACCGCCGTCGTGATGGGCGCCGAGCGACGCGCGGCGATTGCGCGGGTTGCCGAGGCGCGCGACCTCACCATCATCGAGGATGATGTCTACGGTTATCTGCTTCCCGAACGCCCGCCGCCCATCGCGACCCTCGCGCCGGAGCGGACAGTCTATCTCACCAGCGCGTCAAAGTGTCTGGCGCCCGGATTGCGGGTTGGCTGGCTGGCGGCGCCGGATGCCTATCGCGAGCGGATTGTCGACGTGATCTACGCGCAGTCGGTCGCGCAGCCGGCGCTGAACCACGAGATCATCACGCGCTGGCTGGCCGACGGCACGGCGGATCGGCTGATCGTAATGCTGCGGGACGAAATCGCCGCGCGCCAGGCGCTGGCGGAGACGATTCTGGGTACGCTGGGCCCGCGCGGCAATCCGGCGAGCTTCCATCTGATCCTCGAACTGCCCGAACCCTGGCGGCGCGACGAATTCGTGGCGGCGGCGCTGGCGCACGGCATCCGGATCGTTTCGATCGCGTCCTTCGCGGTGGACCGGTCAAAAGCCAAGGAGGCGGTGCGCATTTCGCTTTCGGCGGCGCCCGACCGCGCCAGCCTGGAAGCGGCGCTGGTCACCCTCCGCGGTCTGGCGGTGGCGGGGCCCCGCGCCAGCCGCGCGGTCGTCTGACCGGCGTCGGATTATTCGCCGGCGTCAATTCTCGGGGATCGTGTGGCCGTGATTGAGCGGGCCGTGGCCGCCGCCATAGCCCGGCGCGGTGCGGATCGCTTCCTGCACATAGGCGATGGCACGGATGATGGCGCCGCGAAGGTCCATCTTCTGCGCGAGACCCGTGGCGATGGCAGAGGCCAGCGTGCAGCCGGTGCCGTGCGTGCTCGTGCTGTCGATGCGCGGGCTGGTGAACACCTCGACCCCGTCATGGGTCGCCAGCACGTCGTGGATCTCCGGGCCCTCGCGATGACCGCCCTTGAGCAGCACCGCTTCCGGCCCGAGCGTCAACATGGTGAGCGCGGCTGCCTTCTGCTCTTCCAGATCGCCGATCGTCAGCCCCGCCAGCGTCTCGGCCTCGGGCAGGTTGGGGGTGAGCAGGCTTACGTAGGGGAAAAGGCTGCGCTTGATCGCCGCCACCGCCTCGCCCTCAATGAGCGGCTCGCCGCCCTTGGCGACCATCACCGGATCGGCGACGAGCGGGATGCCCGAGCCGTGCGCGACGATGGCATCGGCCGTCGCCTCGATCACCGGCACCGAATGCAGCATGCCGGTCTTCAGCGCATCGGCGCCGAGATCGGTCAGGCATAGCTCGATCTGCCGGGCGACGAAAGCCGGGTCGACATCGCTGATCCCGAACACGCCCCTGGTGTTCTGGGCGGTGAGCGCGGTGACGGCCGTCATCGCATAGCCGCCAAGCGCGGTAACCGTTTTGATGTCGGCCTGGATGCCGGCCCCACCGCCGGAATCCGAGCCTGCGATCGCTAGTACCCGTCCGTTCAAAGAATTCCCCCTTATCCTGGCTCGTTACCGCACCCGTAACGCTCCGATAGTCTCACTATCCCGTGCCGTCGGAGCGGCGATTTCAGCCGGCGCTTCGACCAGCATCTCAGACGACGATGTGGTGATCGTTGTGGCTCGACCCTCGATCCGCCGGGTTTAGCCCGCAGCCCCCTCGATGGCTTTGACGATCGTCTCCACGACCTCGCCGATCAGCTTGGCGTCGTCGCCTTCGGCCATGACGCGAATGAGCGGCTCGGTGCCCGAGGGCCGGATGAGCAGACGGCCGGTCGTGCCCAGGCGCGTCTCGCCCTCCGCGATCGCGGCCTTGACCGGCGCGGCCTCGAGCGGCGAGGCGCCGTTGATGGCCGCGTTCTTCAGGAGCTGCGGGACGGGCTCGAAGATGCGGGTCGATTCGCTGGCGGGCTTGCCGCGGTCCTCGGTCAGCACGGCGAGCACCTGAAGCGCGGCGATGAGCCCGTCGCCGGTGGTCGCGTAGTCGGAAAGCACGATATGGCCCGACTGCTCGCCGCCGACATTGAAGCCGTGATCGCGCATATGCTCGACCACGTAGCGGTCGCCGACCTTGGTGCGCGCGAGCGCCATATCGAGGCTTTCGAGATAACGTTCCAGGCCCAGGTTCGACATCACCGTGGCGACGAGGCCGTCGCCGGCGAGCCGGCCGTTCCGCTTCCAGTCGGCAGCGATCAGCGCCATCAGCTGGTCGCCGTCGACGACGTCGGCGCGCTCGTCGACCAGCACCACGCGGTCGGCATCTCCATCGAGCGCGATGCCGAGATCGGCATGTTCGGCGATCACCTTTTCGCGCAGGCGCTGGGGCTTGGTGGCGCCGCACTCCTCGTTGATGTTGAAGCCGTTGGGCTCGACCGCGATGGGGATGACCTCGGCGCCGAGCTCCCAGAGCACGGTGGGGGCGACGCGGTAGGCGGCGCCATTGGCGCAGTCGACGACGATCTTGAGACCTTCGAGCGTCCGGTCCTTGGGAAACGTCGCCTTGACGAACTCGATGTAGCGGCCGGCGGCGTCGTCGAGGCGCTTCACCCGGCCGAGTTGGGCCGACGGCACCAGGTCGTCGGAGGCGCCTTCGGCCACGAAGCTCTCGATGGCGCTCTCGATCTCGTCGGACAGCTTGTAGCCGTCGGGGCCGAAGAGCTTGATGCCGTTGTCCTGATATGGGTTGTGCGAGGCCGAGATCATCACGCCGAGGTCGGCGCGCATCGACCGCGTGAGCATGGCGACGGCGGGCGTCGGGATCGGCCCGAAGGTGAAGACGTCCATGCCCATCGAGGCGAAGCCGGCGACCAGGGCGGGCTCCATCGTGTAGCCGGACAGGCGCGTGTCCTTGCCGATAACGACGCGGTGGCGGTGGTCGCCGCGGCGGAAATGCCGACCGGCGGCGATCGCGACCTTGAGCGCGATTTCCGCCGTCATCGGCTCGCTATTCGCGGTGCCGCGGATACCGTCGGTTCCGAAGAGTTTACGGGCCATGGAATCGGTTCGAGATCTGCTCATCGGGCTCGGTAGGGTGGGTTTAGCACATAGAAGATTAACAAGGTCAAGACGCGCGGTGACGGGTCAATTCGGCATGCCTACCGGCTTATGTCGCGGCGTCGGATGGGCCGAAAATTGCACCCCAGGTTGCAATCGCCTGGCGGGTCTCGGCGACGTCGTGGACGCGGACGATCTGGGCGCCGCGGGCGACGGCCGCGAGCGCAGCCGCGAGCGAGCCGCCCAGGCGGCCCTTCGGGTCGGTCTCGCGGGTGATGGCGGCGAGAAAGCTCTTGCGCGAGAGGCCGACCGCGAGCGCGCAGCCGAGGCCATGGAGAGCGGTGAGATCCTTCAGCACAGCCACATTGTGGCCGGCGGTCTTGGCGAAGCCGAAGCCGGGATCGACGGCGATGCGCTCGCGCGGAATGCCGGCGGCGAGGGCAGCCGCGACGCGCGCGTGAAGCTCGGCGAAGGTCTCGCGGGCGACGTCGTCGTACCTGGCCTCCTCGCGCATCGTCGCGGGCTCGCCCCGCATGTGCATCAGGATGACGGGCACGCCGAGCGCGGCGGCGGTTGCGAGGCTGTCGGGATCGTGGGCGAGGGCGGAGACGTCGTTGATGACGGCCGCGCCCGCGGCGACGGCGGCGCGCATGGTGGCGGCGTTGCGCGTGTCGATCGAGAGCGCCACGCCGATTTCGGCCAAGCCCTCGATGACCGGGAGGACGCGCCCGATTTCCTGCTCGGCCGTGACCGGCGACGCGCCCGGGCGCGTCGACTCACCACCGATGTCGAGGATGTCGGCGCCGGCTTCGGCAAGCGCGCGGCCATGGGCGATGGCGGCTGCGGGATCCACGAAGTCGCCGCCGTCGGAGAAGCTGTCGGGGGTGACGTTGACGATGCCCATGATGCGCGGGGTCGCGAGGTCGAGGCCGGCGAAGGGCACGCGGGGGGCGGTAAGGTGCGCGAGGGCGCCGCGGAGGTCGTCGCGGCGCGCCAATTCGTCGATGTCGAGCGCTATCGATGTGCCGTCCGGCTCGCGCAACTCCGCCATCGCAAAGGCGATGGGGCCGCCGGCGAGCCAATGCGCGCGGCCGGCATCGACCAGGCGCGCGGCGCGCTCGCCGTGGATCAGCGCGCTCGGGATGAGGAACGGGGGGAGGGGGTCAGAAATCGCGACATGCTCCCAAAAGCATCGGGCCGCCAGCGTAAATGGCGGCCCGGTTGAACATGCCCAGCGCTGGAGTCAGGGCGCGGTCAGGTGCCTTGCGGTTCGGGCTCCATGCCACCGCCGTCTTTGCGCGGCTTCTTGGAGGTCGACGGCACCGAGGCACGAGGCTTGTCGCCGGTCTTGGCGGTCGGCTCGCTGTCGTCGCCGCGGTCGATCTTCT
>CAZBRE010000197.1:0-6857 GCA_964494065.1 uncultured Alphaproteobacteria bacterium
GCTGGCCCAGCTTCTGCACCAGCCGGCGCACATTGTTGAAGTTGCCGTAGCCGGTATCGCCGTCGACCAGGATCGGGATCCCTGTCGCGTCCGACATGAACTCGAGCACCTCGAGGACCTGCGTCCACGAGGCCTCGTTCGAGTCGCGCACGCCGAGCGCCGAGGAGATCGAGAGCCCCGAAGCCCAGATGCCCTTGAACCCCGCCTCCTCGACGATCTTCGCCGAGAGGCCGTTATGCGCCTCCATCAGGAAGTCGAGCTCGGGCGCATTCAACAGTGCGCGGAACTGCGCGGCCTTCGAGACCGGCTCGGCGCGCGTTTCGCCAGGGCGGGGCACCGCGTTCAGATTGCTCTTCATCGACCAGACTCTCCACCCGCCGGCGCCGCTTGCCCATTCTTACCAATGGCTACAGCGCGCGTTGTAACGGTTTGGCGTCGGAAATACCGGGATTATGTTGCCATTCGGTGTAGGAATTGCAACAGGGCAGGGGAAAACTCTGCGGGACCCGCAAAGACGGCATGCGTGCCGCCCACGTGCAAAATGGGTTAGTATGGTCGAAGTCTCCTCCGCGGGATGAGGGAGAGGGCCATGCATTCAGTCAGCTTTTCGGCAGTCAGCTTTTCGGCAGTCAGCCGCTTGGGCAGAGCCGTGGCGGCGGCATGTTTTGCCGTCACGATGTTGGGGGCGTCCGTCGTTCCGACGACGGCCGATGCGAAGGATAAGGTCATCATCGTCCTCGACTCGTCCGGCAGCATGGCCGGACGGATCCGCAACATGCGCAAGATCGACATCGCGCGTCGGGCGATGGGGGATCTGCTCAAGACCTGGGGCCCCAATGTCGATCTCGGTCTCATGGCCTATGGTCACCGCCGCAAGGGCGACTGCCGTGACATCGAGACGCTCTATCCCGTTGGCAAAGTGAAGCCGCAGCAGATGTTGCGAGCGGTTCGCCGGTTGCGGCCGATCGGAAAGACGCCGCTCGGCGCCGCCGTGCTGCAGGCGGCCAAACAGCTTCGCTACACCGAGGAGAAGGCGACGGTCATCCTGCTCAGCGACGGCAAGGAAACCTGCGGCGTCGACCCCTGCAAGCTCGGCCGCGCGCTGAAGAAGAACGGCGTCGACTTCACCGCGCATGTCATCGGCTTCGACGTCAAGCGCGGCGAAGAGCGGGGGCTCAAATGTCTGGCCGCGAATACCGGCGGGCGGTACATCCCCGCCAGGGACGCCAAGGCGCTGGCGCGCGCCCTCCTCCGCACCGCGCGCGAGGTCCGCAAGCCCGCCAAGCCCAGACCCAAGCCAGTGGCCGCCAAGCCGGGCCTGAAGCTGGTTGCGGTCTACAAGAAGGGCGGCAAGCAATTCGGGGGCGATATCGGCTGGACAATCTTCAACCCGAAGCCCGACCTGGCCGGCAAGCGCGTCAAGGTCGCGGCCAAGTGGCGCGGCAAGTCGGGCTATGTCTTTCGCGACATCCCGTCGGGGAAGTATGTCGTGCAGGCGCTGCTCGCCGATCACCGGCACATCGTCCGCGAGGCCGAGATCGAGGTGAAGGCGAACGAGGCGGCGACCTACGTGGTCGTCCTCAACATCGGCAGGGTGCGCCTCGACGGGAGCCTTTCAGACGGCGGGGCGGCGTACAAAGGCGATTTCGGCTGGACGGTCTTCGACACCAAGGCCGACCTCGCCGGCAAGCGGAAGAAGATCGCCGCCTTCTGGCGGGCGAAATCTGGGAAAGTCGTCATCCTGCCCGCCGGCAAATGGATCGTCGAAGGCATCCTCGCCGATTGGCGCTTCGTTACGACCCAAAAAACCATCGAAGTCGAGGCCGGCGGCGGCGAGGCCCATGCGTTCAACTTCAATGCCGGCCGGGTACGCTTCGATGCGAGCCTTTCGGCGGGCGGGCCGGCTTACAAGGGCGATCTCGGCTGGACCGTCCTGGCGACCAAGACCGGTCTCGCGGGCAAGCGGAAGAAGCTCACCAACTTCTGGCGCAAGAAATCGGGCAACGTCTTCATCCTGCCCGCCGGCCAGTGGCAGGTCGACGGCATCCTCGCCGACCACCGGCATGTCGGCACCTCCAAGACGATCACGGTGGCCGCCGGCAGCGGCACGCCGCACGCCTTTGATTTCAAGGCCGCGCCGGTCCGGGTCGACGTGACCGCGGACGGCAAGCCGTTCACGGGCGAGGCCGGTTGGACGGTCTATGGCCCGCCGAAGGATGCGCTCACGAAAAAGCGCCCGAAGGTCATGAGTGCCTGGCGGGTGCGCTCCGGCCACATCACGATCCTGCCGCAAGGCCGATATCTCATGACCGCCCTCAATGCGGACAACCGTAAACAGACGGGCAAGACCGAGCTGAGCGTAACCGCCGGCAAGGCCCAGGCGATCACCGTAGATCTCGCGGCGAAGTAGGTGGCGGTCGGGCCCGCGCTCGCGCGGAGCCGCCCGGACCCTCCGCTACTCCGCCGCCTCGGCCCTCGCGCCCTGCTCCATCTCGATGATCCGGTCGGTCTCGCGGCGGATGTGGAGGAGGGCCTTGTCGATCCCGGCAGGCAGCATCGGCCGGTCGGGATCGAGGCTTATGATCCGCTGCTGCGCCTCGATGATGTCCTGGTCTTCGAGGAACGCGGCGACGGTGGCGGCCAGCACCTGATCGTCGAGCGCCTCGTCGTCGAGGCCGAAGTTCCGCGTCTGGGCGAAGTGGTAGTGCGACGTGGTCTCGGTCTCCGGCGTCATGCAGGAGAGGTGGCGGAACTGCATCGCGTTCTTGCGCTCGCCCAGATGCCCGCCCTCGCCGACGGGCGCCGAGCCGAAGTCGCCCAGCAGCACGTTGCCGCGGATGTGGAAGTCGTAGTTGCTCCAGCGGTCGATGTTGCCGGGAAAGGAGGCGAAGGGCCGAAAGATCGGCGCCAGCGGCTCGTCAAACGCCGTGTTCACGATGCGGATGCCGAAATCGGTCGGCTCGAGCTGCGGCCGGCTATCGGCATAGGCGCTGGTGCCCAGGGTCTTCTCGTGCACGTAGGGCAAATGCGAGAAGTCGAGGAAGTTATCGACGCCTAGGCGGTAGGACGCCTGGTAGTGCAGGTAGCCGCCCTTGTAGGGCCAGGCCGGGTCGTCGAGAAAGGGCCAGTCGACGATTAGGTCCGGATCGGCGAGGCGGTCCTCGCCCATCCAGATCCAAATGAGATTCTGCTTCTCGATCACGGGATAGCGCCGCACACCGTATTTCTTCGGCACCCGGTCCTCGCCGGGCACGTGGGTGCAGCGCCCGTCGGACGCGAACTTGAAGCCGTGATACATGCAGCGCACCTCGTCTCCCTCGAGCCGCCCCTTGGAGAGCGGCGCGTGGCGGTGGCAGCAGCGGTCCTCGAGCGCGGTGACGCTGCCGTCGGCGGTGCGGTAGAAAATGATGGGCTGGTCGAGGATGGTGCGGGCGAAGATCTCCCCGCCGGTCACGTCCTTCGCCCAGGCGGCGATATACCAGGCGTTGGTGATCCACATGGAGTTTGTGGGGTTCATGGGGCGCCTCCCGAAACAGTTCTTGATTTGCGTGCAGGCTAAGCCCATCCCGCCGAACCGACAACAGCGCCGGCCGCGTCGTGTCGATTTGGTTTGGGGACGCTCGCTCCGGCAATATGCTGTAGTCCGGCAACCGACGTGCAGCGGGGCAGGGGACTAACCGGTGCGGGGCATGGGCGATGCATAATTCCGGACGGCCGGTCACGTTCTGGGCGGCGGTGGCCATGGGGATCGGCGCTATGGTCGGCGCGGGCATCTTCGCGCTCCTCGGGCAAGCCGGTGCCATCGCCTCCAGCGCGGTCTACCTGTCTTTCTTCGCCGGCGGCGTGATCGCGCTTCTCAGCGGCTACTCGCTCGGAAAATTGGGCGCTCGATTTCCGTCCTCGGGCGGCCTGGTCGAGTATCTGATCCAGGGATACGGCGTCGGCATCTTTTCCGGTGCCATGAGCGTCATGATGTATCTGGCGGCGATCGTCTCGATCTCGCTGGTGGCCAAGACCTTCGGCATCTATGCGGCGTCGTTCTTCGGGACCGGCTCGCCCACCGCCTTGGTCGATCTGTTCGCCGCAGGCGTCATCCTTGCCTTCCTGCTGATCAATCTGCGCGGGGCTCGAAGCGCGGCCTCGATCGAGCTGCTGGTCGTCGTGGTCAAGGTGTCGGTGCTGATCATCTTCGTGCTGATCGGGGCTTTCTTCATCCAGCCCCGGCTGCTCTCGCCGGCGACCTATCCGCCGGTCAGTGCCGTCTTCTACAGCTTGGCGATTACGTTTTTCGCCTATGAAGGCTTTCGGGTGATCACCAATGCGGCCGAGGACATGCCCGACCCGCAGCGCACCCTGCCGCGCGCCATCATGACCGCGGTCGTCATCGTCATGGTCCTCTACATCTCAATCGCGCTCACTGTGTTCGGACATCTCCCGGCCGCCGATGTCATCGCCGCCAAGGATTACGCCTTGGCCGAAGCCGCTAAACCGGTTTTCGGGCAGACGGGCTTTCGCATCGTCGCGGTCGCGGCGTTGTTTTCCACGGCCTCCGCCATCAATGCGGCGCTCTACGCGGTCACGAACGTGACCTATCAGTTGGCCAAGGTCGGCGATCTGCCGGCGGCGTTCGGCCGGCCGATCGGACACAGCCGCGAAGGCCTGGTGATCAGCTCGGCGCTTATTCTAATCCTGGCGGTCTTCTTCGACTTGTCGGAGATCGCGGCGATCGGATCCGTGTCGATCCTCATCGTGCATCTCACCGTCCACATCGGACATCTGCGCCTGCTCAAGGAAACCGGCGCGTCTCTGGCGATCGTCGTCCTGGCGGTGCTCCTCAACCTGACGGCCATCGTGCTCGCAGGCATCTATCTCAGCCGCAACTCGCCCGGGTTGCTTTTCTATATTGGAGGGCTTTTTGCGGTCTCGGTCGTGCTCGAGCTCGCGCTGCGCCGGCTGACCGGCCGCACGGTCCGGGCGCGCGCAGACGACTGATCGGGGCGGCGGGTCTTGCGGCTTAGGCCCCGCCCTTCAGGCGCTCGATCTTCGCCTCGATCGCCTTCACGAGCCCGTCATAGCCCGAGCGCCGCAGGACGGAGGAGAACTCCGCGCGCCACTTGGCGAGCTCGGAGATCGTGCCTTTCAGATGCACGTCGATGATGCGCCATTCGTCGCCGGCTTTGCGCAGCAGGTAGTTGATGCGCACCTTCTCGCCGTTGGACTTCACGATCTGCGTTTCCACGATCGTATCGCCGCGCTCGGTGGTCTTGGAGGTCAACACCTTGAACTGCTCGCCGGCATAGGACTTGAAGCGCGAGGCGTAGGTCGCCGTGGATAAGCGCACCATCAGCCCGGTCAGCGTCTTCTTCTGAGCGGCATCGAACTTCCGCCAATAGAAGCCGGTCGCCACCGCGGTGATGAAGTGATTGTTGAACGTGTCGCGGATCGCCGGCTCGAGGCGCTTGTAGCGGCCGTCGAAGCCGAGCGTCTTGGCGTCCTTCAACGTGCTCACAAGCACGGCGTAGTAGGCCTTCACCACCGTCTCGGGCGGGCCTTTGCGCGCCTGCGCGGGCAACGCTATAACGCCCGCGATCATCATCGCCGCCAGGGCGGCCGTAAAACCGCGCCGCGCTTGGTCGTGCCGCAATGGGCCGAAAAGTCTCATCGTCATGGATGCGCTCCAAGAAGGGTGGTGCCGCTTGCTTTTGCCTACATGCGCCCGGGCCCATATGTGTGGTGGACCGCCCCATCCTGCAAGCGAGCCGGGTCGACGCGGCGAGGCGACATGATGCCTGATCTTGTGCGCAGATTTGTGACCGGACGCAGGCGATCCGCGTGAGCCCGGCAAAACCTGATCTCGCCGGACGACTGCTCGCCGGCGCCGCGCGCTTTTCCGGGCGCTTTGCCTGGCTGGTTCTGATCCTGGCGCTGGTGCTGACCGGACTGTCGGCCTGGTACACCGTCACCCATCTCGGCATGAACACCGATACGGCGGGGCTGCTCTCGCAGGACTTGCCGTTCCGCCAGCGCAGCCGCGACTTCAAGGCGGCCTTCCCCCATGACAGCGGCCGCCTCGCCATCGTGCTCGACGGGCCGAACGAGGATACCGTCGCCGATGGTGCGGCCAAGCTCGCCGCGGCCCTCGCCCGCGAGCCCAAGACCTTCGCCACGGTCTTCTATCCCGATGCGCATCCGTTCTTCCGCCGCAACGGCCTGCTTTTCCTTAAGGTCGACGAGCTCGTCGCGCTGGCCGAACGTCTCGCCGAGGCGCAGCCGCTCCTGGGCACGCTGGCCGAAGACCCGTCCTTGCGCGGCATGTTCGCTGTGCTCGGCCTCGCGGCCAAGACCCTGCGCGAGGGCAAGGAGGACGCGAACACCAAGAGCCTCGCCCTCGCGCTCGACAAGATCAGCGCCGTGATCGAGGGCCGCGCGGCCGGTAATCGAGCGGCGCTCTCCTGGCTCGATCTCATGCGCGCGCGGCCGCCCAAGCCCTCGGACCAGCGCCGCATCATCGTCGTCCAGCCGAGCCAGGACTTCACCTCGCTCCAGCCCGGCAAGCGCGCCATGCGCCGCATCCGCGCCGTCGCCACGTCGCTCAGCCTGACGCCCGCGCAGGGGGTGCGCGTGCGCTTGACCGGCACCGTCGCCCTCAACACCGAGGAGCTGAAGAGCGTCGAGCAGGGCGCCGGGACGGCCGGCTTCATCTCGCTCGCGCTGGTTTCGATCTTCCTGGTGGCCGGGCTTCGCAGCTTGCGTCTCGTCGCCGCGGTGCTGATCACGCTCATCGTCGGCCTCGTCTGGACCGGCGGCTTCGCGGCGGCGGCGATCGGCGAGCTCAACCTGATCTCGGTCGCCTTCGC
>CAZBRE010000198.1:0-6831 GCA_964494065.1 uncultured Alphaproteobacteria bacterium
GCAGCACCGGGATCGGCTCCTTGGTCACGTCGACATTGGCGAAGATCTTCGCGGTCTCGGAGATGCCCGGCAGGCGCTGGTGCAGGAGCGCCGGATCGAGATGCTCTAGATGGAGGAAGATGTGGTCGTTCTCCGGCCCGACGCCCCGGCCCTCGCGGATCTCGATGGTCATCGAGCGGCTGACGACGTCGCGGCTCGCCAGATCCTTGGCCGAGGGCGCATAGCGCTCCATGAACTTCTCGCCCTCGGAATTGGTGAGATAGCCGCCCTCGCCGCGCGCGCCCTCGGTGATCAGCATGCCGGCGCCGTAGACCCCGGTCGGGTGGAACTGCACGAACTCCATGTCCTGGAGCGGCAGGCCGGCGCGGAGCACCATGGCGTTGCCGTCGCCGGTCTGGGTATGCGCACCGGTGCAGGAGAAATAGGCGCGGCCATAGCCGCCCGTCGCAATCAGCGTCTGATGCGCGCGAAAGCGGTGGATCGAGCCGTCGTCGAGGTTCCACGCGGTGGCACCGAGACAAGCGCCGTCATCGTCCATGATCAGGTCGAGCGCGAAATACTCGACGAAGAACTCGGCCTGGTGCTTCAGGCTCTGCTGGTAGAGCGTGTGCAGGATCGCATGGCCGGTGCGGTCGGCGGCGGCGGCCGTGCGCTGCGCCGTGCCCTCGCCGTATTCGGTGGTCATGCCGCCGAAGGGGCGCTGGTAGATCTTGCCCTCGGGCGTGCGTGAGAAGGGCACGCCGAAATGTTCGAGCTCGACGACCGCCGGCACCGCCTCCTTGCACATGTATTCGATCGCGTCCTGGTCGCCGAGCCAATCGGAGCCCTTGACGGTGTCGTACATGTGCCAGCGCCAGTCGTCCTTGCCCATATTGCCGAGCGCGGCCGAGATGCCGCCCTGCGCCGCGACGGTATGGCTGCGCGTCGGGAAGACCTTGGTGATGCAGGCGGTGCGCAGGCCGCGCTGGGCGAGGCCGAAGGTGGCGCGCAGGCCCGCCCCGCCGGCGCCGATGACCAGGACGTCGTATTCGTGCTCGGTGATCGGATAGGCGTCGCCGTTGATCGCGGGCGCTTTGCCGGCCGAACCGTTCGACGAATTCTCAGCCATCCGACCTCAGCCTCCGAAACTGATCGAGAGCACCGAAAAAACCGCCCAGAGCCCCAACAGGATCGCCGCGAACTTGACCAGCACGATGCCGGCGATCTTCAGGCCCTCGTGGTGCACGTAGTCTTCGATCACGACCTGCAGCCCGAGCTGGGCGTGATGAAAGGCGGCGACGATCAGGACCACCAGCAAGCTGGAGGTGATCGGCTCGCTGATCCATTCAACGACCGGCTCATGCTCCTGGCCGATCATGCCGACGAGGCCGATGACGAACCAGAGGCAGAGCGGCACCAGGGCCACGGCGGTCAGGCGCTGGGCCCACCAATGGCCCGCGCCCTCGCGGGCCGAGCCCAATCCGCGCGCGCGTCCGAGGGGGCTGCGATAGCTCATCCGCCGCGGCCTCCCCTAGATGATCCCATAGCCGGCGAGCCAGGCGAGGCCGGTCAGCACCAGCGAGGCCAGCACGACGAGCCAGGCGGTGCCATAGCCGGTCTGGAGCTCAAAGCCGCGCCCGGCGTCCCAGAAGAGGTGCCGGATGCCGTTCGACAGGTGATAGAAGAGCGCCCAGGTGAAGCCGAACAGGATCAGCCGGCCGAACCAGTGGTCCATGAACGCCTGTGCATCGGCGAATTCCTCGGGGCCCAAGGACGCCGCGACCAGCCACCAGACCAGCAGCAGCATGCCGACCGACAACGCCACGCCGGTCATGCGATGCACGATCGACAGCAGCATGGTCCACTGCCAGCGATAGATCTGTAGATGCGGCGACAGCGGTCGGTCGCGTGACGTCATGCCCAATATTCCCCCTGGCTCCGCACCCCTTCGCTGGAAGCGATCCGGAGATTCACGTTTAGACCCTGGGCGCGAGGCAGTCAACGCCGCCTCCGGTTCGACCGCTGTTCTCTTTGCATGGCGGCCACCCGCCGATCACAACGGCTTGGCCGCCGAACCGCGAGCAAAGGGACCAATAATCTCGCACAACCCATTGGACCTAGGGCGGAAAGCACGGACAATAGAAGCAATCAATTTCACTTGTATGCAACAAGTTGTGAATAAGTCTGTGGATAGTTTGTGAAGGGAATGTGAGAGAACTATTGAGTTATTCACAAGAAATTTGATTCTTTCTCTATTTTTTTATTGCAAACATACCAAGACGTCATGACTATAGACCTCGGTACGCAGGGGCGTTTGGGGCGTTCTGATCTGTACCGGAGGGCGGGGTCGCAAGACTTCGCCGGATGGGGGAGAAGAAAGTCTCGGGGGGCAATCGAAGGTTCGTTCGCGGACACGACGAAGGCCTCGCCGCCTGGGAGCCGGTGGACCGGAGGAAAGCCCGCAAGGGTGGACGTTCGAAAAGCAGGCACCGATCAACAGGCGGCACGTGGGAAACGGACCTTTCGGGGGACGGCTGCAGGAACCGCGGCGCGCCGGATCTGCCTGGGACGGGCGCAAGAATGTCGGGGTGAATCAGCACTACCACGTAAGCTTCACGCGAACCGCGGGTTGATCGGCACGTGCTTCACGGCCGGGTCGAAAAAACCCAGAGGCGTCAGGGTGTGTGTCTCCGCCGGACACCGCAGCGCCGACCCCCCGGTCGCGCCCCTGACGCCTCATTATTTTCCCGACCAGACGGAATCCCAGTACGCTGCGACGGCTCTCTCAATCGTGCGTTGACCCGCAGCGGTTGCGCCTGCCATGATCTTGGCAATCGATTGCAGCACCAGACCGCATAACAACCGGGAACGATCGCCATGACCAAGCAACGCATCAGCTATGTGGACCCCGCGAATGTCGACGAGGCGATGCGCGCCGAATTCGAGCGCTGCCGCACCAAGGGCACGCCGCGTCCCGAAAGCCAGGCGATCCGCGCCCACGTGCCGGCCGCCTTCTGGTCCTTCGCCAACACCTGGCGCGACGTCTTCCACAACGGCGTCGCGGACCACACGATCAAGGAGCTCTGCCGGGTCTATGTCTCGCATTCGGTAAAGTGCGAGTTCTGCGGCAATCAGCGCTCGATCCAGTCGCGCGAGAAGGGCCTGGTCGAGGACGATTACTTCGACCTCATCAATTTCGAGAAGTCCGAGCACTACGACGACCGCCAGAAGGCGGCGCTGCGCTACGCCGAGGCGATCGTCTGGGATCTCGAAGCCGGCGACCATCTCTGGGCCGAGCTCCACAAGCATTATTCGGAGCCCGAGATCGTCGAGATCGGCTATTTCATCGCCATAACGATGGGCCAGCAGCGCTGGCTGCGCACGCTCAACATCGACCACCACCAGGTGATGCCGGGCACCGACGCCTCTATGGCGCCGGGCACCGAGACGCCCGAGAAGCTCGCCGCCTTGCGCGCCGACCCGAACTACTGGGCGAACCGGGACGCGCGGCCCGGCAGCAAAGGCACGCCGCAGGCGGCGGAATAGCCCAAAATAGCCAGCCTCAGCGTTTCGGCATCAGCACCGTGTAGTCGAAGTCGAGCACGACCGCCGGATCGTACTTACCGTCGCTGTCTTTGTAGGGGAAATCGGCGCAGGCCCGGTCCTTCGTTGCGACCGTGCGGAGACGAAGCGCGCCGACATCGCCGCGGCCGGGCAGCGCGATCCGCTCCAGCACCTCCGACCAGGCATAGATCGTGTCGCCTGCGAAGAGCGGCGCCACGTGCCGCCCGCCATTGATCGCCAGGATCTTGCAGGCATTCGCCAGGCCGTTGAACGAGAGCGCGCGAGCGTGGCTGATCACATGGCCGCCATAGACGATGCGCCGGCCGAAGCGCGTCTCGCCCGCCGCGTGCTGGTTGAAATGCACCTTGGCGGTGTTCTGATAGAGCCGCGTCGCCAGCATGTGGTCGGCCTCCTCCACCGTCATGGCATCGACATGGTTGATACGCTCACCCGGCGCGTAGTCCTCCCAGCGCGCCGCCGAGCCCGCCAGCGCATCGTCGTAGCCGGCGCAGGAAAGTCCCTCGGGCACCGCGAGCTCATCCGCCGGCACGGCCTCGGGCAGGTCGGGCTCGACCGGCTCCGGCGCGGCGGAAGCCGCATCGCGCTTGTTCACCATCACCCAGCGCACGTAGTCGAGCACGATGTCGCCGTCCTGATTGCGTCCCGTCGAGTTCACATAGACGACGCCGGTCTTGCCGCTCGAATTCTCCTTCACGCCGAGCACCGTGGAGGCCGCGCGTATCGTGTCGCCCGGATAAACCGGCGCGCCGAAACGGCAGGCCGCATAGCCGAGATTGGCGACGGCGTTGAGCGAAATGTCGGCGACGGTCTTGCCGAAGACGATGTGAAAGGCCAGCAGATCGTCGACCGGCGCGCGCTTCAGCCCCAGGGCGCGCGCGAACTCGTCCGAGCTCTGCAGCGCGAACCGCGAGCCATAGAGCGCGGTGTAGAGCGCCGCATCACCTTCGCTGACCGTCCTCGGCGTCGCGTGGGGCAGCGCTTGGCCGACGGAAAAGTCCTCGAAATAATTGCCGGGTACAGTCTTGGGCATCGGAGTATCGGCTGCGGTCATGGTCCCACCTGTCGGGCATCGGCTGCGGTGCGGGCGCGGCCTCCCTCGAGGGCCTGGCGGTCGAAGGCGACCCGCGCCGCATAACAGCCGCCCCGCCCGCCGTCGTCAACGGGCAGCCGCAAGACCCGCACAAATCCTGGCCACACGCTTGTCGGGCTGGCACAGCCCGGCGCGGCCCGCTATCTTTTGCTGTTGTTTTAAGAAGGGCGCACCAAGCCGCCTGGACGAGGGGGTCGGGTCCACCGTTATTTCGAGGAATACCACAATGCTGCGATTCTTTTGTGACGGCGGTCGTGTGGCCATGGCCGGCGCGCTTTTGATGCTGGGCGTGACGATGGGATCGGTTGCGGGCGCCAGCGCCGCCGAGCACGCGATCGATCCAGCCAACCCGCAGCCCAAGGCCGCGGCGCTCAAGCCGGGCCTGGGCGTCAACTATCATTTCACCTACGTGCGCACGATCCAACAGCTGCTGCGCTATGCCGAACCGCGCAAGGGTGAAGCCGGCAAGCCACTGCCCCAGCTCAACTACCAGACCGGCTTCAACAATGTGCTGACCAGCGACCGCAATATCGGCGTCGGCGCCAAGATCCACGGCTTCGTCAAGTTCGACAAGGCCGGCGTCTATCAGCTCAAGGTCAATTCGAACGACGGCGTGCGCGTGATGCTCGGCGGCAAGCAGATCTACGAGCTTGGGGATGTCCATCCCGACGAGATGTCCGACCCGATCCCCGTCAAGATCGACCAGCCGGGCTGGTATCCGCTGCTGATCTGGTATTTCCAGCGCAAGGGCACGGCGACGCTCGAGCTCTATTGGCAGCCGCCCGGCGGAAGCGAAAGCGTGCTGGTCCCGGCGAGCGCCTTCGCGCATGTGCCGCAAAGCTAGGGCCGCAGGGCTAGGCATTGTCCATCACGTTCGCGTGAAAACCGGCGCTAACCGGCCCCTATGCGGCGGGCGCCGCGCAGCCGCCATTGACGCCCCGATCGTTCGGCCCTAGGCTGAGACATCTTGGAACGTTCTCAACAGGAGCGCACCAGCATGCAAGTCCTCAAGATTTCGGTCTTGGCCGCTGTCGTCGCGGCGTTCACTGCCCCGGCGCTGGCCTGCGGTGGGCATGCGAGCCACAAGACTGCTCAGACCACGGTCACCAAGACCGGTCCGCAGACCGTCGTCAAACAGACGGCGTCGAGCGAAAAGAAGTAGTCCGCTTTCCATAACGCGATCGAGCCTCGCGGGGAGCGATCCCCGCGGGGCTTTTTCGTTTTGGCGATCGCGCGAGCGCGGTCAGCGGATTTGATGGCGCTCGAGCTCGTGGCCCAGGCGGCCGGAGAGCCAGGTGCCGAACATCCGCAGATCGCTCAGGAAGGACCATAGAGGATGGCCGAACGTAGCGGGCTTGTTCTTCTCGACGGTGAAATGGCTGATCCAGGCAAAAAGATAGCCCGCGACGAGTGCGGCGAGCAGGAGCCACCAAATCTGGGTCGCGAACGCAGCCACCAATAAGCCCAGCCCCAAGCCGGTCCCGAAATAATGCATGGCCCGGGTCATGGGCTTACGGTGCTCGTGGAGATAGTAGGGCCAAAAATCGGCGTAGGTGTCGATCTTCTTCGCCATCATTCGCCTCCCGCCGGTGCCGGCATTTGAGGATCCGAAGGACTTGAAGCGTTTTGCAACCCTCTCAATTTATTATAGGCCGTCCGGGCCGAGAAGACACGCCCCGGGCAAGGACAAGCACAGGGCCAATGCCAGAAGCAAGAGCCAGGACTGAAAGCAGAATGTCATGAGCTACGTCATCGCCGTCGTCGGCGCCACCGGCGCCGTTGGTCAGGAAATGCTCGAGATCCTCGATCAGCGCGAGTTTCCGGCAAAGCGCGTTCACGCCGTCGCCTCGAGCCGCTCGGCGGGCACGACCGTCGAATTCGGCGGCGACGAGCTGGTGGTCGAGGATTTGGAGAAATTCGACTTCGCCGGCGTCGATATCGGCCTGTTCTCGCCGGGTGGCGCGGTCTCCAAGGTGCATGCGCCGCGCGCGGGCGCCGCGGGCTGCGTCGTCGTCGACAACACCTCGCAGTTCCGCATGGACGAGGACGTGCCGCTCGTGGTGCCCGAGGTCAATCCCGAGGCGATTGCGGGCTACACCGCGCGCAACATCATCGCCAACCCCAACTGCTCGACCATCGAGATGGTGGTGGCGCTGAAGCCGCTGCACGACCTGGCG
>CAZBRE010000199.1:0-6803 GCA_964494065.1 uncultured Alphaproteobacteria bacterium
TCCGAGGCGAGGCGCGGCGCGGATTGCAAGCTGCTGCCGGCCTCGGCCGGTGCGCGCCTTGCCGTTTGCCGCGGCAAGATTCGCGGAGACAAGCCGGCCTTCAATTTCGTCTTCATCGGCCGGCGGGTCGGCGCGGATCGGCGGATCGCCACCGCGATCGCCATCGAACGCCTGAACACCAAACGCGCCATCCAGACGCTTGTACGCCCCGGCTGGGACATCGAGGTCCCGGCCGCCGGCGGCACAGGCGCCACCGAGGAGAAAGGCGCGCTCGACTTCGACGGGCTTGCCGCGCTCGGCTTCGTCCTCGCCGACGTCAACTTCGACGGCCACGCGGACATCCGCGTCTTCGCGGCCGCCAATCGGCGCTGTCTTTTCAACCACTACTGGCTCTTCGACACCGCCAAGGCGCGCTACGGGCCGAAACGCGACGAAGCGACGCTCGCCATCGCGGGCCTGCAATGCGGCAACATCCGTTTCGATGCAGCGCGCAAGGAGGTCCGGTACAAACGCCTTGCGATGCGCCAAGACCGGGTGATTATCGAGACCGTCTATCGCTGGCGTGGAGCCCGCTTGGAGCGGGTGCGGGCCCAGGTCGAGATATTCGCCAATTCCGGCCGCTGCCGGAGGCGGCTATACCGCTTCTTCGGCGGCAAGCCGCGCGGCGTGGGCTACCGTGACTGTCCTCGCCAGGCGGAAGGCGGCGATAAGAACACACCGCGTGATAGCGACCTCGCCAAGGCTAAAACGTTCGATCAGTGGATCAAGTAGTCGCGGGGCGGATACCGGGAATGATCACCATCGAACGCACCATCACCCTCACCCCCGAGGCCTCGGCACTGCTTGCAGAGCTCGACCGTGATCTCGGCAGCTCATATTCGGAGGAACAGCAGCATGGGCTTCGGCCCGAGGCGCTCTTCCAGCCCAACATCCATTTCTTTCTGGCGCGAAGCGACGGGACCGCCCTGGGCTGCGGCGGGGTGGCGCTCTATGACGGGTTTGCCGAGGTGAAGCGCATGTTCACCAACGAGGCCGCACGCGGCCGCGGCGTGGCAAAGGCGATCCTCGATCGTCTCGAGGCGGTCGCGCGCGAGGCGGGCCTGCCGCTGCTGCGTCTCGAAACCGGCATCCATCAGCAGGACGCCATCGCTTTCTACGAGCGCATGGGGTTCGAACTCTGCGATGTCTTCGGCGACTATGCCGCGATGACGCCAAGCCAGATCGAGACCAGCCTGTTCTACGAAAAGCGGCTTTGAGACCGGATCCGATCGCCCCTCCCACCACAACGGTGTCACCCCGGACGGCCGCAGGCCGAGCCGGGGTGACAGTAGAGAGGATGGCGAGGAAGGTGTGTGCCAGCACAGCATCCCCTCCAACCCTCAAGGGAATGGGAAAACCGCGCCAACCGAGTCGGAGTGTGCTCTAGCGCCCTACCGCCCGGCGCCGGGCAGGATCTTCTCGAAGAAGCTCTTCACCCCGCCGATCAGCCCGCCTTTCTCGCCGGCCTGGGTCCGTCGCCGCTGCTGGGCCTGACGCGCCTCCTCTTCGGCCCGGCGCTGCTCGCGCACACGGCGGATCCAGGCCGCCCGGCGGGCCGCCAGAAGCGCTTGTTCCTCGGCCGCTTCAGCCGCCCGATCGAAGCGGGCGAACTCCCGCCGCTTGACGGCTGCCGCCTGGGCCTTGGCCACGGCGATCTGCGCCTTCTTTTCCGCCGCCGCGGCCAGGCGCTCGGCCTCGGCCTCCTGGTACTTCATCCAGCCGAAGGCGCCGCCGCCGGCCAGCAGCACGACCACCGAAGCGGCAATCGCGATCGGCTTCCAGTTGCGCGACGACGCGCCGCCGCGGGTCGGCGTTCTCGAACGCTTGGCCGGCGCCAGCATGGCACCCGCCCCGCTGCGGGCGGCATCGGTGCCGGGCAGGATGGTCTGCGGCTCGCCCTTCGGCTGCTCGAGCCCGACGCGTCCGTCGATCAGCAGGCGGAAGTCGCCGATATCCTGGGGGCGCTCATCGGGCCGCACCGCCAGCGCGCGATCGATCGCCGACAGCAGCGATGCGGAGTATTCGGATTTGATGCGCTTGTCGACCTCCCCCGCCGGCACGTAGTCGTCGTCGAGCGCCCGGTCGGGCGCCTCGGGCGGATCGATGCCCGTGACCGACGCATACATGGTCGCACCCAGCGAATAGATGTCGGTCCACGGCCCCTGCTTGCCGCGCGAGGAATACTGCTCGCTCGGCGCATAGCCGGGGGTCAGCGCCACTGTCAGGCTTCGCGCCTTCGTGCCGAGGGCCTCGCGCGAATTGCCGAAGTCGAGCAGCACCGGGCTGCCGTCGGCGCGCACATAGATGTTCGCGGGCTTGATGTCGCGGTGGAGGATGCCGTTGGCGTGCACCTCGGACAGCGCCGCCAGGATCGGATCGAAGATCGCCCGGAACGCCGCCTCATCGACCGTGCCGTGCCGCGCCAGATGCTGGTGCAGGCTTTCGCCCTCGACATACTCCATCACCATGTAGGCGGTGCCGTTCTCCTCGAAGATGTCGGTCACCGGCACGATGCCCGGATGGCGGAACTTGGCGAGCGTGCGCGCCTCCTCGGCGAAGCGGCGGAGGCCGTGCTTGTAGTCGTCGCCGGCATCGGAGCGCGGCCGCACGGTGGCGCGGTCCTCCTCGCGGACGGCGAACTGATCGGGCATGTATTCCTTGATCGCGACCTTCTGGTCGAGCCCGGTATGGCTGCCGAGATAGGTGATCGCGAATCCGCCCGAGCCCAGGACGCTCTCGATCCGATAGCTGTCCCTGAGAACGGTGCCTTTCGGCAATGCGTGCTTGCGCTCTGTCTGCGCCACCCCTGCCTCACATGATCGCAGTAAAGGATCGCAACAGGCCGATTGCGCGTGACCACCCCAGGCGCCGCTTGTTGCGATGTCCCGGGACCGTTCACCCGGTTGTTGCGGCAGCCCAGCCTCGCGAATTGCTCGGCGACTTAGACAATTCTACGGCAAAACCACCGCGACAATCCACGACAAGGTGAAGTGAGGGTTAACTTTTGCGGGGCGGTCGCCTGCCCGACCGTCCCGATATGCCGCTCAAGGAGCGGGCGGCAGCTCCATTTCGCCGCTACCCGGCTCCAGATCCTCGCCGAAGGTCTCGATGGCGCCGTGGGTGACGAAATTCTCCCAGGCGACGCCCTGCGGGTCGTTGACCCAGGCCTTGTCGGACCGCGCGTAGCAGCATTTGGCGTCCGTCTGGTCGAGCGTGCCGTGGCCCGCCTCGCCGAGGCGGCCGGTCAGCGCGCTCAGCGCCTCGCCGTCGTCGAGCTGGAAGCCCAGATGGCTCACCCCGCTGTCGCCGCAGCGCGCGGAGATGGCGAAGTTGACCGCCGGGTCGTCGAGCAGCCATTTGGCGTAGTCGCTCTTCTCCACCACCGGCGCCTCGCCGAAGAGCGCGCGGTAGAAGGCGATCGATTCGCCGAGATCCTTCACATGGACGTGGACGTGCAAGCGTTTCATGCCTCAATCTCCTGTTTCGCCCTGCCCTGGGACGTGCCCTTGGACGTGCCGGCGGACGCGGCGGTGGGTGTCAGCTCCGGCAGCCCGGCGCAGCAATCCTCGGCCAGATAGCCGATCAGCCCGCGCATGCCCTCAAAATCGGCGGCATAGAAGACCTGCCGCGCCACCCGCCAGGAGCGCAGCAGCCCTGCCCGCTCCAAGAGACCGAGGTGATGCGACATCGTCGCCGCATGGACGCCGAGCCGCCCCGCGATCTCGCCCGCGGGCAGGCCTTGCGGGCCCTTGCGCACCAGCAGCCGGAACACTTTGAGCCGCGTCTGATGCGCCAAGGCCCCGAGGGCTTCTATGGCAGTCTCTATTTTCATATTTTTATGATATTCAAATTATCGAATTTGTCAAGGGGCCTGTTGGCCCTCTCTCTGCGCCCGTGACCTGTGGCAACGCCACCGTCATCATGCCGCCAAGATTGCCAGGCACTTGGTGGATCGGCGCCCCTGCCGCCTCCCCGCGTTAAGCAAAATCCGACCCTCGGCTTTCCCGCGGCGGGTCGGTGGATTACTTTCCCGCGAACGCAACCATCGCAGCGCGGCCATGCTGAGATCGTTCCCATGCTGAGATCGTTTAGGGCAAGCCAGTCACTTTTCGAGCAGGGCGATGCGGCGCCCGAGGTGCTGCGCGTGATCGAGGGCACGGTCGAGGTCGTGCGCAAGATCGGCCGCAGCCAGGTGCTGATCGGCACGGTCGAGCCCGGCGGCTTCGTCGGCGCGCTGGGCCCGCTTCTGGGCCAGCCGCGCGGGGCCACCGCCCAGGCGGTCTCGCCGGTCACCGTCGAGGCACTCTCGCGCGAGGAATATCTCCATCACGTCCGCCAGGATCCCGAGGCCGCCGAGGCGCTGATCGTGCGTGCGAGCGCCCGCCTGCGCGGCGCCGACGACCAGCTCCTGGAGGCGATCCGGGCCGAGCTCGACGGCGCCCTGCGGCCCCCGCCGCCCGCCGACGCCCCGGCCCCTGATTCGCCGCCGGCACCGGCAGGCGAAGAGCCTGGCCCCGCACCGGTCTCTCAAGACAAATCTCCGGCGCTCCAGATCCAGGCGGCGAGCGAACAGCTGATCGCGTTGATCGGTGCGGCGCCGATCCCGATCGGCCGGCTTCCCTTCATGGTCGGGCGCAAGGCGGTGAGGGGCGAGCAGGAGCTGATCGTCGAGCCCGACCTGCCGCTCGAGGAGCCGCCGCCGCATCATATCTCGCGGCGTCATTTTCTCATCTATGTCCAGGACGGCGCGGTGCTGCTGCGCGATCTGGAGAGCACGCTCGGCACAACGGTCAATGGCATGCCGATCGGCCGCAAGGCGGCGGCGTCCGTGGCTGAGCTCAAGCCGGGCGAGAACCGCGTCACCGCCGGCGACGCCCAGTCCTCCTACGCCTTCGTGATCAACGTCGGCTAGGGCGTCCCACGAGCGTCGGCCAACCAATCGAGCGTCGCCGCAATGCCATCGGCATAAGGCGTAACCGGCGAGGCGCCGATCAGCGCCTCGAGGCGCGCCCCGTCGTAGCGCACGGGCTTCAGGTATTCCGGCACCATCTGCATGAAGCTGCGCAGCTCGCTGTTGAACAGGCTGACCAGGCGCAGCATGAACGGCCCGGCCGTGATCAGCCGCACCTTGTGCCCCAGATGCGCGGCGACATGATCGGCGATCTCGCGCGCCGTCACCGGCCCGGCGCCCGGGACCACCCAGCGCTGCCCGTAGGCCTCGGGTTCGACCGCCAGCCGCGCCGCGACCGCCATGGCATCGGGCACATAGACATATTCGCGGGCGACATCCGCGGGGCCGAGCCACGACATCGGCTTGCCCCGGGCCACCGCCTTCAGCGCCTCCGTCAGCGGCCCGATCGCAACGTGCGGCCCGTAGAAGTCGGGCAGGTGAAGGATCGCCGCCCCGGCCTCGCGCATCACCTCCTCGGCCGCGCGCCGTGCCTGGATGAAGGACCCGCCGCCCGTGCGCGGATGGTCCTCGTTGATCACCCCGCCCTGCAGCGGCAGATAGGCCCAGGTGCTCGAGACCTGCAGCAACCGGGTGCCGGTCTGCCGGGCGGCCCCGGCGATGTTGCGCGCGGTCACTTCGTGGAGCGCCATCTGGTCGCCCGGCAGGCCGATGCAGTCGACCACGAGCTCGCAGCCCTCGACCGCCGCTGCGAGCGCATCCGCATCCGTTGCATTGGCCGCGCGCTTCTCGACGGCCTCGTCGGGGAAGGTCGCGGCGAGATGCGCGGCATTGCGCGAGATCGCGCGAACGTCGATCTTCGCTTTGGCGAGCGCCGCGGCCAGATGAATGCCGGTCGGCCCCGTCGCGCCGACAATCGCCGCGGTCCTGATGGCGAGCGTCTCGGCCATCGGCCGCCGCCTCAACGGACCTTGAGGACGATGCGGCCGCGCACGCTGCGATCGGCGATCGCCTGCATGGCCTCGGCGGCCTGCTCGAGCGGCAGCTCGCGGTCGATATAGGGCCGGATCTCGCCGGCCGCGAGCCAGTCCACGATGGTCTCGTAGGCGCGCCGGCATTCTTCCGGAAAACGCTCGGTCCAGTTGCCGGTCAGCACGCCGACGATCGAATAGCTCTTTAAGAGCGGCAGGTTCATCGGAACCGCCGGGATGGTCCCGCTGGCGAAGCCGATCGGCATGAGGCGGCCGCCCCAGTTCATGAGGCGCGCCATCGTCGTGAAGACCTCGCCGCCGACGGTCTCGAAGCAGACATCGACCCCGGCCCCGTCGGTCAGCGCCTTCACCCGTTCGCGCAGATCCTCGCTCTTGTAGTCGATCGCCGCGTCGGCGCCGTATTCGCGCACGAAGGCGGCCTTCTCGGCCCCGCCCACCGCGGCGATCACCCGCGCGCCCAGCTTGCGGCCCAGATCGACGACCGAGAGCCCGGTCCCGCCGGCCGCCCCCGTCACCAGCAGCGTCTCGCCTTCCTTGATCTGCGCCCGCTCAATGAGTGCGTAATAGGCGGTCGCGTAGTTGTGGAGGATGGTCGAGGCGGGCGCGAAATCGACGCCGTCGGGCAGCTTCACCGCCTTCCATTCCGGGGCGACCATCTGCTCGGCGAAACCGCCGATCCAGTTCGAGCAGGCGACCCGGTCGCCGGGCGCAAAGCGGGTCACCTTGTCACCGACCGCCGCCACCACGCCCGCGCCCTCGGTGCCGGGCACGTAAGGCAGCTCCGGCTTCATCTGATAGCCGCCGGTCGTCATCAGATAGTCCATGAAGCTCACCGCGGCGGCGTGGACGTCGACCAGGATCTC
>CAZBRE010000200.1:0-6643 GCA_964494065.1 uncultured Alphaproteobacteria bacterium
CGGCCATGGCAACGCCGCGGTCAATGGTCTAAGAAAATCCGCCGGTGGTGACGCAAGGCAACGCAAGACGGGGCAGGGGGACCCATGGATCTATCGAACTGGATCGAGCGCAACGCGGATTTCCGCCCCGACAAGGTGGCGATCCACTTCGAGGGCGCGGCGATCACCTATGCCCAGCTCGACGCGCGCATCAAGCGGCTTGCCCGGGTGCTGAAGCACCAGCTCGGCATCGGCCGCGGCGATCGGGTCGCCCATATCGGCTACAACAGCCCGGAGTTGCTCGACCTCTTCTTTGCCTGTGCGCGGCTGGGCGCGATGCTGGTGCCGCTCAACTGGCGCCTCGCCCCGCCTGAGCTCCTTTACATCATCAACAATTGCTCGGCCTCGGCCGTGTTCGGCGAGGAGGCATTCCGTCCGGCGATCGATGCGGTGCGCGGCGAGATTGGCGACTGCCGCTTCATCGGTTACGGGGGCGGCGAGAATTGGACCGATTATGATGGGTTGCTGGCCAAGGCCGACGGCGACGATGCCAACCCGAATGTGACCGGCGAGACGCCCTTCCTCGTCGTTTACACCTCGGGCACGACCGGCCGGCCCAAGGGCGCAGTGTTGAGCCAGGACGCGATCGCCTGGAACGCGGTCAACTCGACCCACATGTTCGACCTCACCAGCGCCGACGTCATCCTGACCTGCCTGCCGATGTTCCATGTCGGCGGGCTCAACATCCAGACGACACCGGCGCTCCATGCGGGCGCCACGGTAGTGATCCAGTCGCGCTTCGATCCGGGCGCAGCGCTGGCCGCGATCCGCGAGTTCAAGCCGACGCAGTTCGTCAACGTGCCGGCGACCGCCCAGGCGATGATCGACCACCCCGACTGGGACACGACCGATTTCTCCAGCCTCAAGGAGATGATCACCGGCTCGACCACGGTGCCGCTGCCGATCATCCGCGCCTACCAGGCCAAGGGCGTTCCGGTCGGCCAGATCTACGGCTCCTCGGAGACCGCGCCGATCGCCATCGTGCTGCGCGGCGAGGACGGCGAGCGCAAGATCGGCTCAACCGGCAAGCCGGCGCTTCATTGCGAGGCGCGCATCGCCGACGAGCATGGCAACGAGCTGCCGCCGAACGAGCCGGGCGAGATCCTGGTGCGCGGGCCCAACATCCTCATCGAGTATTGGGGCGACGAGGAAGCGACGCGCGAGGCCCTGCACGACGGCTGGTACCACTCCGGCGATATCGGCTACCGCGACGAGGAGGGCTTCTACTACGTCGTCGACCGCAAGAAGGACATGATCATCTCAGGCTCGGAGAACATCTATCCGGCCGAGCTCGAGGCGGTGCTCGACGAATGCGCGGACATCGCCGAGGCTGCCGTGGTTGCGCGCCCCGACGAGAAATGGGGCGAGGTCGCCGTCGCGGTCGTCGTCTCGAAGCCGGGGGCCGAGCTCACCCGTGACGCCGTCTTGGGGCTCTATGCCGACCGGCTGGCCCGCTACAAGCACCCGCACGACGTCGTCTTCGTCGACGCGCTGCCGCGCAACGTGATGGGCAAGATCCTGAAATTCGAGATCCGCGAGATGGTGAAGAGCTGAGGCGCTTCGGCGAGGGCCGCGCTACTTCTTCCGCCCCACTACTTCTTTCGCCTAAGCGTCGCCTGCACGGTGCGCACGACCCGTCCGTCCTGGGTGCGCGAGAAATCGAGCCTCATTCCATGTTTGGTCAGCGTGCGCTTGTAGACCGACGTCGCGATGCCGCCAGCCTCGGTCACGGTCGCGACGTAGACGTAGAGCGCGCCGCCGCCGATGCGCGCCCAGATCACGGCCTTGCCGGACATGAGCGTGGTCACTGGATCGGAGCGCCACACCTCGGTGCGGGTGGTTGGAATGAAGTTGATCGTCTGGGTCCGCTCGCGACGTTCCTGTGCGTAGGCCGGGGCGATCACCGTCGTCCAGGTCATGGTGAAGCCGCCTTCGCCGAAGGGCTTGATCGAGATATTGAGATCGCGCCGGTCGAGCGAGACACGGCCGCGGGTTTTGCGCGATGCCACGCCCGCGCCTTGATAGTCGCCGAAGAATTTCTTGAGCGTCTCCGACTGCTCGACCTTCTCCTGGGCCAGCGACGGCGACGCCGTCACGAAGAGAATGAAGGTGGCGGCCAGGGCGTGGGATATCCAGCGCATAACGTGTCCCCGTTCAGTTTGGGTTTCACAAAGATTGGACTGGTCAGGATACTGCCGTTTCACCGCGAGCCTGGCAAGCCGAGGGACACGTTTCTGTGGAGATCGGGAGATCACGCGGCGTGGTCGGCCCTTGTGCACGCCATCCGCCGCGGCGATATGATGGAAGGCGGCCCCGCGCCGCAGTGATTTGTCCTGTCCCGGATGAGGCCCCGTGACGCCGACGCAACGCCAACCGATGATCCGCCCCGAGCGGCTCGCCGCGGCACCCTCGGCCGCACCCAAGCCCGCGCGCCTGAAGCGGCGGTCGCGGCTCGACGCGCTGATCGGCTGGATGATCCCGCTCTGCGCGGTGGCGCTCGCGGTCTCGTGGTTCATGCCGTTGATGACGGTGAAGAAGCTGTGGATCTGGGAGGACAAGGTCTCGATCGCGAGCGGCCTCATCGAGCTTTTGGACAAGAGCGAGCTTTTCCTCTTCTTCGTCATCCTGCTGTTCTCGATCATCTTCCCGCTGGCCAAGCTCGCCGGCGCCTACGTGCTCTGGTTCCACATCGACTGGTACGGACCCTGGGCGCGGCGCTACGCCTCGCTGATCCGCGCGCTCGGGCGCTGGTCGATGTTGGACGTGTTCGTCGTGGCGCTGACGGTGGTGGCGCTCAACGTCTCGATCGTCACCAATGTCGAGACCCATTTCGGCATCTACGCCTTCACCGGCGCCATCGTGATCTCGATGCTGGTCGTCCACCGCATCGAATGGCTGATGAGCCGCGCGGTGGGGGACGCGACGACCGGTCGTTCGTGACCTAATCAGTCCTTCGGCACAACCGCATATGTCTCGATCTCGATCTTGGCGCGCGGCTCCATGAGGCCGGAGATCTCGATCGCCGCCATGGCCGGATAGTGCTTGCCGATCACGTCGCGGTACGCCTCGCCGACCGCCTTGAGGCTCGCGAGATACTCTTCCTTGTCGGTGACGTACCAGGTGAAGCGCACGATATGCTCGGGCCCGGCGCCGGCTTCGGCGAGCACGGCGACGATGCTCTCCAGCGTTTGCCGGAACTGCCCGGCGAAATCATCGGTCTCGAACTCCGAGGTCACCGGGTTCCAGCCGACCATTCCCGCAATGTGGACATGGGTGCCGTCGGCGGCGATGCCGTTCGAATAGCCCTTCGGGCGCGGCCAGCCGGCCGGGAGCAGCGTCTTCATCTGAGCGGTTTCCTTCGGTCCCTGTCGCGTCGATCCGATCGGCCTATCTGAGCCGTGCAAGTCTGGGCCGTGCGGCGCCTTGTCGCTTGCTTGACGTCGAATATATTTTATACTTAAAACAATTCGTGAAGGCTGGCAACACCGCGCGCCAGGCCGCCCCCCAACAGGACGAACACGGCAAATCCGATGGCTCAAGCCCCCGCCAGGACCAGTGATCAGGATGGTGCGGCGCCCGACGCGCGCCCGCTCGCCGGGCGGCACGCGCTCGTCACGGGCGGCAATCGCGGCATTGGCGCGGCCGTGGCTGCACGTCTGGCAGCGCTGGGGGCGGGGGTCACCCTGGTCGCCCGCGACGCCGCCACGCTCGAGGGCAAGGCCGCGGAGATCGGCGAAGCCCACGGCGTGCCGGCCGGCTTCGCGGTGGCCGATGTCACCGATGAGAGCGCCGTTGCCGACGCTTTAGAGAGCGCCAACACCGCCAACGGCCCGGTCGATATCCTGGTCAACAATGCCGGGTCGGGGAAGTCGGCGCCTTTCAAGCGCACCGATCTCGCCTTCTGGCGTCAGATGATGGACGTCAATCTGACCAGCGCTTTTCTCTTCACGAGCGCCGCGTTGCCGGCGATGGTCGAGGCGGGCTACGGGCGCATCGTCAATGTCGCCTCGACGGCGGGCCTCGTCGGCTATCGCTACGTCGTCGCCTATTGCGCGGCCAAGCACGGGGTGATCGGCCTCACGCGTTCGCTCGCGCTCGAAACCGCGAAGACCGGCGTCACCGTGAACGCGGTCTGCCCCGGCTATGTAGATACCGACATGACGCGCGAGACGATCGCCAACATCATGGAAAAGACCGGCGCGAGCGAGGCGGACGCGATCGCGCAGATCACCGCCAGTAATCCGCAGGGCCGGCTGATCACGCCGGACGAAGTCGCGAGCGCCGTTGCCTGGTTGGCCCTGCCCGAGCAGGCTTCGGTCACCGGCCAGGCGATCCCGGTCGCCGGCGGCGAGGTCATGTGAGGAGCCGGTCGATGAGCCCCGAAGACATGCCAGCAGTGGAACGCGGGGATTACGAGACCGCGGTTTCGGCGGACGACCATCTCGACGTCCGCATCTGGCTGCGTCTCCTCACCTGCACCAACATGATCGAGGGAAGGGTGCGCCGAAACCTGCGCGAGGAGTTCGACTTCACCCTGCCGCGCTTCGATCTCTTGGCACAGCTCGACCGCGCCGAGACGGGCCTGACCATGGGCGAGCTGTCGCGCCGGCTCATGGTCTCGAACGGCAACGTTACCGGGCTGATCGACCGGCTGGTCGGTGAGGGGCTCGTTGCGCGGAAGCCCGCGCCCGAGGACCGCCGTGCTCATCTGGTCACGCTGACGCCCGCCGGCCGCAAGGCCTTCGATGCCATGTGGCCGCAGCACCAGCACTGGATCAACGGGCTGCTGGCAGAACTCGACCGCACAGAGATGGAGGCGCTCTTCGCGCTTCTGGGCAAACTGAAACAATCGCTCGCCGCCGAAAGCGACGGCGCAAATACTCGTCAAGGGGAGAGGTAATGGCCAAAACGGCACGCGTATTCGGCTTGGAGACATCCGGGCCGATCAAAACCGACGCGGATATCAAACCGAAGCATTTCGCCTTCGAGCAGGACGGCAAGGTCGCGACGATCCGGCTCAACCGGCCGGAACGCAAGAACCCGCTCACCTTCGGCAGCTACGCGGAACTCAGGGACACCTTCCGCGCGCTCAACTATGTCGACAGCATCAAGACCGTGATCATCACCGGCGAGGGCGGCAACTTCTGCTCCGGCGGCGATGTGCACGACATCATCGGCCCGCTGCTCGAGCTCGACATGACGGGGCTGATGAACTTCACGCGTATGACGGGCGATCTGGTGAAGTCCATCCGCAATTGCCCGCAGACCGTGATCTCGGCGATCGACGGCGTCTGCGCCGGGGCGGGCGCCTGCGTCGCCATGGCCTCCGACCTCCGCCTCGGCACGCCGGAAGCCAAGGTCGCGTTTCTTTTCGTGCGCGTCGGCCTGTCGGGCGCCGATATGGGGGCCTGCGCCATGCTGCCGCGTATCATCGGCCAGGGCCGCGCCGCCGAGCTTCTGTTCACCGGCCGCTCGATGGCCGGCGAGGAGGCCGAGCGCTGGGGCTTCTTCAATCGTCTGGTGGCGGGCGACGCGCTGATGGAGGAGGCGACCAAGCTCGCCAATCAGCTCGCCGACGGGCCGACCTTCGGGCACGCCATGACCAAGATGATGATGAACAAGGAATGGGACATGAACCTCGATGAGTTCATCGAGGCCGAAGCCCAGGCCCAGGCGATCTGCATGCAGACCCGCGACTACAAGCGCGCCTACGACGCCTTCGTGAAGAAGGAACGTCCGGTCTTCCAGGGCGACTGATGCCGGACAGAAGCTTCCTCGACTGGCCGTTCTTCGACGACACGCATCGGGCGCTGGCGGAGAGCCTGCGCGCCTGGGCGAAAGTGGAGATCGCGCCCTTGGCCGAGCAGGCGCATGGCAAGAAGGATGTCGACGATATCTGCCGCGCCATCGCGGCAAAGCTGGGCGCGGCAGGTTTCCTCGGATACGCGGTACCGGCGAGCCATGGCGGAAAGTACGAAGAGCTCGACGTGCGTTCGCTCGCCATCATCCGCGAGACGCTCGCCTACTTCACCGGGCTCGCCGACTTCGCCTTCGCCATGCAGGGGCTCGGCTCTGCCTCGATCGGGCTCTACGGCTCGGACGAGCTCAAGGCCAGATATCTGCCGCAGGTGCTGAGCGGCAAACACCTCGCAGCTTTCGCGCTGTCCGAGCCGCATTCGGGCTCCGACGTCGCCTCGATGAAGACGACCGCCGCGCTCGACGGCAATCACTATGTCGTCAACGGCAGCAAGACCTGGATCTCCAATGGCGGCATCGCGGGGCACTACGTGCTCTTCGCGCGCACCGGCGAGGCCCCCGGCGCCAAGGGCCTCAGCGCCTTCGTCGTCGACGCCGACACGGGCGGGCTCGAGATTGCCGAACGCATTGACGTTATGGCGCCCCACCCGCTGGCGACGCTGGCGTTCAGAGATTGCCGCGTGCCGGCGACCCAGATGCTGGGCGAGCGGGGGCAGGGCTTCCAGATCGCCATGGCGACGCTCGATATTTTCCGGACGACCGTGGGCGCGGCCGCGCTCGGTTTTGCCCGCCGCGCGCTCGACGAGGCGATCTCCTATGCGGGCAAGCGCGAGGCGTTCGGCTCCAA
>CAZBRE010000201.1:0-6596 GCA_964494065.1 uncultured Alphaproteobacteria bacterium
TGGCGCCGACGTATCCGTCGGCAATGCGCGCTTGCTCGAAAAACTCGGCGTCGAGCCGGGCGCGCTGATAACGCGCGCCGAGGCGCTGCGCGGGGAGGGGGCGACGGTCATGTTCGTCGCCATCGACGGCAAAGCCGCGGGCCTGCTCGCTGTCTCCGATCCGATCAAGGCGTCGAGCAAGGAAGCGGTCGAGCTGCTTCACCGCGCCGGCGTCGCCATCGTCATGGCCACCGGCGACAACGCGACGACCGCCGAGGCTGTGGCGCGAGCGATGGGCATCGACCGCGTCGAGGCCGAGGTGCTGCCCGAGCGCAAGCTCGAGATCGTCAAGGCGCTCCAAGCCGAGGGCAAGGTTGTCGCCATGGCCGGCGACGGCATCAACGACGCCCCGGCGCTCGCCCAGGCCGATATCGGCATCGCCATGGGAGCTGGCACCGACATCGCCATCGAGAGCGCCGATGTGACGCTGGTGCACGGCGATCTCCGTGGCATCGCCCGCGCGCGGCGCTTGAGCGAGGCGGTGATGGGCAATATCCGCCAGAACCTCTTTTTCGCCTTCGTCTATAATGGGCTCGGCGTGCCGGTGGCGGCGGGCGTGCTCTACCCGCTGCTCGGCGTTTTGCTGAACCCGATGATCGCCGCCGCGGCGATGAGCCTCAGCTCCGTCTCGGTGATCTCGAACGCGCTCCGGCTTCGCAACAAGGCGCTCTGACGGCGCCCCGGCGTGCATGGGACAGTTGAGACGGTCGAGACGAAACGAGACGCATCGACTGAGACAGGATTCGAGACAGGTGAGACACAGGTCCAAACGGAGGCCGTGGCATGAACATCGGTGAAGTGGCCGAAAAATCCGGCGTATCCGCCAAGACCATTCGCTACTACGAGGATGTCGGGCTGATCCCGCCGGCGCGGCGGACCGAGTCCGGCTACCGCGATTACGACGACCGCGATCTAGCAACGCTGCGCTTTGTGCAGCGGGCGCGTTCGCTCGGCTTTTCGGTCAAGGATGTCGGCGCGCTGCTGGCGCTCTGGCATGACAACGCCCGCGCCAGCGCCGAGGTCAAAGCGCTCGCCGCCGACCATGTGAATGAGATCGACCGCAAGCTCGCCGAGCTCAAATCAATGCGGCGCACCCTGGTCGATCTGATGGAGCGCTGCCACGGCGACGACCGGCCCGACTGCCCGATCCTCGACGACCTCGCGCGCGCCACACATCAGTGATCAATGAAATGACGGCCCACCCGCCGGCAGGTGCGCGAAGCCGCTAATTCCTTACGTTCTGGGTAAAGAAGGTCTTGAACGCGGCCTGATCGATCTCGACGCCGTGGCGGTCCTTGAGCGCACCCGAAAGCCCGGCCAGCAGATCGAGATGAATGCCGCGGGCGATGGTCTCGCGGAGACGCTTGGTCGCCGCGGGATCGCCCGATGGGCTGGCTTCTTTGATGTCCTTGACCGAGGCCAGCACGACGCCGTCCTTTGTCTCTTCCATCACCGCCTGACCACGCCGCGTCTTGAACAGCTTGGTCACCAGCCCCGCCGGTACGTGGTCCCCAGCCGTCCGGCCATCGCGGGCAAACGGCTGGGTCGTACGCAAGGCGAGCTTCTCCCGTTTCGCCACCGTTGCCAGAGTGAAGCCGCCCTTGAGCTTCTCCAGGATCGCCTTGGCGCGCTTGGTCGCTTCGGCGCGGCGGCTCTCCTCCTTGATCGCGGCGATGACCTTGTCGCGGACCTTGGCGAGCGGCCGCAGCGCCGGCTTGGTGATCTTGTCGACCCGCACCACGAAGGACGCGCCGCTCCGCGTCTCGACGATGCCGCTGTCCTCGCCCTCATCCAGATCAAAGACGCGGGCGAGGAACTCGGGGGCCGCCAGCAAGTCCTTGATCTTGTTGCCGTCGCCATCGTTGCCCTGACGGTCGACAGCCGAGATTTTGCTGACTTTGAGATTGTATTTCTTGGCTGCCTCTTCGAGCGATGCGCCGGTGCCGAGCTCGTCCTCGATCTGGTTGGTGAGCTTGACCAGCCGGTCGCCGGCGCGCTCCTTCTGGATGTCGGCCTTGAGCTTCGCCTTGACCGCCTCAAAGGGCTTGGTCTTGGTCTTCTCGATCTTGGTCACCCGCAGAATGTGCCAGCCGAGATCGCTTTTGACCGGTGCGCTGTAGGCGCCCTCTTTGAGCTTGAAGGCGGTTTCGCCCAGCACCTTCAGCGGCAGGCCGTCCTTGTCCACGGTGCCGAGCGACAGCGGACCCGCCTCCTGCTTGGCAATCTCCTTGGCGACCTTCTCGAAGCTGGCGCCCGCCTTGAGCGCCGCATGGGCCTTCTTGGCGGTCGCCTCGTCGGTAAACAGGATCTGCTCCACCATGCGCCGCTCTTTGGAAAGGAATTCCGCGCTGCGTTCGCCGTAGGCGCGGCGGAGGTCGGCGTCGCTGACCTCGATCGAGGCCGCCACGACCGCGGGCGCCAGCACGATCGCGGTGATCTGGCGGAGCTCGGGCGCGGTGAAGTCCTTGGCGTTCTTCTTGTGATAGGCCGCGATCGCGCTGGCGCTCGGCTCAGGGACCTTGGCCACCGATTTGTCTGCGATGAATACGACGTCGGCGACCCGCTTTTCGTTTTGATAGCGGTAGAGCCGGTTGACCAGCGAATTGGGAACCGCATCGTTCGCCGCCAGCAATCCCGTGATCTGGCCGCGAGCGATCTCCCGGCGTCGCGCCTCGACGTAGCCCGCCTCGGTCAGCCGCGACTGCTCCAGGGCGCGCATGAATATGGCGCGGTCGAATTCGTCGAAGCGGTTGCGGAACGTCCGGTCCTTCCGGATCTCGCTCGCCACGAGATCGTTGCTGACCGTTATCCCTACGTCTTTCGCGCCCTGGGCCAGCAGCTCCTCGTTGATCATGTTCTGCAGAACCTGGTTCGCAAGGCCAAGCTGATAGGCTTGGCGAAAGGTCAGCGTCACGCCGAGGCGCTGTCGTTGCGCCTCGATGGTGCGCGTGAGCTGACGGCGGAACTGATCGAAGGTGATCTTGGTGCCGCCCACGGTCGCGAGCGCGGCCGTCCCGCTGACGCCCGGCCGCAGGATGTCGCCGATCCCCCAAACCGCGAAGCTCAGGATGAGCAGGCCGAACAGCACGACCATCACCCAGGACTTGGCCGACTTTCGCATCGATTGCAGCATTGGCGTCGCTCGCTGATTCGGGAGGGAAACGGGCCGGCATCTTATGGTCCGGCCAAGCCGCCCGCAACCGGGCAGCGCGCTCACATTCGCGCTCTCATATATGTGTGGATATGGCGCCTTCGGGCCGTGCGGCAAGATGGTCAAACTCGGCCGGCCATGCTAGTGAGCACGGCGCGAATTGCCTGCAAAACCATCCGGATAACCCAGATAACAAGGCGTGAAAGGCCAGACGACAATGCCCCACCCGCGACGCCCGCTGATAGCCGGCAACTGGAAAATGAACGGACTTGCCGCCGACGGGCTGGCGCTCGCCTCGGATATCGCTGCGCGTGCGGCGGAAGCGGGTGGGGGTCTTGCCTGCGATATCGCCGTCGCGCCGCCAGCGACGATCCTGCGCGACGTGGCCGCCCGCCTGACCGGTGGGCCGGTTATCGCGGGGGGACAGGATTGCCACACCGAGCGCGCGGGCGCGCATACCGGCGATCTCAGCGCCGCCATGCTGAAGGATGCCGGCGCGTCCTTCGTGATCGTCGGCCATTCCGAGCGCCGGGCCGATCACGACGAGGATGATGATCTTGTCCGCGCCAAGGCCGAAGCGGCCCTGGGGGAGGGGCTGGTCGCCGTCGTCTGCGTCGGCGAGACCGAAGAGGAACGCGACGCCGGCGATGCGGTTTCGGTGGTGATCAGCCAGATCGACGGCTCGCTGCCCGCCGGCGCCAATCCAAGAACCGCCGTGGTCGCCTATGAGCCCGTCTGGGCAATCGGCACCGGCCGCACGCCCACCCTTGATGAGATCGTCGAGATCCATGCCGCGATCCGCGGCCATCTGGCTGACCGGTTCGACGGCGGCGAGGGCATCCGCATCCTCTATGGCGGGTCGATGAAGCCCTCGAACGCGGCCGAAATCCTGGGCCTCGAGGACGTCGATGGCGGCCTGGTCGGCGGCGCCAGCCTGAAGGCCGAAGATTTCTGGGCGATTATCGCGGCCTGCGCCTGATCGGGCGATCCGCGCCGGCAGATCACTAGCGCGGCCGGAGAGAAAGCACTACATAAGAGCCGGTATCGGGGGCCGGTCATATCGCTGACACGAAGCCCCCGGCTGATCGGCACGTAAACCGGATTGCGTTATGGAAGTCGTTCTCCTCGTCATACACCTGATCCTCGCCCTGGCGCTGATCGGGGTTGTCCTGATCCAACGCAGTGAGGGCGGCGCCCTTGGCATCGGCGGCGGTGGCGGCATGAGCGGCTTCATGACCGGACGCGCGACGGCCAATCTGCTGACCCGCGCGACGGCGATTATCGCCGCCGGGTTCTTTCTGACCAGCATGGCACTGACCTGGGTCGGCGGACAGAAGGGCGGCGCCATCGTGCAGGGCAAACCGGCGGCCGCCGGCAAACCCGCAGCCGGGGCGGGCAAGCCTGCCCCCAAGAAACCGTCAGGCCCGCAAGCGCCGGTCAAATAGTGTGGCGGCGGTCGCCTGGAGCCGCGACCGCAGCCAAACCCCCGTCCCACTTCACGGTATCGGCGCGTCGCCGCGGCGGCGCGAAGAAAATTGTGGATGAAGCCGATTTCGCGCGTCTTTTGCTTTGGGGAATCACAACACTTGGTATACGGTGAGGGTCCATGACGCGGTATGTATTTATCACCGGCGGCGTGGCTTCCTCCCTCGGAAAAGGCCTATCCGCAGCAGCCTTGGGCGCGCTCCTGCAGGCACGTGGATTCTCTGTCCGCATCCGCAAGCTCGACCCTTATCTCAATGTCGATCCGGGCACGATGAGCCCGTACCAGCACGGCGAGGTCTACGTCACCGATGACGGGGCGGAGACCGATCTCGATCTGGGGCATTACGAGCGGTTCACCGGCGTGGCCTCGCGGCGCTCCGACAATGTGACCGCCGGGCGGATCTACTCCGAGGTCATCGCCAAGGAGCGGCGCGGCGATTATCTGGGCGCCACGGTCCAGGTGATCCCCCATGTCACCGACGCGATCAAAGGTTTCGTGACGGGCGATTCGAGCGATCCCGACTTCATGCTGATCGAGATCGGCGGCACGGTGGGCGATATCGAGGGCCTGCCGTTCTTCGAGGCGATCCGGCAATTGAGCTACGAGCTTGGGCGGGAGCGCTCGATGTTCGCGCATCTCACCTTGCTGCCCTACATCCCCTCGGCCGGCGAGCTCAAGACCAAGCCGACCCAGCATTCGGTGAAGGCGCTGCAATCGCTCGGCATCCAGCCGGACCTGCTGCTTTGCCGCTGCGACCGCGAGATCACGCGCGACGAGCGGCGCAAGATCGCGCTCTTCTGCAATCTGCGCGAGGAGGCGGTGATCCCGGCGCTCGATGCGCGGACGATCTACGAGGTACCGCTGCGCTATCACGAGCAGGGCTTCGACACCCAGGTTTGCCGGCATTTCGGCCTCGACACGGCGGAGCCCGATCTCGGGCGCTGGGAGGAGATCGTCAAACGGGTCCTGAAACCCGAGGGCGAGGTGACGATCGCGGTGGCGGGCAAGTACACCGAGCTGCAGGACGCCTACAAGTCGCTCAACGAGGCGCTGACCCATGGCGGCATCGCCAACAACGCGCGGGTCAATCTGCGCTGGATCGAGTCGGAGGTGTTCGAGCAGGAAGACCCGGTGCCGCATCTGGAGGACGTGAACGGCATCCTCGTGCCCGGTGGCTTCGGCGAACGCGGTGCGGAGGGCAAGATCAAGGCCGCCCGCTTTGCCCGTGAACGCCGGGTGCCGTATTTCGGCATCTGCTTCGGCATGCAGATGGCGGTGATCGAGGCGGCGCGGAACCTCGCCGGCATCAAGAATGCCGCATCGTCGGAGTTCGGCCCCACCGACGAACCCGTCGTCGGCCTGCTCACCGAATGGATGCAAGGCAACCGCATCGAGCGGCGCAATGTCGACGATGACATGGGCGGAACGATGCGTCTGGGCGCCTATCCCTGCGACATCGTCGAAGGCAGCCAGGCACACGCTATCTATGGCGAGGCGCATATCACCGAACGCCACCGCCACCGCTACGAGGTCAATATCGGCTACAAGGACCGGCTGGAGGCCACGGGCTTGCGCTTTTCCGGCATGTCGCCCGACGGTGAGCTGCCGGAGATCGTCGAGTTGCCGGGCCATCCCTGGTATGTCGGCGTGCAGTTCCACCCGGAGCTCAAATCCAAGCCCACCGACCCGCACCCGCTCTTCTCGTCCTTCATCGGCGCCGCCCTGGAGCAGAGCCGGCTGGTCTAGCCTCCCGGCCGCCATCATCGGCGGGGCGATCCTTCCCATGGTCGCGACGGCCGGGATGTAGACGGCCGAATTACATGTGGGCGTGTTGCGGCGACCGCGCTGGCCTGAACGGCGCTTCACGAATCGACTAGCGTATTCCCAGGGAGCGCCGCAGCGTTTCGATCGCCTGGGCCG
>CAZBRE010000202.1:0-6560 GCA_964494065.1 uncultured Alphaproteobacteria bacterium
CCTCCGGGTCGCCGAATTCATGAGCTCTGACCGCACGCATTGCCTGGTCCCCCCTATTTGTTTGTTTTCCGTGCACGCGACGAAACGCTCTGCCGCGCGCCGGGCCGCCGCTTTAGTATCAGCCGCGAGCGCTGAATGACAACGCCCGCCCCCTGATAAGAAACAAGTATAAGAAACGAGGATGACGATGAGCGACCAAAGCGAGCGCCCCGGCAATCAAATCGATCGCCCTGAAGGGCTCGGCAACCCGCAGATGGGATGGGGCAGCGACGTCGTCGCCGAGGCCGTGCGGCAGCTCGGGATCGATTACATGGCGCTGGTGCCGGGCTCGAGCTACCGGGGCTTCCACGACAGCGTCGTCAACTATCTCGGCAACCGGACGCCGCAGATGGTGGTGTGCCTGCACGAGGGCAACGCGGTCGCCATCGCCGACGGCTACGGCAAGGTGACGGAGCGGCCGATGGCCGTCGCGGTGCACTCAAACGTAGGACTGATGAACGCGGCCTCGGGGATCTTCAGCGCTTGGTGCGACCGCACGCCGATGCTGGTCTTCGGCGCCAACGGGCCGATCGATGCGGATCAGCGCCGGCCCTGGATCGACTGGGTGCACACGACCAAGGACCAGGCCTCGATGGTCCGGAACTACGTAAAATGGGACGCTGAGCCGGCCTCGCCCCGGGCCGCGGTCGAGGACGTGCTGCGCGGCTACCAGATCGCGCGGACGGCGCCCTACGGGCCGATCTATATCAGCCTCGATGTGAGTTTGCAGGAATCGGCGCTGGCCGAAGAGGTGCGCGTGCCGCCCGTCGCCCGCTACGCGCCGGCGCGGTCGCCGGCGGTGCCGGAAGCGACGATTGCTGAGATCGTCGAGGCGCTCGGCAAGGCGACGTTTCCGCTCATCCTCATGGGCCGGGTCTCGCGGAGCCAGGAGGACTGGGACCGGCGGGTCGCCTTCGCCGAGGCGGTGGGCGGGGTGGTGCTGACCAGCCTGCATGATGCTGCCGCCTTCCCGACCGAGCACCCGTTGCATATTCTGCCGGCGGTCTCCGAGCGCATGTCCCCGGGAGAGCGGGACCTGATCGCCAAGGCCGATCTGATCTTGAGCCTCGACTGGCTCGATCTCGCCGGCTATCTGCGCACGGCGAGCGACCGGTCGCAGACGCAAGCGCCCAACGAATCGACGATCATCCACTGCTCGCTCGAAACACATGTCGCCAACGGCTGGACCAATGACCAGCAGGCGCTGCCGGCCGTGGACATTCCCATACTTGCGCGGCCCGACGATCTGGTCGCCCAGCTCATGGATGCGGTTGGCGGGAAAGCCTTGCCCGGCACGCAGGCGCGCATCGAAACGATCCGGTCATTTTTGCACTGGACCGAAACCGACGCCCCCGCGAAGGCGCTCGGCGGGTCGGGCGAGATGACGGTGTGGGATCTGGCCGACGCGCTCGCCGGCTTCTGCCGCAGCCATCCGGTCAGCCTCTCGCATGTGCAGATCGGCTTTCCGGGCGACGGCTGCCCCTTCGACAGCCCGCTCTCCTATTTCGGCAAGGACGGCGGCGGAGTGGTCGGCACCGGGACGGGCCACGCGGTCGGCACGGCGCTGGCGCTCAAGGATAGCGGGCGCATCGTCTGCGGGCTGATCGGCGACGGCGATTACCTGATGGGCGTGAACGCGCTCTGGACCGCCTCGCATATGGAGCTGCCGATGATGATCGTGGTCGCCAACAACCGCAGCTACTTCAACGACGAGATCCATCAGGAGGCGATGGCGGTGATGCGCGACCGCCCGGTGGAGAACCGCTGGATCGGCCAGGAGCTCGACAAGCCGCGGCCCGATATCGTGTCGCTGGCGCAGGCGCAGGGCTTCGAAGGCGAGGGCCCGATCACCCATGCGGGCGAACTGGCCGAGGCGTTCGAGCAGGCGGCCGCCGTGGTCAAATCAGGCGGGCGCATCGTGCTCGACGTGCATGTCACGCGCGGCTATGCCGAGCCGAGCCGGACGCTGATCACGCGCGGCAGCTAGCGCGATATGGCGCCCATTTATATTCCGATATGCTCCAACGATTGGAGCCGCCTAGCTTGAGGACGACGCCCATGCTCTTCCGCACCGTTTCGGCCGCAGCATGCATGCTGTGCCTCGCCGTTGCGCCGGCCGTTGCCGATCCGACGACCGACGCGATGAAGAAGGCGCAGGCGTTCTACAACAAAGGCGAGCTCGGCAAGGCTTATAAGCAGCTCGAGGCCGCCGCCGGTGAAATCTCATTCCGGCTGGCGAAGCAGTACTCCGCGACCTATCCCGCCGCGCCCAACGGATGGACGCTGCCGCCCGACAACACGCTGGAGAAGCGGGTCAAACGCCAGCTCGGCCGGGGGATTCTCCTCATCCGGCACTACCGGCAGACCGGCGGCAAGGGCATCGCCACGGCGCAGCTGATCGCCGACGATCGGGGCATCGTCGCGGCGCTGGTCGAAAGCCTCAACAACCCCGCGACGGTAAAGCGGATGAAGGGCGAGTGGGTCGAGATCCCAGGCGGCGGCAAGGCGATCGTCGAATACTACGCGCCGCGCAATTGGGGCAGCATCCGCCTGCTTCTCTCCCGCCGCTTCTACATCACCATCACGGCGCGCCATATCGAGGGCAAGTCCTTCCTCGTGAACCTGCTCTCGGCATGGGACTTCGCCGCCCTGAAGACGGCGAGCGGCGCCAAGTAAGCCTTACTCCGCGGCGACCTCGCTATCCGCCGACTTCGGCGCCGGGGCAGGCGCCGCTTCGGGACGGACCAAGGCCGGCTCCCCTTCGATCCCGACGACGCGCGATTTCGGCGCCGGATCGAAGGCGAGCTGCAGGACGTCGGGGCGGCTGTAATGGCCGACCGGATCGGCGAAGGTCTTGGCGAGCGTGATCATGCTGAGATCGATATCGGCATAGACGATGCCTTCCTCGCTCGGATCGAGGGGCTCGGCGATCGGCCGGCCATCGGGCGCATAGATCATCGCCGCCCCGCCGCCCGTGCTCATCACCTGTTGCTTGAACGGCGTGTCGCACAGGAGGTCGGCCATTTCCTGCGAGAACACCGCCGCCGAGGCGAGGACGTAGCATTGACCTTCGAGCGCATAGACCTGCGATGCGGCCATGTTGGCGTCGTGGCCGAGCGCGTAGGCCATGTCGGGCGAGACGCAGAAGGACGGCCAGGAGGCGACGTGGACCTGCTCGTGCTGACTGAACATCGCCTGCTTGACCAGCGGCTGGATGTGCTCCCAGCAGTTGAGCGCGCCGAGGCGGCCGATGGCGGTGTCGTGGACCTTCAAGTCGCTGCCGTCGCCTTCGCCGAAGACGGTGCGCTCGATATGGGTGGGCCGGAGCTTGCGGCGGGTGGCAAGCCGGTTGCCGGCCTCGTCAATGATCGCCTGGCCCATATAGAGGCTGCCACCGGCGCGCTCGACATAGCCGAAGACGACATGGATCGCATTGTCGCGCGCGGCGGCCTGGATGGCGTTCATCTCGTCGCCGGTCGCGGTCATCGCGTTATCGAAATAGCGCTGCACGAACTGCATGCCCCAGGGCACGGAGTCGAGCAGCGTCCAGAGCGGATGACCGGGGATCCAGCATTCGGGGAAGGCAACGAGCCGGGCGCCAACCTTGGCGGCCTGGCCGATGAGGTCGATGGTCTTGGCGACGGAAGCGTCGAGATCGAGATAGGCGGGCGCGGCCTGAACCGCGGCGGCCTTGAACTTCGGGTGGTCGAGGGGCATGGCGGAATGCTCCGTATTCCGGGTTTATGGGATGTCCGGAGCCTGCGCCGGAAAAGCCAGCGCGTCTTGCCTGTCGCCGCCATGAAACTTGATCCAGCGTGCCGTCATCTTTCCAGCCGTCATCTTTCCATATGCGTGACAGGGCCACGCACAACGCGTTAGGCTGCGGACATAGGAGGACGCGGCCCATCATGTCCCCTGACCAGGCGCTGACGACCGACAAGCTCGACCATTGGATCGAGACCGTCTGCCGGACCTACGTCGATCTCGACGTGGCGCGGATCGACGACTCGCCGTTCCGGGCCGGGATCGACGTATCGCATCTGGGCGAAACCGTCTTCGCCGAACTGTCGGCAACCGCGCAGCAGGCCAACCGCCGGCCGGTCGATATCGCCCGCTCGGACGACGCCTATGCCGTGTTCGTCCTGCAGCGCGCAGGCACCATGATCATCGCCCAGGACGGCCGCGAGGTCCGCCTCGATCCGGGCGACGCCGCGATCGTCGACACCGAGCGGCCATACACGCTCCATCTCGCCGGGCCGAACCGGCAGATCGTGCTGCACTGCCCGCGCCATCTATTGCGGCGGCGGCTGCGCTCGATGCGCGCGGTGACGGCGGCGCGGATCGCGCGCAGCTCGCCGACCGGGGATCTTCTCGGCGGCACGCTGCGTCTGCTCGCGCGCGACCGCCACGACCTCGCACCAATGCAGGCCGAGGCGATCGGCCGCTACACGCTCGATCTCGTCGCGACCGCCTTGGAGGCGACGCCGGAAGCCGGGATCGACGTGCCGTCGCGGGCATCCGCAGCGCTGCTCGCGCGGATCAAGGATCACCTTCGCGACAATCTCGCCGACACCGAGCTCGATCCGGCGCGGATCGCCGCGGCACACAGCATTTCCGTGCGCCACCTGCATCGGCTCTTCCATGAGACCGGGCAGACGGTCGGCGGCGCGTTGCGCGAGACGCGCCTGGAGCGCTGTCGCGCCGATCTCGCGGACCCGCGCCAGCGCGCCCGATCGGTGACCGAGATCGCGCTGCGCTGGGGCTTCAACGACAGTGCCCATTTCAGCCGCGTCTTCAAAGCGCGCTACGGCGTGTCGCCGCGCGAGTACCGCCGGCACCGCCACTAGAAGATGCTCCGGCTTGGCTGGCGCCAACACCCCCTCCCCCACAAGGGGGGAGGGGATTACAGGAACAGCCAACTCCAACGTTCCGAAGGCCGTCTAAAACGTGCGGCCGTGGATGATGTCGACGGTGAACTCGAACATGCTGTCGCCGTACTGGCCGAGATCGGCGTAGCGGGGATCGCGGGTTTCGCCGCGGCGATAGCGGGCGAAGAGTTGGAGGAAGATCACGCCCAGCTTCAGCATGCCGAGCACGCGGTGGAAGAGGAAATCGGAGACGTCGCGTCCGCTTGCATCTGCGTAGAGCGCGACCACCTCGCGGCGGGTCGGGAAGCCGGGGCGGATCGTCGGCATCTGATCGAAGCTGCGCATCGGCTCGGGATCGCTGTCCTCCGCCCAGTATGAGAGGAAGGTCGCGAAGTCGAAGAGCGGGTCGCCGCGCGTGCATTGGTCCCAGTCGAAGATCGCGACCGCGTCGGGCGGCGGCGGCATTTCCGCCCACATGATGTTGTCGATCTTGTAGTCGTTGTGGAGCAGCGCCACGCCGCTTTCCGGCACGATGTTCGCCCGCAGCCATTCGGCGGCCTCGCGGGCGGCGGGGGGCGGCTGCTTGTCCTCGTAGATGTCCTGCGCGGCGATGTTGCAGCGCTTGATCCAGCCCTCGACGGTGCGCGCGTTGAAGCCCTCGGGCCGGCCGAGCGTGTCGAGGCCGACGGCGGCGGGGTCGATCGCGTGGAGGTCGGCCAGGGCGCTTATCATGCGCTCGGACAGCGCTGCCTCATGGCCGACGAGATCGTCGGGCCATTCGCCTTTCCGGACCACGCGGCCGGTGCGGTACTCCATGATGAAGAAGGGCTTGTCCCAGATGCTTTCGTCGTCGCAGAAGTGAAAGGCGCGCGGGGCCAGCGGAAACTTCTCCCAGAGCCGCGACAGCACCCGGTGCTCGCGGGCCATGTCGTTGGCGCCCGGCGGCAGCGGGCCCGGCGGCGGGCGGCGGATCACGCAGGGCGTGCCGTCGAGCTCGAGCAGGTAGTTGAGATTGCCCATGCCGCCGGCGAACTGCTTGGGTGCCGGCTCGGGCGTGAAGTCGAAGCCATGCTCGCTCAGATAGCTCGCGAGCTTGGCCCAGTCCTGCGGCTGGCTGGCCTCGGGAATAAGGAATCCCTCGGCGTCGACCACCGCCGCGCTCGACACGGTGCTATCGGACTCGCTGGTATCGAAGGCGCCCGACATCGCTCGCACTCCCCTCCCCGGCCGTATTGGGGGGAGACTAGCGTATCGGCCGGGCGGATCGCCAGATCGGCGATATGGGCCTCAGAAGCCCTCGGCGACGGGGTCGCCGTTCGCATGGCCCTGGCCTTCGCGCAATGCCTGGAAGGTCCAACTCGCGCGCTCGCGCAGGATGCTGCGATAGACCGCCATGTTGTTGCGGTAGGTGAAGTAGTACCAGTGATCCCAGATATTGCCCTCGCGGTCGCCCGAGATCATGAAGCCCATCGGGTTTTGCTCGGTGGAAAACGCCTCCATCCAATGGCGCAAGGGCCAGCCGTCGATGCGCAGATCCATCCAGCGCGTCGAGCGGTCGCCGGTTTCCAGACCGTTGTGGCCGATCACCTGGCTGTTGCCGAAGGTGCGCGGGCCGAAATTCTCGGCCAGCACGTCGAGCACGTCGTTTTCCTT
>CAZBRE010000203.1:0-6463 GCA_964494065.1 uncultured Alphaproteobacteria bacterium
TGGCGCGCCCCGGAGGATTCGAACCCCCAACCTCCTGATCCGTAGTCAGGTGCTCTATCCAGTTGAGCTAGGGGCGCGCTGATTTCTAAGACGGGCTTCGAACTTTGCCGCCGTTGTCGGACGTCGCACCGAAAACCGTTCGGCGCAGGCGCCGGACACTACTCTACACCTCTCCTTCAGGCAAGGCTGCGCGCCGATGGTGCCACTGCCTCGACGTCTGCCTTGACGTCTGCCCCGACCGTCCGTCTCGCCGTGCCGACCGCGCCGGCCGGAATCTCGTTGCGCGCGAACGGGCACGGCCATATGGTCGCTGTCGCGATTTCGGGCCCGGCGCGGCCCGCGAAGGCCTCTGGAGATGGGGAGCGGGTGCACGGGGATCAAGCCCGCGCCGGAGTGTCCCCACCCAGTCGGTATCTATGCCGCTTACGACCGAACCGGAGCGATGACAGCTTTTCGTATCACCGCCCAGTCGACGGCCCGACCGGCACCACAGCCCCGCACGCACGGATCCGGAGCAAAGCCGGGCAAGGCCATGCCCAATCGGCCGCGGTCCTGGCTGTTCGCCGCCGTGCCCGCACTGGTTCTGGCGGGCCTCGCGTTGCAGGGCTGTTCGGCCGGCGACGCCGTCGTGTTCAAGACCTTGGCCGGCGAGATCCCCGGCGAGAAAGGCACGATCCCGCCGCAGCTCGCCAGCGGGCCCATCGGCGTCGGCCCGCCGGCGCTGGGGCGGACACGCTTTCGCAAGGACAAGGCGATCGGCCTGCCCGGTGCGCGCAAGAAACCGAAAGCCGCGGAAAAGAAACCCGCGACCACCACCGCCGTCGCAGCCGCGCTGGCGCGCCGCAACGACGCTTTGCGCGCGCAGGTCTTTCGCCAGGACGACGAGCTGCAGCGCATCAGGCGTTCGATCAGGCTCCACCAAGCGGCGTACAAGAAGGCGGTCGACGGCTTCGGCCTCGCCAAGGATCGGCGGCTGCCCGAGGACAACGCGGCGTATCGCAAGAACATGCGCGAGGCGCGGGGCCGCATCGGGCGGATCAATGGCGATCTCCTGAAGCTCAACGCGCTCGCCTCGCGGATCAATGGAACGGCGACGCAGACGCGCCGGTTGCAGGAAGACTTGCGCAAGACCCGGGGGCGCACGCGCGACCGTGTTACGCGGGCCGAGCTTGCGGCGCTGGCGCCGGCGATCGAGGACACCGATACCCTCCCCCGCAAGATGCTCGCCGAGATCCAGGTCGATATCGCCAAGCAGAGCGCCTATGCCCGCGAGCAGAGCCACGGGCTCGATCTGCTCGCCGAGGCGGTGGCCGGGGATGTCGGCAAGCCGACGACCCGCGTGCGCCCGCTCGAGGCTGAAAGCCTGGAGGATGCGCTGCGGCCGGGCGGCGCCAAGGGTGCCAGCGCACGCCGAAGCCGCTCGGCGCGTCCGCTCGTGCGCATCCGTTTCACCCGGCCCGACGTCAAATACAAGGACGCGCTCTACCGCGCGCTGCAGGCGGCCTTGAAGCAGCGGCCCGATCTCGCCTTCGAGGTAGTCGGCGTGGCGCCGAGCGAGGCGCGCCAGCCCGGCGCTCTCACCCGCGCCCAGGAGGTTCGTTTTGCGATGGCGGACATGGGCGTGCCGCCCGAGCGCGTGACGATCACCACGGAGACCAGCCCGACCGCGAAGTCGGACGAGGTGCGGATCTTCGTGCGCTAACTTATTTCCACTCGCGTGGAAACGGCGCCGGCCCGCTCCCCCGCCCGGCCATCCCAAGGATGCTGCCACGGGTGGCCGGGCCAGGGAGAGGGCCGGAGACCCAACAGTCTGAAAACGCGCTAGCGACCCGTGTAGTCGGGATCGCGCTTTTCCAGGAACGAGGCGACCGCCTCGCCGTAGTCCTCCGAGCGCTGCGCCAGCGCGAACTGGTCGCGGTCCATCGCGCTCAGCGCTTCGGCCAGCGGATGGGCGGCGCGCTCGATACCCTGCTTGATCATGCGCACCGGTACCGGCGGCAGCTTGGCGACCCGCGCCGCCATCGTTCGCGCCGCCGCGAGGGTTTCGCCGTCAGGCACGATCTCGTCGACGAGGCCCCACTCGCGCGCGGTCGCCGCGTCGATCTGCTCGGCCAGGATCAAGAGGCGTTTCGCCCGGGACGGGCCGACCAGCGTCGTCACCCGCGGCACCGAGCCCCAGCTCATATTCATGCCGCGCTCGATTTCGGGCGCGTAGAACTTGGCGTCGGCTGAGGCGATGCGGAGGTCGAGGGCGGCGGCGAGCGCGACCCCGCCGCCGACGCACCAGCCCTCGACGGCCGCAATGGTCAGCGGCTCGAGACGCGTCCAGGCCTCACAGAGATCGCGCCCGGTACGCAGACGGTGGCGCTGCTCGGCGAGCCCGGCCCGCGCCACCGCCATCGTCTCCGGATCGCGCAGATCGAAGCCGAGGGTGAAGCGGCGCGGCTGGCCGGTCAGCACCACGGCAGAAAGATCCGGATCGCGCGCCAGGTCCTGCGCGGCCTCCAGCAGCGCGTCCATCACCGCGAACGACATGGCATTCGCCTTGTCGCCGCGGTCGAAGCGCACGACGGCCACGCGGCCATCTTTTTCAATGCTGACGAATTTATCGGTGACGATGTTTTCAGTCATGGGCGCGCGCTCCTTCATGTAGCGGATCGGCGGGCCCGGTCATTCTCCACCGCGGCCCCCGCGCTGTCACGCGCAGGCGGCCGCGGCGAACAAAAGCGTCTTACATTGTTACTGGCAATACCGTCTTACTGGCAGCGCACGGTCATGCTGCGCCGGATGCCGGTGATGTAATAGGTCTTGGTCAGCGGGATCTGGCCGATCTGGTCGACCGAGCGCAGGATGACATAGCCGTTCGGACAGGCCCGGCCCGCATTCACCTTGCAGACGTTGAAGTCGTTGTAAATGCCGTTGCAGGTGACGTGATAGGCCTCCGTGCCACTGGCGGTTTGGATCCGTGTGGTCTGCGTGGTGATGCCGCACCCGCCGAGGGTGAGCGCGAGTCCCGCGAGCCCCGCGAGCTTTATGATCGCTGCGTGACGCAGTTTCATTACCCGACCTCCTGAGTAGCGTTCTTATTGGATGGAGATATCTTAGGAGACGGGGCGCCGCGCTGGCCAGCGAATGGTTAAAAAATGGTTAACGGATCAACGGGTTAGGGTTCTGCGGCCGCGCTAATACCCCACCGCGGCACCGTCGCTCCTCGGATCGTTCGCACCCTCCAGCAGCCCCGAGGGATGCAGCACGATGGCGCCGGCATGGCCCATAAGGTCGGTCAGCGGCGGCTGCAGATCGGCCGCGTGCCCGGCCTTGCGCAGCGCCTTGATGACGGCGGGATCGAAGCGGTCCTCGATGCGCAGCTCGACCTTGGGCGCGCCCCAGGTGCGGCCCAGCACCCAGCGCGGCGCGGTGATGGCGACCTGCAGGTCCTGGCCGAACATCGCGTAGCGCGAATAGACGGCGGCTTGGCTCTGGGGCTGACCCTCGCCGCCCATGCTCCCATAGACCATCACCCGGCCGTCGTTGAGGAGGGCCAGCGCCGGGTTGTTGGTGTGGAAGGGCAGGCGCCCGGGGCGCAGATAGTTGTGCTGGTCCTCCGACAGCGTGAACGAGCTGCCGCGGTTCTGCCATTGGATGCCGGTCTCCTCGAGCACCACGCCGGAGCCGAACTCCCAGTAGATCGAATGGATGAAGGAGACGGCGCGGCCCTCCCCGTCGACCGCGCCCAGCCAGACCGTGTCGCCCGGCACGGCCTCGTCGGGCCAGGCGATCGCCTTCTTCATGCTGATCGAGCGCACGCGCGCATCCAGGTTGGCGTCGTTCACGAAGTCGGCCGGGTCGGCGCCCATATAGACCGGATCGGTCACGTTCGCATTGCGGATGCGGATCGCGAGCTTGGTGGCTTCGACGAGCCCATGGACATGATCAAAGCCGTCGGCCTCCTCCACGCCCAGCCGGTCGAAGAGACCAAGGATGACGAGCGAGGCGAGGCCCTGGCTCGGCGGCCGCACATTGTAGACGGTGCCGGATTTGAGCTTCACCGACAACGGCTCGGTCTCGCGGGCCTGGTGTGCGGCGAGATCGTCGGCGGTCACCGGGCTGCCGGCGCGCGCCAGGTCCTCGGCGATCGCGTGCGCCAACGTGCCGCGATAGAAATCATCGAAGCCGACCTGGGTGAGCCGCGTCAGCGTGGCGGCGAGCGCTGGCTGCTTGAACGTGTCGCCCGGGTCCGGGACGAAGCCGTCGCTGAGGAAAAGCCCCGCCCAGCCGGGCACGTCCTCGAGCTCGTCGCGCTTTTCCACGGTGAAACGGTGCTGGGCGCGGGTGACGGGAAAGCCCTCCTGCGCGTACCAGATCGCATCCTCGAGCAATCGCCCGACCGTCATCCGCCCGCCCCATTCGGCGCTGATCGCGAGCGCTTTCTGCCAGCCGGAGACCGTGCCGGCGACGGTGTTGGCGGCGAGCGGCCCGCGGCTCGGGATGACGTCGACGCCGTGCGCACGGTAGTAGGCCTCGTCAACGTTCTGTCCGGCGGCGCCGACGGCGGTGATCGCGCGCGGCGCGCGTTGGTCAGGCGTCGAGATGAGCCAGAAGCCGTCGCCGCCGAGCCCGTTCATATGCGGATAGACGACCGAGATCGTTGCGGCGGCGGCGATCATCGCCTCGATCGCGTTGCCGCCCTCACGAAGCACGCGCAGCCCCGCCTCGGCCGCCAGATGATGCGACGAGGTCACCATGCCCCGGCGCGCGCGAACGGTCTCGAACACTATGAGTGGTCTCCCCGATACCTGTGTCCGGTTTTAGCGGCGATAGCTGGTGAAAGCCAACTTCATTGCTGAGCCTCCGCCTTGCCATTGCCTTGAGCGGTTCCTTCGCTCTTAATACCCGGGCCCGTGCCAACAGGTCCTTGGGGGAGGTAGGCAGGTGAGCGACGACGACGCGCCGGAGCGCAGCAAATTCTTTCCGGTTTCCTGGCAGGAGCTTCATCGCGACGCCAAGGCCCTGGCCTGGCGGCTCCTGGAGCTCGGCCCCTGGGAGGGCGTCGTCGCGATCACGCGCGGCGGTATGGTGCCGGCGGCGATCGTCGCGCGCGAGCTCGAGATCCGCGTCATCGAGACCGTCGGCGTGGCGATCTACGACTACATGGACCGGGGCGAACCCAAGGTCCTGAAATCGCCTGTCACCGGCAAGGGCGGCAAGGGCTGGCTGATTGTCGACGATCTGGTCGACACGGGCGCCACCGCGAAGATCGTGCGCGATCTTCTGCCCGAGGCCCACTTCGCCACGGTCTATGCCAAGCCCGCTGGGCGGCCGATGGTCGACAGCTTCATCACCGAGGTGAGCCAGGACACCTGGATCCATTTCCCCTGGGACACCGAGCCGCAATACGCCCAGCCGATCATCGAGTCGCGGCCCAAACCCTAAGCCCCGTTAGAGCCGCCAAGCCCTGAGCCCGTAAGCGGGCGGAAACCGAGCAACCGACCATGTCCGACCAGGCCGCACCCCCGACGTCACAGGGGCTGTCGCGTTTTCTGCTGTTCCCGGCAATCACCATCTGCTGGGGCTCGAACTGGCCGGCGATCAAGCTCTCGGTGCTGGAGATGCCGATCTGGCAGTACCGCGCGGTGACCGCGATCGCGGCCGGGCTCGTGTTGCTGGGCATCGCATGGATTAGCCGCCGGCCGATCATGGTACCGCGGCGCCAGTGGGGGGCGCTGCTCGCGATCTCGATCACCAATGTGACGCTGTGGCTGATCCTCGCGGCGTATGGGGTCAAGCTGCTGGAGAGCGGACAGGCGGCGCTGATCGGCTATACCGCGCCGCTCTGGGTGGTGATCCTGGCGCGCATCTTTCTGGGCGAGGCGATGACGCTCCGCAAGCTGGGCGCGATCGCGATAGGGCTCGGCGGCATAGTGATCCTGCTCTGGCCGTCGCTCGGCGCGTTCGGAGACAGACCCGTCGGCATCCTCTGCATCACGGGGGCTGCGATGTCGTTCGGTGCGGGGACGGTGATCACCAAGCGTGTGAAATGGGCAGTGCCGCCGATGAGCTTCGCCGGCTGGCATTTGCTCATTGGCTCGATCCCGATCGTCGTCATCGCGGCGGCAACCGAGCCCTTCACCCTGCACCAGGCGAGCGCAACGGCGTGGGGGGCGGCGATCTATACGACGGTCATCGGCCTGGTGTTGGCCTATCTCGTCTGGTTTCGGACGGTGGCGCTCTTCCCTGCCGGTGTGGCGTCGATCAGCACGCTGGCGGTGCCGGCCTTCGGGCTGCTCTCGGGTGCGGCCGTGCTCGGCGAGACGATCGGCTGGCGCGAGCTCACGGCGCTGGTGATGGTGCTCTCCGCCGTGGTGCTGGTGGTACTGGAACCAAAGCGCGGCCTCAGCCGCGCGCAGTCATAAGAGAGCGGCCTCCGCCGCGCGCAGCCGTAAGAGAGCGGCCTCAGCCGCGC
>CAZBRE010000204.1:0-6363 GCA_964494065.1 uncultured Alphaproteobacteria bacterium
CCATGAAGATCTCGCCATGGGCCAGGTTGATCCGGTTGATCACCGCCATGACCAAGGAGAGCCCCACGGCGAGCAGGGCATAGGTACAGCCCAAGGTGAGCCCGTTGGTCAGTTGCTGCAGGGCGTATCCCATTGGCTCCTAACCCTATGGCTCCTAATCCGCTGGTTCCCAATCCGGCCCGTATCGGACCTGTCGCGGCGCGGCCGTAAACTGCTAAAATTCATATTAGCGGTTACAAGTCTTGGCGGATATACGTGCGCGAAACCATGAGCCAGCCACACCGATCGCAGGCAAACCATCATCGGGCGGCCGAGACCATCCCGTCTCGCGCGGGCTCGCTGCACCTGATCGGGGGCGCACCGTGCCTCGATTTCGCAAACACGGCGAGCGGCCGGGGCACCGCGGCGCATCAGGAGCATTTGCGCAGCTATGACGATCTCCTGATCTGGAGCGCGCATGGCGGCGGTCTTCCGGCTGACGCGCGCCGGACGCTTGTGCGCCGCGCCGCCGAGACGCCCCAGGACGCGGACAAGGTTCTACAGCGTGCCCATCATTTGCGTGAAGCGATCCGTGATGTTGTCGTGTCGATCGCGCAACGCACAACCCCCGATCCTGCGCAGGCCGAGCTTGTCGCGCGCGAGGCCGCCGCCGCCGTTTCCGCCGCTGGTCTCACGCGCCAGGGGCAGGGGGTGCGCTGGCGCTGGCCCGATCGCACGGACGATCTCGCCAGGCCGCTCTGGCCGATCGCGCGCTCGGCATTCGAGCTGATCGAAGACGCCGATCCGGCACGGCTGAAGCTCTGCCCGGCGGCCGACTGTGGCTGGATCTTCCTCGACCGGTCGAAGAACAACAGCCGCCGGTGGTGCGACATGCGGGTCTGCGGCAACAGGGAAAAGGTTCGGCGCTTCTACGAGCGATCCGGCGACTAGAGCGCCGCGCCGCCTGTCCCCGTCAGCGTCCGGTAATGCAGGCCGTCGTCTCGCCACGGCCGGCCGGCCCGCAGGCGGCAACACCCGGCGTGACGTTGGGTAGGTGGGCCTGCGAGACACTGGACCGGAAAGTCCGGCTGAGCTTGGCGATCACCGCGCCGGTTCCCGCCCGGCGCAGCCGCACGGTCACGCGGTAAGGCCGGTCCTTTTTCACCCCGCGCAGCGGCGGGGTCCGGAACATATACTCGGTTCGTCCGAACAGGGCGTCCTGACGGCGGATGATCGGCTTGCCGCCGCTTGGGTCCTCGAACTCCGCCTCGATCACCGAGCCTTTCGGCAAGCGGCGCTCCGCCTTGACGACGACGCCGTAATAGGCCTCGCCGATGCGGTAGTTGAAGATGAACCCGCCGCCGAGCACCTTAAGGTAGGGCGTATCGTCCGAGCCGCCGCAACTGCCGAGAACAATCAACACGGCGAGTGCGAGTGCGGTTCGAAATGCTTTGGATGTGGGCATGGCATTCGTGCTCGATACCGGGCGGTGTTGTTGCCGCCCTTGGTCGCGTCAGCGGTCCTAACTTACCATCATCGTTTTGCCGGTTAAAGATGCGATCGCCTGGCGCGCGCTTTTTTCGCCTGCTTTGCGCAATGCGTGACCCGCGCCGCTGCGCGCCGTCGCGAGGCTTGGCGGGCCTGAGCACGGGGGCTATGCTCCGCGCCCGGTATTCAGGGCAGATCCAGGTAAGGCAGGTTCAGATATGGCCAGACAAAAGATCGGCGGCTTCGACAAGTCGAAGCTGCCCAGCCGCCACACCACCGTGGGCCCCGAGCGCGCACCCCACCGCTCCTATCTCTATGCCATGGGCGTGACCGAGGAGGAGGTGGCCCAGCCGCTCGTCGGCGTCGCCACGGCCTGGAACGAAGCCGCCCCCTGCAACATCTCGCTCGGCCGTCAGGCCCAGGCCGTCAAGCACGGCGTCGCCGCGGCCGGCGGCACCCCGCGCGAGTTCACCACCATCACCGTCACCGACGGCATCGCCATGGGCCACGAGGGCATGAAGTCGTCGCTGGTCTCGCGCGAGATCATCGCCGATTCGGTCGAGCTCACCATGCGCGGCCATTGCTACGACGCGCTCGTCACCCTCGCCGGCTGCGACAAGTCCTTGCCGGGCATGATGATGGCGATGGTGCGCCTCAACGTGCCGGCGATCTTCATCTATGGAGGCTCGATTCTGCCGGGCCGCTTTCGCGGCAGGGACGTGACCGTGGTCGACATCTTCGAGGGGGTGGGCCAGCACGCCGCCGGCACCTTCTCCGACGGCGATCTGCACGAGCTCGAGCTCGTCGCCTGTCCCTCGGCCGGCTCCTGCGGTGGTCAGTTCACCGCCAACACCATGGCCTGTGTTTCGGAAGCCATCGGCCTGGCGCTGCCCAATTCGGCCGGCGCGCCCGCGCCCTACGAATCGCGCGACCAGCTCTGCGAGCAATCCGGCGAGGCGGTCATGGACATCCTGGAGAAAAACATTCGCCCGCGCGACATCGTCACCCGCGAGGCCTTGGAGAACGCGGCCGTCGTCGTCGCCGCCACGGGCGGCTCGACCAACGGCGCGCTCCACCTGCCGGCGATCGCCAACGAGGCCGGGATCGACTTCGACCTCCACGACGTCGCCGAGATCTTCCGCAAGACGCCCTACATCGCGGACTTGAAACCCGGTGGTAAATACGTCGCCAAGGACCTCTACGAGGTCGGCGGCGTCCAGGTCGTCATCAAGGAGCTGCTCGACAACGGCCTCATCCACGGCGACTGCATGACCGTCTCAGGCAAGACCATCGCGGAGAACTGTGCATCCGTGACCTTCCCCGAAGGCCAGGACGTGGTCTACCGCGTCAAGTCACCGCTCTCGCCCACGGGCGGCGTCGTCGGCCTGACGGGCAGCCTCGCGCCCGAAGGCGCCATCGTGAAGGTCGCCGGCATGTCCGAGGCGCAGCAGAAGTTCCGCGGCCCCGTCCGCGTCTTCGACTGCGAGGAGGATGCCTTCGCCTACGTCTCCGCGCGCAAGGTGAAGGAGGGCGAGTGCATCGTCATCCGCTACGAGGGCCCGAAGGGCGGCCCCGGCATGCGCGAGATGCTCTCGACCACCGCCGCGCTCTATGGCCTCGGTATTGAGAACGTGGCGCTGATCACCGACGGCCGCTTCTCCGGCGGCACGCGCGGCCTCTGCGTCGGCCATGTCGGCCCCGAGGCGGCGGCGGGTGGCCCAATCGCGCTACTAGTAGATGGCGACATCGTCGAGATCGACGCGACGACCGGCAAGTTTGACGTCGAGCTGTCCGAGGAGGAGCTCGCCAAGCGCCGCGAGAGCTGGAAGCCACGCGAGAACCAATATGCCTCGGGCGCGCTCTGGCGCTACGCCCAGACCGTCGGCCCAGCCGCCACCGGCGCCGTCTGCCATCCCGGCGCCAAGGCGGAGAAGCACGTCTACGCGGATATTTGAGGGTCGGCGGATCGCCGCTAGCTCAAATACTTCCTGAAGAACGCCACCGTCCGCTGCCAGGCCAGCTCCGCCGCTTTCTTGTCGTAGCGGGCGGGGCGGGTGTCGTTGTGGAAGGCGTGGTTGGCGCCCTCATACATATGTATCGTGTAGGTCGCGCCCGCGGCCTTTAGCGCGGCCTCGTAGGCGGGCACGCCCGCGTTGATGCGGCTGTCGAGCGCGCCATAATTGAGCAGCAGCGGCACCTTGATCTTCGGCACGTCGCCTGAGTCCGGCGAGCGGCCATAGAACACCACCGCGGCGGCGAGATCGTTCGAATGCACGGCGAGCTGGTTCGACATCGACCCGCCCCAGCAGAAGCCGACGCAGCCGACCTTGCCGTTCGAGCCGCGAAGTTTCTTGAGATAGCTGACCGCCGCCACGTAATCGCCGATCGTCTGCGAGCGGTCGAGCGTGTAGATGAGCCGCCGCGCCTCGTCGCTGTCCTTGGGCGTGCCGCCCTTGGGCGACAGCGCATCGGGCGCCATTGCGATGAAGCCGGCCAGCGCCAGGCGGCGCGCAACATCCTCGATATGCGGGTTGAGCCCGCGGTTCTCGTGGATCACGACGACCGCCGGCTTCTTGCCCTCGGTCCGCGGCCGCGCGAGATAGGCTTTCATCGGACCGGAGCGGCCCGGATAGGTGATCTTGCCCGCCTCCAGGCTCGGGTCGCCCGCGCTGGTGATCGCCGCCTGCGCCTCGCTTCCTTCGAGCAGCGGGATCAGCGCCGCCGCCGCAGCCGCGCCGCCGGCCAGGCCCGATAGCCGCATCATGAAGTCCCGCCGGTCCATCGCCGAATGGGTGAAAGCGTCGAACAGCTCGATGATCCGTTGATCCACGCGCTGGGGCATTGCGGTGTCGGCTCCTATGCTGGCAGTGATTGGTGTTGGCTGTGTTTGGGGGACGGCCGTATCGTGGGGGACGGCTCTAGAACCGGCCCTCCTCGTAATCCTTGAAGGCCTGGAAGATCTCCTCGCGGGTGTTCATCACGAAGGGGCCGTAGCGCGCGATCGGCTCGCCGATCGGCCGTCCCGCCACCACCAGCATTCTGGCGGGCGTTTGCGCATCGTTTGTCAGGCGAAGCCCGTCGCCGTCGCCGAGCACCGCGAGATGGCGATAGGGCACCGTCGCACCACCGGAGCCGTTCGCCGTGTCCACCGTGACGCTCTCGCCCTCGAAGACATAGACGAAGCCGTTGTGACCTTCGGGAATGGGCTGCTCGATCTCGGCGCCCGGCGGCAAGGTGACGTCGAGATAGAGCGGCTCGACGGCGATGCCGGAGACGATGCCCTCGGTGCCGTCATGCGCGCCGGTGACGATGCGGATCCGCGCGCCGTCCGCGCGCACGATCTCGGGCACCTTGTCGGGATCGAATTCCTGATAGCGCGGCGTGGTCATCTTCAGCGTCGCCGGCAGGTTCACCCAAAGCTGGAAGCCCTGCATCTTGCCGCCTTCCTGCTCGGGCATCTCCGAATGCACGATGCCGCGTCCCGCGGTCATCCACTGGATGCCGCCCGAGCGCAGCACGCCGCCATTGCCGGTGCTGTCGGCGTGGCGCATGTTGCCCTCGATCATGTAGGTCACGGTCTCGAAGCCGCGATGCGGGTGATCGGGGAACCCGGCGATGTAGTCGCCCGGATTCTCGGTGTTGAACTCGTCGAGCAGCAGGAAGGGGTCGAGCTCGGGCAGGGCGGCCGTCGCGATCGTGCGGTTCAGGTTGACCCCGGCGCCATCGGAGGTGGGCTGGGCCGGCACCAAACGCTCAACGGATCGCCAATTCGTTGCCATCGCCGTACTCCCTCGCATTTCCATCATCTGTCCCAACAAATATGGCGTGATTGGATCCCCTGCCAGGGGCCGGGCGCGTCGTCAGATGATTTCTCGCTCATTTGTGAAGAAGATCGGCGAGTTGGCGAGGTCGATGAAATGGCGCTCGTCCTCGAGCAGGGCGCGTCCCGCGGCGCGGCCCTCCTCGGTGCTGAAGCCGGCCGCCAGGTCTTCCCAGCTCTCGTACCAGAGCTCGGCCACGCCGTCATAGGGCTCCGGCGCCCCGCGCACGGTGGCGGAGATCTCGGCGAGCTTGCTATCGGTTCGGGTGGACTGGACGTATCGGCGGATGCGCAGGACGTCTTTGTGCTTAACCACCAGCGGCGCATGGGTGTCGCGCCAATAGGCGTCGAAGTTCTCCAGGCTCATCCCCGCGCGGCGTCGCAGGCAGAATATGATCTTGATCATGCCGTTCCTCGTCGCGCTTCCCCGCCTTGTTTATCGCCAATCCGGCCCGCCCGACCAAGCGTGAAACGGGCAGAAGCTGAGCGAAACAGGGCGAAACAGACAGGCGGGCGTTGACGTGGGCGCCGCCGCGCGGCAATAGCCCTGCCATGACCGCCGCCTTTTTCACCGGGCTCTTTGCCGGCCTTGGATTGATCGTCGCCATCGGCGCGCAGAACGCCTTCGTCATTCGCCAAGGTCTGATGCGCCGCCATGTCTTTGTCGTGGCGACGATCTGCTTCCTCTGCGACGCCGTGCTGATCGCCCTCGGCGTGGCGGGGCTGGGTGCGCTGATCGCCGCAAACCGGTGGCTGACCATTGCGGCGGCCTGGGGCGGGGCGGCGTTCCTCATCCTCTTTGGCTTCCGTGCCGCCTGGAACGCGTTCCGGTCCGATCATCAGGGCTTCGCCGAGGCTGACGCGGAAGCCGCCGGCAAGGCGGGGCAGGGCCGCCGCGCCGCGATTGCCGCAGCACTCGCCTTCAGCCTGCTCAACCCGCATGTCTATCTCGACACCGTGGTCCTGCTGGGCGGCATCGGCGCCCAGTACCCGGCCGACGCCCGGCTCGGCTTTCTGGCCGGCGGGGCGACGGGCTCGCTCGTCTGGTTCTACGGGATCGGCTACGGCGCGATGGT
>CAZBRE010000205.1:0-6304 GCA_964494065.1 uncultured Alphaproteobacteria bacterium
CCCGCCCCGCGCCCGCGTGGTCGAGATCGTCGAGGCCTCGCCGCTGCGCATCGCCCCGGCCTGCAAGCATTTCGGCGTCTGCGGCGGCTGCGCGACCCAGCATCTGGCGGCCGAGGCGGCGCTCGACTGGAAGCACGGCCTGATCGTGGCGGCGCTCGAGCGCCGCGGCCTGCCCGGCAAGACCGTCCGCCCCGTCAGCGCCATCGAGCCGGGCCAGCGTCGTCGCGCCGACTTAACCGCGATCCGCCGCCGTGACGATGTCCTCCTCGGCTTCAACGCCGCGGCGAGCCGGCAGGTCATCGACGTCCATGAATGCCCCGTGCTGCTGCCCGAGATCGTCGCCCTGCTCGAGCCACTTCGCGGCTTTCTCGGGGAATTGCTCACGGCGGGGACACGCGCGGAAGCCGTCGTGAACGCGACCGAGACCGGGCTCGACCTCGTCCTCGTCACCGGCGCCAAGCTCGGCGCGGCCGGCCGCGAGCGACTAGCCCATTTCGCCGAAACCCAGGACCTGGCGCGCATCTCGCGCCGCCACCCCGATGCTGAGACGCCCGAGATCGTTGCCGAGCGCCGTGCGCCGATGGCGCCCTTCGGCGGCTATCCGGTGCGCCTGCCGCCCGGCGCGTTCCTGCAGGCGAGCCTGGTGGGCGAGATATCGCTGGTCGCGAGCGTCATCGCCGTCGTGGGCGAGGCCAAGCGCATCGCCGACCTCCATTGCGGCTGCGGCAGCTTCACCTTCCCGCTCGCCGCCCACGCCCCCGCCTCACCACACGTTCACGCCATCGACGCCAACGAGGCCGCGATCGAGACGGTCCGCGCCGCGGCCAACGCAGCGGGCTTGACCCGCATCACAAGCGAACGCCGTGATCTGGACCGCCGGCCTCTGCGTGGAGATGGGGGCGCCGACGAGCTCGCCCGCTACGACGCCGTCGTCTTCGACCCGCCGCGCGCCGGCGCGAAAGCGCAAGCCCAGGAGCTCGCCCACTCACGCGTGCCCGTGATCGCCGCCGTCTCCTGCAATCCCGCAAGCTTCGCCCGCGACGCCGAGATCCTTACTGCCGGCGGCTTCACGCTCGACTGGGTCCAGCCCGTCGACCAGTTCCCCTGGACGCCGCATATCGAATTGGTCGCGCGGCTATTCCGCGCCTGACCTGCGCGCCTCAGAACACCGGTTTCGGCTGCGGCGGCGGCTTGAACTGGGCGGCCTTCGCCTTGGCGCGCTGCCAGACATCTTCGAAGACCCGCGCCCGGTAGCGCGCCAGCACCTCCTTGGCGCGGATATCGCCGCCGGCCTCGGCGATGAAGAGCCAGGCGAGCCCGTCGACCCGGCTCCGCTTCACGCCGACACCCTTCAGATAGCGGTATCCGAGCCAGAGCTGGGCCTCGCCATAGCCGCGCTCGGCGGCGCGCTTGCCCCAGTCGAACGCGGCCTTCTCGTCGCGCTTGATGCCGCGGCCCTTGGCGAGCGCCAGCGCCAGCAGGAATTGCCCCGGGGCAAATTTCTGCTCGGCCGCGCGCAGGAACCAGGCGACCGCGCGCTTGCTGTCGCGCTTCACGAACTGTCCGCGCTCGTACATCAGCCCGAGCTCGACCTGGGCCAGCGGGTGGCTTGCCTCGGCGGCCGCGCGCATCAGGCGCACCCCTTCGGCGCGCTCGCGCGTGCCGGCTTCCGTCGCACCGAGATAAAGCCGCGCCAGTGCGTGCTGCGCCGGCGGGTAGTTTTGCGCCGCCGCCTTGGCGAACCATTGCGCCGCGCGGTTGATGTCGCGCGGCGTGCCCCGGCCATAGAGATGGACGAAACCGAGGATCGTCTGCGCCCGCTTGTCGCCGTGTTCGGCGAAGGGCTTCAAGCGCGCGACGGTGTAGTCGGCGCGCGACCACGACCGGCTCGCCATGTCGAAGGCGCTTTCCTCGCCGGGTTTCTTCTCTTCGGCCGACGCCGACACGCCGCCTGCCAGAAGCAGGGAGGCGCCGAGAAAGGCCGCAAGAAGGGAGCGCACCGAGATCGGAAATGGTGTCATGGCGGCATCATATGGCCGTGGGCGGCGCTGTCGAGTGGCCGGGCGAATTCGGCCGGAAAAGGCCGCGGGAACGCCCGCGCCGGCCCCCTCGTATCACAGGAAAACGCCGCCCCGGAACCAAGACTTCGAGCGCGGCAAGCGGACGGCGGACACACCGCCACCGCCAAATTCGGGAGCAGGTCGATGATACGCTTTGTCCTCAACGCCTATCTGGTCGGCATCGTGCTGTTCTTCATGCTGTTCGCGCTGCAGACCCCCAACCTCCCGGTGCGCGAGGCCGCCGTCTCGGCGCTCGTCTGGCCCTACGGCGTCTACAAGCATTTCGTGGTCTAAGGGGCCTTTGCCCTCGCCTTCCCCGATCCCCTCGCCAATGGTAGCGTCCGCCCCGTTCAGCAGCGGGGAGAGGGCGCCATGGCCGAGATCAGCTTCGATGATTTCCAGAAGGTCGACATCCGCGTCGGCACCATCGTCGACGCGCAGGACTTCCCCGAGGCGCGCAAGCCCGCGATCAAGCTGTGGGTCGATTTCGGCGACCCGCTCGGCGTGAAGAAAACCTCCGCCCAGATCACCCACCACTACGACCTGCACAGCCTGGTCGGCCGCCAGGTCGCCGCGGTCGTCAACTTCCCGCCGCGCCAGATCGGCAAGTTCATGTCCGAGATCCTCGTGCTCGGCTTCCCCGACGCGCACGGTGAGGTGGTGATGATCGGCCCCGACCATCCCGTCCCCAACGGCGGCAAGCTTTACTGACGGGCAACCCATGTCGGCAATCCGCATCGACGAACCCCTCGATGACTTCATTGCCCGCCACCGCGCCGCCCTCGCGGAGAACGAGCCGCGCCACATCGTCATGCTGGGCCTGATCGATATCGCCGAAGCCGACCGCACGAAGACGCTCCGCACCTGGTCGCTGGGCGAGGGCGGCGCCTGCGCGGTGCTCGGTCCCGGCCGCCTCCTTCTGGGCGATCTCACCGAGGCGCAATGCGCCGCGCTCGCCGAAGCGATGGCGGACGAGACCTATCCGGCGCTGGTCGGCCCCGACGAGACCGCCAAATGGTTCGTCGCGGGCGCCGAGGCGCTCGGCCGCCGCTTCCGCTACGTGATGCCCCAGCGCATCATGGCGCTCGACAAACCGCCCCGCTTCCCCGACGCCCCCGGCGCGGCAAGGACCGTGGCGGCGGCGGATACCGATCTCCTGAGTGAATGGCTCGACGGCTTCGTCGCCGAGGCCGTGCCCGACGACCCGCCGATCCCCGACGCGCGCAAGGCCGCCATCGCCGCCTCGGGCGACGCGTTCCTGTGGGAGGTCGAGGGCCGGCCGGTCTCGACTGCCGCCATCGTGCGCGAGACGGGCCAAACCGCCGGCATCTCGCTCGTCTACACCCCACCGGAAGAGCGCGGCCGCGGCTATGCCGGCGCGGTCACCGCCGCCGCCGTCGAGGCCGCCTACGACCGCGGCAAGCGTGCGGCCTGCCTCTTCACCGATCTCCGCAACCCGGTCTCCAACCGCTGTTATGAGAAGATCGGGTTCACGCCCGTCTGCGACTGCCACGCTTACAAGCCGGTCGCAGATTAGCGCGGTCTCCAATGCGAGCGGTTCGTCTGTCCCCTCCCCCTCTTTAGAGGGGGAGGGTTAGGGAGGGGGTGAAGTCAATACGCTCCGATCGACCGCCGACCAAGTCCACCGCGACGGACGACACCCCCTCCCCGCCCTCCCCCTCTGAAGAGGGGGAGGGAGATCACCAAGCGCCGCGCCCTACAAAACGAACAGCACCACCGAGGCGGCCAGCAGCCCCGCCATCGTCCAGTTGAAGATCATATGCGCGCGCGGGGTGCGGAGGATCCGCTGCACCGCCGCCCCGAAGCCGAGCCAGAGAAACGTCGTCGGCGACGCCGCCACCACGAAGATCAGCGCGAACAGCCCCGCCTGCACAGCGGCGCTAGACGTCCCCGCCTGAAGGTAAGTGCCGGCAGCGCTGGCGCTCACCAGCCAGGATTTCGGATTGACCCACTGGAAGGCCGCGGCGCCGAAGAAGCCCACGGGCGGGCGGTCGGTATCGACGCTCACCGGCCCCGAGCGCGCGATCTTCCAGGCGAGCCAGAGCAGAAACGCCGCGCCGCAATATTTCAGCACCTCGAGCACGCGCGGGTTCTCCAGCACGAAGCTGCCGAGCCCGAAGGCGACGGTGAAGATGAGCGCGCCCATCCCCGCCAGCACGCCCGCCTGCACCGGCAGCCCGCGCAATATCCCGACCCGCGCCCCGGTCGCGGTCAGCAGCACGTTGCTCGGCCCCGGCGTGCCCGAGGCCACCAGCACGAAGACCACGAAGGCCACCCCCTGATCCCAGCTCACGGGCGTTCGCCCGCATTGCGTTTTGGGGGGCGTTCGCCTGCTTTTTGTTTTGGGAGCAGCTCGCCCGATCCGCGAACACGCTCTATCTTCTCCATCATGGCGACAACGATAGAGCCCGCGGCCGGCACCGGTCTTGAACGTTCGTGCGGGCCAAGGGAACGCGCGAACGGTGGCGCCCTGCCTCGCAAGGACTGGTTCCGCAGCTCCGCCCCGGCGCCCGGCATCGAGCTGCTCGAGGCCTGGTTCGCCGGTGCCGCCTACGGGCGCCACCGCCACGACAGCTACACGATCTGCGTCACCACGGGCGGCGTGCAGGCCTTCAACTACCGCGGCGCGCGCCATGCCAGCCCGGCCGGCCACGTCACCGTGCTCCACCCCGACGAGATGCATGACGGCTTCGCCGGCACGGAGGACGGCTTCGGCTACCGATCGGTCTATCTCGACCCGGCCCGCGTCGCCGAGGCCCTGCGCACCTTGACCGGCTTTCGGGGCCGCGGCGCTCAGCCCCGCGGGCTCCCCTTCGCCCCGGCGGTGAGCACCAACCCGCTCCTGGCCCGCGCCATCGCCGCCGCCTTTACGGCCGATCTCGCGCGCGAGCCGCTGGCCCGCGACGCCCTCGTCCTGCGCCTGACCGAAGGGCTGATCGCGGCCGAGGCCGAGCACAGCGTGGGCGGCGGAGCGCCAGCGACCGCCGCGCCTCCATCACCACGCACCCTCGACCTGCTGGCCCTCGCCCGCGCGCGCGCCTTCCTGGAGACCGAGAAGTTCCGCGTCGTGCGCTCGGCCGAGCTCGAGGCCGTCACCGGCCTCAGCCGCTACGAGCTCGCCCGCCAGTTCCGCGCCCATCACGGCACCAGCCCCTACCGCTACCTCCTGATGCGCCGCCTCGAACATGCCCGCAAGGCGCTCCGTGCCGGAACCGCGCCGCTCGCCGAGCTCGCCCTGGACTCAGGCTTCGCCGACCAAGCACATTTCACCCGCGCGTTCACGAAGGCGTATGGGCTGACGCCGGCGCGGTATCGGGCGTTGGGTGGTGCTCACTGATTTTACGACTGACTCTGACGACTAATAGCGCTCTCAATCCTGGAGTGTTGCCGCAAGCGCTTGCCAATCTCGATCGACTTGTTCGCGTCCTCGATTGTTCATTCCTAGAGCACCAGTGTGTGCGACACAGTGGATCGAGGTCTGCTGGTGGTTGAACGGATTATCTATGGCATCCGACATCTTGCTCGGCACATTCTGATTTGTCGCCTTTGCTAGTGCAACGAATGCGACTTTGCCGAGGCAGATTGCCATCTGTGGTTGGACGATTTCCATTTCCGGCAGGGTGTATTCGAGAGCGCACTTTGTGAGGTCACGCATCCGGATCTTGCTTGTCGCACCACCTGGTTTGATGAACGGAAATACATTCGTCAGGTAGCAATCGCTGCGATCCAATGCAAAGTGCCGCAACAGCAAATCATCCAGATTTCGGTTTGTGGGCCACTTTGGGCTGTAACCCAAATGCAGGCTATCGTGATCAGGAACAGGGCCGCTGAGATTGTCCTCGCTCGTCCAATCTTGGCCGATGACCATAACATCGGCATCGAGATTGCGGCCGGATCTAGTCCAAGGTGAAACAAAGTCACATTCGAAAATTCCATTATGAAAATCGCCTATGCATGCATAACCATCCAAACGGCTTCGCCGTCGTTTTCGCGCTAACTGGAGCAACATTTCTTGCTTACTCATGTCTGGTCACCACAGGCTAAATTCTGCCGATGCACTGTGGCCCCCGCTGGAGCATTAGGCCCACCTGTCAAACCGGCAAGCTCAACCGCGCCCTAAGTCCCCCCGCCGGCGAGTCCTCGAGCGCCACCTCGCCCCCATGCCCGCGCATGATATCCCGCGCAATTGTCAGCCCCAGCCCCACCCCGCCCTTGTCGGGGCT
>CAZBRE010000206.1:0-2835 GCA_964494065.1 uncultured Alphaproteobacteria bacterium
TAGATCGACAGGATGATGCCCTTGTGGTCGACGGGCCCGATCACATCGATACCGTTCGAGGTCAGCCACTCGTACCATTCATGGACCGCCTCGGGTGAGCCGGCGTCGAGCGCGATGTGGTTGAAGACATCGTAGGCGGGGTGCGAGGACTTCGACTGGGGCGGCAGACCCGGCGCCTCGAAGAACGCGATGGTCGAGCCGTCGCCCATCTTGAAGAAGATGTGAAAGTAGGGGAACTCGTCGCCGGTCGACGGCACCTTGTCGTCGAGGATGGTGCTGGCGAACTCCATGCCCATGATCTCGGTGAAGAACTTGGTCGTCGCCTCGGCGTCGTGGGTGATGTAGGCGGCGTGGTTCAGCATGGTCGGCGTCAGCTTCGCCTTGCCGGCGGGGCGGGCCTGTGTGGCCTCTGGAGCCTTGGTCATCTCGTTCATGGTGCTTTCCGTCCCTTCCTCTTCTGCGCCCTGTCGGGCGGCTCGGTTTGTCCGTCGATATCGTTTTGCAGCGCCGCGGCGCCCTAGTCGAGAAACTCCTGCCAGTCGCGCTCCTCGGAGAGGATATGCGCCGAGCGGGCCGCCAGCGTCTGCATAATTTGCGTGAGCCTCTCCCGATCCTCGGGGGCAAGCGTTGCCAGTATGGCGCGTTCGATGCCCTTGGCCAATGGCACGATCTCGTCGTAGATGCCACGGCCCTTGGCCGTCAGGCGCAGCTTGTGGCGGCGGCGGTCCTTGGGATCGGTGCGGCGTGAGACCAGCCCCATACCGACGAGCTGATCGATCGCGCGGCAGATCGCCACCGCGTCCATGGCGACCTCGGCGCTCAGCTCGCGCGAGGACAGCGGCGCCTTGGCGCCCAGCGCTGCCATGATGCGCCAGCCCGTGACGGTGATGCCGAAGCGGCTCGAATACATGCGCTCCAGCGTCGCGCTCACCCGGTTGGTGACGACAGAGAACTGGTGCGGCAGGAAGCGTTCGAGATCGAACACATCCTCGTTTTCGGCGGCCACGGCTAGGGCAGGTGCGGTCATGGAATCTCGCACTTGTTGAAGCGGTATCGTTTTCAAATATAGCACCAAGCGGAATTAGTTTCAATTTGAAAATATTTCAGTTGTTAGCTATATGCGTGCCCTTAATCATGGCCGTGACGACCGGGTCTGCCCTCTCAGAGCGTCGTGGCGATATGGGCCTTGGCGAGGGCGGCGATGCGCTTGGCCTCGATGCCGATCTCGCGGAGCTGGCCGGTCGGCGCTACGCGGAAGCTGCAGAAATAAAGACCGGGCTGGGCCGTCGGCCCGCCGCTCACGCGCGGCTGGCCCGTAGCGTCGAGCACGCCGTCGATGTCGGGCAGGAGCGGGCGCAGATCGGGCCGGTAGCCCGTCGCCAGGATCACCGCGTCAAAGGGCGCGCTGGCGCCGTCGGCGAAGACGACCGCCTCGTCCTGGAAGCGCTCGATGCCGGGGCGCACCTCGATCGTGCCGGCGCGGATGGCGGCCACCGTGCCGATGTCGAGAAGCGGCACGCGGCCGTCCTCGATGACCATGGTGATCGGGCCCTTGGGCGCCCGCTGCAGGCCGAGCTTCTTGAGCGACCCCACGGACAGGCGCATGAGCGGCGCGTTCAGAACGTCGGCGACGCGGTGCGGCAACCACTGCTCGGCGATCGCCCAGGTGAGGATCGGCAGGCCCAATAGCTCGCGCGGCACGATCTGAACCGGGCTGCGGACCGAGAGCGCAACCGTGACCCCTTTCTCGGCCAGATCGAGCGCGATCTCGCCGCCGGAGTTGCCGAAGCCGACCACCAGGACGCGCCGGCCGGCATAGGGCGCGGGGTTGCGGTATTCGCTGCTGTGGATGAGGGTGCCGTGGAAACCCTCCGCACCGGGCCAGCGCGGGCGAACCGGCCATCCTGCCGTGCCGGTCGCGATGACGACGGCGGGCGCCTTGACGGCGTCGCTGCTGGTCTCGATCCGCCAGCCGCGCCCGTCCGCCGCGATCCGTTTGGCGGCCGTATCCAAGCGCGGCGTTATCCCGAAATGCCGCGCATAGGCCTCGAGATAGGCGATCACCTGCTCCCGCGAGGGGAACTTGGGGTACTCGCGCGGCATGGAGAAACCGGGCAGCCCCGAATGGCCGCGGTCGGTGTGGAGGTGCAGCCGGTCGTAGTGACGGCGCCAGGCAGCGCCGACGGCGCTCGCGCGTTCGAGCACGACCGGCGCGAGCCCGGCCGACTTCATCATGGCGGCGCAGGCAAGCCCCGCCGGTCCGGCACCGATAACAACAGCTTCAGCGGATGCCATGGGTTCACGTTCCCCCGCATGCAACGCGCAACTAGCCTGGCCGAAGCACGCCGAAGGGTACCACCTTATTGTCGGCATCGTGACCAATATCCGCGCGGCCGAGATAGGGAATGCCCGACCTGGTGCACCAATGCGTCACCACCTCTTCCTCCTGCAGCACGAAATCGGGGTCGTTGGGCAGGATGTCGCTGCAGCGCCCGAGGCGGATTCCGGCAACCTTGCGGATGGCGGGGTTGCTGGTGATGTGAAAGAGGGAGCGGTCGATGCGGTACATCTGTTCTTCGGTCTCCTCCAGCATCAAGACGTGATCGGCCAGATCCGGTTGCAAGAGCGTGCCGAGCAGATGGCTTAAAATGGTGATGTTGAAGGCGGCGGTTTTGCTGCCCGGCGTGACGCTGGGCTCCAGGCTGTCCGCATCGCCTGCGACGAGCCAGGCGAGGGCGCGCGCCACCGCCGCCGCACCGCCCTCGCGGCGGATATCCGACGGCATCGGCCCGTGCGCCAGCTTCTCGAAGCCCAGCGCATAGAGGCCGGCGAGCA
>CAZBRE010000206.1:2935-6238 GCA_964494065.1 uncultured Alphaproteobacteria bacterium
AGCGCCGGGTCGAGGCGCGAGGCCGGGGCGACGATGCCGATGCGGGTCTGGACAGTATTGGATTGGCTGGCGGGCATCGTAGGCACGCACCTCTTGTTAAGTGTTTCTGCCGTATTACGCCTTCATGACAGACAGGCTTGCCGTTAGAGTTCCCGCCCAATGACCGGCGCGCGGAGCTATTTCTTTTGCGGCATCGGCGGCAGCGGCATGCTGCCGCTGGCCTTGATCCTGCGCGCCCAGGGCCACGGCGTCGCGGGCTCCGACCGCATGCTAGACCAGGGCCGTTCGGGGGCGAAGTTCGAATTCCTGCGCGAACGCGGCATCGCGCTTCATCCCCAGGACGGCAGCGGCGTCACCGATAGCGGCCAGATCTTCGTCGCCTCGGCGGCGATCGAGAAGAGCGTGCCGGACATGAAGGCGGCGCGGGCGGCCGGGGCGCCGGTGATGACGCGCGCCGAGCTACTCGCCCAACTGTTCAATGCAGCATCCTTAAGCGTCGCCATCGGCGGCACCAGCGGCAAGTCGACGACGACCGGGATGACCGGCTGGATCCTGTCGGCGGCCGGGCGCGATCCGACCGTGATGAACGGCGCGCTGATGAAGAACTACACGACGCCCGAGACGCCGTTTGCCAGCGCCGTTGTCGGCGCGGGCGACGTCTTCGTGAGCGAGGTCGACGAAAGCGACGGCTCGATCGCGCTCTACGAGCCCGATGTCGCGGTGCTGAACAACGTGGCGCTCGACCACAAATCGCTCGACGAGCTGCGCGCGCTCTTCGCCGGCTTCGTCGCGCGGGCGGGCACGGTCATCCTCAATCTCGACAATGCGGAAAGCGCTGCCCTCGCGGCCAAGGCGGGCTATGGCGCGGTGATCGGCTTCAGCCTCGCCGATCCGCGGGCCGATCTTTTCGCCGATGCACTCGAACCCGCGCCGGACGGAATCGCCTTCATGCTCCATGAGGGCGTGAGCGGAGAAAGCGTGCGCGTGCGCCTCGCGGTGCCCGGCCGGCACAACGTCGCGAATGCCCTTGCCGCCGTCGGTGCCGCGCGGGCCTGCGATGTATCGCTCGACGACGCGGCCGCTGCGCTCGGGCGGTTCGCCGGTCTTCGCCGTCGGCTCGAGACGGTCGGCGAGGCCGGCGGCGTGACGGTGATCGACGACTTCGCCCACAACCCCGACAAGATCGAGGCGACGCTCGCCACGCTGCACGATTTTCCGGGCCGCCTGCTGGTGCTTTTTCAGCCGCACGGCTTCGGCCCGCTCCGGATGATGAAGGATGCCTTCATCGATGTCTTCGCGCAGCACATGGGGAGCGACGACGTGTTGATCATGCCGGACCCTGTCTATTACGGCGGCACCACGGACCGCAGCATTTCCAGCGCCGATATCATCGCCGGGATCGCGGCGCGCGGGCGTCAGGCCTTCGCCTTCGCCGAGCGCGAGGCCTGCGGTGAGAAGCTGTTGGAGCTCGGCGAGCCGGGCGACCGCATTATCGTGATGGGCGCGCGCGACGACACGCTCTCGACCTTTGCCGCCGACCTCTTGGCGCGGCTGGCAGACGGAAACGAGGCTAGGGCGTTACGCCGAGGCGTTTAAGACGGTCGCGGGCTTCGCGGTCGTTCTCGTTCTTGCTGAGCGCCGTGCGGTAGTCGGCAACCGCCTGCACGCGGCGGCCGAGGAATTCGTGCGCCACGCCCCGCATCCGGTAATAGGCGCCCTGCTCGGGCCCCAGCGCCACCGCCCGGTCGAAATCGGTGAAGGCGGCAATGTAGTCGCGCAGCACGAGATAGCTCTGGCCGCGATAGAAATGCGCGACGGCCGTCGGCTGCTTGTCGATGGCCAGGGTGAGATCGACGACCGCCTGCTCGTATTGCCGCGTGTCGAAGCGGAGCATGCCGCGCCGCGCATAGGCTTCGGCGTAGTCCGCGTCGAGCCTGATCGCTCGGCTGTAGTCGTCGAGCGCGGGCGCCCACTCGCGGAGCGCATGGTGCGCGCGGGCGCGCAGCAGGTAAGCCCCCTTGTCGGCGTCGTCGATTGCGAGCGCCTGGGTCAGCGCGGTGATCGTCGCCTTGTGCTCGCCGCGCTCGGCATGCGCCAGCGCTTGGGCCCGGTGAAGCGTCGCCAAGGCCTGACCGACATATCGTTCCGAGGCGATGGCGGCGACGCAGGCCTCTACCGCCCGGTCGGGCCCGCTGCCCTCCAGGTCGAGGCAGGCAGTCTGGTTGCTGATGATGGCACGCTCGATGTCCTTGGCGCGCCAGACGATGGCCGCGAGGCTGATCGAGATCATCAACACCAGCACTGGAATACGCAAGGATCGCCGCCGCTCTTCGGTCTTGCTGTCTGAAGCAGCGTGCGCCGCGCCGGAGACTTGTGCGGCTTGTGCGGCTTGTGCCGCTTGCGCTCCGGTAGCGAAGATGGTCATGCCGTCGGTGAGCGCACCGTGCGGCCTTTTTCCTCGGTCGAGGCCGGGGCGGGGCGGCTTTCGAACGGCGCTGCCGCGGCCCAGTATGTCGCGGAACGCAGAGACCGATTGCGGCCGGTCCTCGAGCCGCAGGGCCAGCGCGGCGTCGATCGCCGCCAAGAGACCGCCTGAATAGGTGCCGCGTGCCGCAGCCCCCGCCAGGATGTAGGCGTCGCTGTCGGCCCGCGCGATCGCTTCGGGCGGGGCATGGCCGGTCACCGCCTGGTAGAGCGTGGCGCCGAGCCCGTAGATATCGCTCCACGGCCCCTGCTTGCCGTGCGTCGTGTATTGCTCGATCGGGGCGTAGCCGCCGCTGACGATGGCGGTCATGCCGGTCCCCGCGGCGCCGGGCGCCAGGCGGGCAGAGCCGAAATCGATCAGCACCGGGGCGCCGCTCTCGCGCAGGACGATGTTGTCGGGCTTGATATCGCGGTGGAGGAAGCCGGCTTCGTGGATGTTCTGAAGGCCGTCGAGGAGCGGGCCGAGCAGGCCGCGCAGCTTCTCCTCGGGCATCGGCCCCTCGCGCTTCAGGATCGCCTCCAGGCTTTCGCCCTCGACATAGTCCATGACGAGATAGGCCGTGGTGTTCGCCTGAAAGAAGCGCAGGACGGTGACGATGTTCGGATGGCGGAAGGCGACGAGGGTCTGCGCTTCGTCGCGGAAGCGGCTGAGACCGTAGTCGTATTCGGATTGCGCGGCGTCGCTGATCACGTGGATCGCCGAGGCGCCGGTCTCGCGGCCGGCCACGCCGTTTGGCAGGTACTCCTTGATCGCGACCAGCCGGCCGAGCTCGATCTCGCGCGCCCGGTAGGTGAGCCCGAAGCCGCCGGCGCCCAGCA
>CAZBRE010000207.1:0-2087 GCA_964494065.1 uncultured Alphaproteobacteria bacterium
CGATCGAGGCGTCGCGCATGATCTGGTATTCCTTGTCGGTCAGCGTCAGCGCCGGGGCGACGGTGATCGAATTGCCCGTATGCACGCCCATCGGGTCGAAGTTCTCGATCGAGCAGATGATGATGCAGTTGTCGGCGCGGTCGCGCACGACCTCCATCTCGAACTCCTTCCAGCCGAGCACCGATTCCTCGATCAGCACCTCGCTGACGGGCGAGGCTTTGAGGCCCTCGAGCGCGATGCGGTCGAACTCGTCGGCATTGTAGGCGACGCCGCCGCCGGTGCCGCCGAGGGTGTAGGACGGGCGGATGATGGCGGGCAGGCCGATCGTCGCCAGCGCGTCGCGCGCATCCTCGACCGTGGAGACGACGGCGCTCTTCGGGCAGTCGAGACCGATGTTGGTCATCGCGTCGCGGAACTGCTGGCGGTCCTCGGCCTTGGCGATGACCTCGCGCCGGGCGCCGATCAGCTCGACGCCGTGTGCTTCGAGCACGCCCTGGTCGGCGAGGTCCATCGCCGTGTTCAAGCCCGTCTGCCCACCCATGGTCGGCAGCAGCGCGTCGGGTTTCTCCGCCTCGATGATGCGCGCGACGGTGTCGGGCGTGATCGGCTCGATATAGGTCGCATCGGCCAGGCCCGGATCGGTCATGATCGTCGCCGGGTTCGAGTTCACCAGGATGACCCGGTAGCCCTCGTCCTTCAGCGCCTTGCAGGCCTGCGTCCCCGAATAGTCGAACTCGCAAGCCTGGCCGATGATGATCGGACCCGCGCCGATGATCAGGATCGAGGAGATGTCGGTGCGTTTAGGCATGATCGTCGATCAGCTTCACGAAGCGCTCGAAGAGGTAGTGGCTGTCGTGGGGGCCGGGGGAGGCCTCGGGGTGGTACTGGACGGCGAAGATCGGCTTGCCCTCGACCTCGATGCCCTCGATCGACTGGTCGAAGAGCGAGATATGCGTGGCCGTCACGCCGGCCGGCAGGCTGTCGACCACAAATCCGTGGTTCTGCGAGGTGATCTCGACCTTCCCGGTCTTGAGATCTTTCACGGGGTGGTTCGCGCCGCGGTGGCCGTGATGCATCTTCTTGGTCTTGGCGCCGAGCGCCAGCGCCAGGATCTGGTGACCGAGGCAGATGCCGAAGATCGGCACGCCGAACGCGATGAGCTGCTTGATCGTCGGGATGGCGTAGACGCCGGTCGCCGCCGGGTCGCCCGGTCCGTTCGACAGGAAGATGCCGTCGGGCTTGTGGCCGAGCACGTCGGCGGCGCTGGCGCTCGCCGGCAGCACCGTCACCTCGCAGCCATGACCCGCGAGCGAGCGCAGGATGTTGCGCTTGGCGCCGTAGTCGATGGCGACGACGTGGCGCTTGCTGCGCTCGCGCCGGCCATAGCCTGCGCCCATGCGCCAGGGCGTCTCGTCCCAATGATAGGTCTGGCGGCAGGTGACGTCCTTGGCGAGGTCCATGCCTTCGAGCCCCGGCCAGGCGTTCGCCGCTTCTTTCAGCTTGTCGAGGTCGATGGCGCCCTCGGGCCGGTGGATGAGCGCGCCGCGCGGCGCGCCGTGCTCGCGGATCTTGCGCGTGAGCCGGCGCGTGTCGACGCCGGTGAGGCCGACGAGGTCGTGCGACTTGAGCCAGGTGTCGAGATGTCCTGCCGCGCGGTAGTTCGAGGGCAGCGTGATATCGGCGCGCAGCACGCAGCCGCGCACGGCCGGCGTCGTCGTTTCGACGTCCTCGGGGTTGGTGCCGACATTGCCGATATGCGGGAAGGTGAAGTTGATGATCTGGCCGGCATAGGAGGGGTCGGTCAGGATCTCCTGATAGCCCGTCATCGAGGTGTTGAAGCAGACCTCGCCCACGCTCTCGCCCTCGGCGCCGATGCCCGCGCCCCAGAAGGCCGTGCCGTCTTCCAGCACCAGCGCCGCGGTGGCGCCGTCGGGGCGCTTGGGGGCTTTCGCGACAGGTTTGCGCGCCCGCTTCGGCGCTGCCTTGGTAGGCGTTTTCCGAGGCGATTTCCCAGGCGACTTCGGGGTCGGCTTTCCGGCGGGCTTCCCCGCAGATTTTGTGGTCTTTTGAGCCTTGGCCTTGGAGGA
>CAZBRE010000207.1:2187-6115 GCA_964494065.1 uncultured Alphaproteobacteria bacterium
TTCCGGCGGGCTTCCCCGCAGATTTTGTGGTCTTTTGAGCCTTGGCCTTGGAGGATTCGGTGCGTTGCCGGGTGGCCCTGGCGCGGGTCGGCTTTTTCGGCGCGGCGGTCTTCGCCATTGACGGCGGGTCCCTTTCTGCCCAAATATCCGCCTTGGCCGGGCGGCGGTTGCGCCGACGGGCGCCGCAAAATTGCCGCGCTTTGCCTGTCTCGGCCCGCCGCAGGGGCGGCGATCCAAGCGATTGGCGAGGGAAGCGGCGGTCGAGCGGGAAGCGGTCGGCCGAGGCGCGCAAGAGATAAGCTGAAAGCAGTGCGGCGTCAAGCGTCGTTAACAAACAAAAAACCAAAAATATCAATATGTTATTGGGGGAATGCCGTTCGATGCCACTGGCCCGCGCCGGGCATCCATTGAAATTGGCAATTCGGGTATCTGGACCATGTTGCGGAATGAACTGAGCGAAGCCCTGCCGACAGCGATGAAGGCCAAGGACGACCGGGCGGTCTCCACCGTGCGGCTCATCCTGGCGGCCCTCAAGGACCGCGATATCGCGGCGCGCGGCAAGGGCAATACCGACGGGATCGACGAGAACGAGATCCTGCAAATGCTGCAAACCATGATCAAGCAGCGAAACGAATCGATCGAGATGTACGAAAAGGGCGCGCGCATGGAGCTCGCCCAGCAGGAGCGCGAGGAAATCGAGGTCATCAAGCGCTTCCTGCCGGAGCAGATGACCGAGGACGCGGCCAAGAACGCGATCATGGAGCTGATCAAGGAGCTCGGCGCCGACGGGCTCAAGGACATGGGCCGCATCATGGCGGCCCTGCGCGAGCGCTATGCCGGCCGCATGGACTTCGCCAAGGCAAGCGGATTGGTGAAAGCCGAGCTGAGTTAGTTTGGTTGAGCTGATTTCGGCGGCATCGGTCCGGGTCCGAGCCGGTATTTACATTTCAAAGAGTTTCACCCCCACCCCAACCCTCCCCCATCAAGGGGGAGGGGGTAATTTGCTATTGTCGCAGTGTTGGTTCCCTCCCCCCTTGTGGGGGAGGGTTAGGGAGGGGGGTGATGCCGGATGACATCAATCGGCAAACAACGGGCAAGAAGCCTGAGGCGAAATCCGACGGATGCGGAGAAGCGACTTTGGTTGCGGTTGCGCCGACGGCAGATTGCTGGTGTCCGGTTCCGTCGACAGGTTCCAATCGGCCCGTACTTTGCCGACTTCGCTTCGCATGAGGCCAAGCTGGTCGTGGAGGTAGATGGCGGGCAGCATTCCATGCGCATTGCTGACGACCAGCGACGGACCGAACGAATGGAAGCTGACGGATTTCAAGTGATACGATTTTGGAACAATGAGGTTCTTACGAACATCGAGGGTGTTGTTCAGGCTATTCACGACGCCATGGAAGAACCCAAGAAAAGCTCGCACCGCACATAGCTGTTCAAATTGATACCGGCTCCTTGGCCATGGAGACGGAATGCGAATATAGTCGGAACAGTTCGATGCCTCGTGCGAGCTCCAGGCCGCTCCACAGGTAAATTGCCGGTATGGGAATGGCCTTCACACCGCAATTCCTCGATGAGATCCGGGCGCGGGTGCCGCTTGCCGATGTGGTTGGCAAGCGGGTCAAGCTGACGCGCGCGGGTCGCGAGTGGAAGGGGCTGTGCCCGTTCCATAACGAGAAGACGCCGTCCTTCTCGGTGGTCGAGGACAAAGGCTTCTACCATTGCTTCGGCTGCGGGGCGCATGGCGACGTCATCGGTTTCGTCATGCAGACCGAAGGCCTGAGCTTTCCGGAGACCGTGGAAAAGCTCGCGGGCGAAGCGGGGCTTGCGATGCCGGTCACCTCGCCGGAGGAGCGCGAGCGTTTCTCCGCGCGCGACGGTTTGATGAAGGCGGTCGAAGCGGCCTGCGCCTTCTACGAGCATCAATTGCGGATGTCGGAGGGACGCGAGGCGCTCGACTATCTGAAGGGGCGGGGGCTTTCCGACGATACGATCGCGCGCTTCCGCCTGGGCTATGCGCCGCGCGGCAACGAGGCGCTCAAGACCAAGCTCCTCAAGGACGGGTTCGACGAGGCGACGCTGCTCGAGGCGGCGCTGATCTCCAAGCCCGAGGACGGACGGGCGAGCTACGATTTCCTGCGCAACCGCATCACCTTTCCGATCGCCGACCAGCGCGGGCGGATCATCGCCTTCGGCGCCCGTGCGCTCGGCGACGCCCAGCCGAAATATCTGAACTCGCGCGACAGCGATATCTTTCATAAAGGCCGGGCGCTCTACGGGCTGGCGCTGGCGCGCGAGGCGGCGCGCGCCGATAGCGAGGTCGTCGCGGTCGAGGGCTACATGGACGTGATCGCGCTGCATCAAGCCGGCTTGGCGGGCGCCGTGGCGCCGCTCGGCACCGCGTTGACGGAAGGTCAGATCGAGCTCCTGTGGCGCCTCACGCAGGAGCCCGTGCTCTGCTTCGACGGCGATGCGGCGGGACGGCGCGCGGCCGCCCGGGCCGCCGAGCGCGCGCTGCCCTTGTTGCGGCCGGGCTGCTCGCTCCGCTTTGCCTATATGCCGCCGGGCGAGGATCCCGACAGCCTGGTGCGTGCCCACGGGGCCCAGGTGATGCGCGATGCGCTCGCCAGCGCCCGGCCGCTGGTCGATGTGGTCTGGGAGGTCGCCACCGCCAACCGCCCCGCCGACACGCCCGAGCGGCGCGCCCTGGTAGCCAAGGAGGCGCGCGAGCTCGTCGCCCATATCGCCGAGCGCTCGGTCCAGGATGCCTACCGGGTAGAGATCGACGAGCGGCTGGACAAGGCCTTCGGCCGGCCCGGCCTCCGCCGCCGCGAAGGCCAGGACCGCCGGCCCTATCGGCGTGGCGGGCGGCGCTTCGAGACCCGGGGTTATGCAGGCCAATCGGGCGATACCGGCCTCCGCAGCGACGGCAATGTCCGGGTCCTCGATGCCCGCCACCAGCAGGCCCTGGTGGCGGCGGTTATCAACCACCCTTGGCTGGTGGGCGAGTTCGACGAAGAGCTCGGGACCTTGCATTTGGCCTCAGCCGAGCTCGACAAGCTGCGGCAAGAAATCGTTAACGCTTGGTTTTCGGACCTTGACAGTGAAGCACTCAAGCGCCACCTCTCCGAACACGGTTTCGGCGACCTCGTTGCGCGCGTTCTGAGCCAGGATGTGCTGCAACATGCCGCGTTTGCGCGGGTGGGCGCCGAGGCCGAAACCGTACGTCGTGGCTGGTCGCACCTGTATGATCTCTTCCAAAGGCGCCAAAGTTTCGCAAGCGAGATCGAGGCGGCCCGCGAAGCCTTCGCGGCCGACCCCTCGCAGCGCAACTGGGCCTATCTGGATGCGCTCAAGAAGCGGGCATTCGCCGGCGACGACGATTTCGATTCAACTGGAGACGGCGGCGGCCGCCTGACCTCGTGACACGTCGCGGGGGACAGGGCGGCTCTTTTGTTTCGTGAGACACGTCTTCATGATCATCGGGGATGGAGCCCATGGCGAGTAAGGCCCAAGCGAAAAAACAATCGGCGGCGCCGGCGGCGCGCGAGGATGGCGGCGAGGCACCGCTGCTCGATAGCGTCGATGCGTCGGTCAAGAAGCTCGTCGCGCGCGCCAAGGAGATCGGCTATGTGACCGAGGACGAGGTCGCCGAAGCCCTGCCGCCGGACCGGGTCTCCTCCGATGTCGTCGAGGACGTGCTCTCCAAGCTCTCCGAGATGGGCGTGAACGTCATAGAGGGCGATGAAAGCGACGGCGATGGCGACGGCGACGATGCCTCGGAGAAGTCGTCGGGCGACGATACCCCCACCACCACCCGCTCGGGCAATGTCTCGGACGACGATGTCGGCCGTACCGACGATCCGGTGCGAATGTATCTGCGCGAGATGGGCTCGGTCGAGCTGCTGTCGCGCGAGGGCGAGATCGC
>CAZBRE010000208.1:0-6061 GCA_964494065.1 uncultured Alphaproteobacteria bacterium
AGATGACGGTCGGCTCAGCTATGGCGCCTTAGACCCATTGGCAGTCTTTTCCAAGATGGCAGCCGGCGACATCAGTCTCTCCGATGCCTTACGACCAGCACCGAGCAATGGGCGTGGCGGACGACCCGAGCCGCGACAGAACCGAGGAGGTAGTCGGCAAGACCGGGGTCGTGCGACGCGATCACGATCATGTCGCTGCGAGCCTCGTTGGCGAATTCGAGGATTTCGGTCGCCGGGCTACCCTCGCGCGTGACCAGCTCGACGCTTCCGGCCAGGCCGTGTTCGGCCGCAAAGGCGTCGAGACGCGTCTTCGCGTCGTCGATTGCCTTGGCGTGGGCGCCGGCAGGGAGCTGGGCCTGGATGAAGGCCGGCACCTTCTCGACGACATGCAGCAGCGTGAGCGTGCTTCCGTACTTCTCCGCAACATCGCGGGCGAGCACAATCGAGGCCGCACCCGCGTCGGTCTGCGCGAGGTCGACCGGAACCAATACTGATTTGATCATGGATAAATCCTCATCCCATTTCGCTGCGGCCGGGCCATGTCATGCCTTCCGAATCTCGATCTTCTTCGCTTTGTCCGGGCGTGCCCCGGCCTTGGGAATGCGCACCGTCAGCACGCCGTCTGCGAAGTCAGCGACGATCTTGTCCGGATCGGCATCGCCAGGCAGCCGGAACGAGCGCTGGAAGGCGCCGTATTCGCGTTCGGAGAAATAGTAGGTTCGGCCCTTTTCCTCACGCTCGAAGCGCTTCTCGCCCTTGATAGTGAGCTGGCCGTTCTCGACAGCGATATCAATGTCATCGGCCTTCACGCCCGGCAGCTCCACATTGATCTCGTAGGTGTCGTCGGTGACGGCCGCGTCGGACGGCGGGGCGAACCAGTTCGCTATCTTGGTGCCGATGTGTCGCAACGGCTCGTAGACTTGCGGCCACCAGCCGGCGGTGTGCGTTTTCTCGACCATGTCATGACCCTCCCGTGAAACCAGGCAGCTCAAAACGGAACATGGCGCGGCGTCACATGGCGCGCCGAAAGCTCATCGCGGTGCGGACCCGCCGTTCGGCCATCGCAACGGCGGCCGCGCGCGGCGAGATGGTCTGCGCCCGCGCGGTCTCCAACACTTCGTGCGTGTTGAAGCGAAGCTTTTCCTCGATGGTTTGGAGCGCCGCGGTCTGGGTCCCGCCCGCATATTCGACGGCGGCGCAGATGACCCCGCCTGCATTGGCGATGAAGTCGGGGACCGAAAGCACGCCGCGGTCGTGGAGCGCCTGCTCCGCCTCGGCGGTGATCGGAATATTGGCGCCCTGCAGCACCAGCTTCGCGTCGAGCTGGGCGACGTTGTCCGCCCGGATCACATCGGGGCGCGCGGCCGGGATCCAGATATCGCAGGGGACGCCGATGACCGCCTCGCGGTCGGCTTTCTTTCCGCCTTCAAGCTCGGCGACGCACTTGCCCTCGCGCTTGAGCGCATCGAGGGCATCGAGATCGAGCCCGTGCGGGTCGGCGATGGTACCGCGCGAGTCCGAGGCGGCGACCAGGACCGCGCCCTTCTGGGCCAGGAACCGCGCCGCGTGGCGCCCGACCGAGCCGTAGCCCTGGACCGCGACACGGGCGCCGTCGAGTTTGACGTCGCAGAACTGCTGAGCCACCTCCGCCGCCACCGCCAGGCCGAAGCCGGTGGCGCCGATCTCGTCGAGGGGGATGCCGCCGATCTCGCGCGGCAGCCCGACCGAGCGGCCGATCTCGTCCTTGGCCCAGGCCATGCAGGCCTCGTTGGTGCCCATGTCGGGGCCGATGATGTAGTCGCGGATATCGCCGATGGCGCGGGCGAAGGCGCGGATGCAGCGCTCCTTCTCGCTATCTGGCATGCCCGGATCTCCGAAGACCACCGACTTGCCGCCGCCATGCGGCAGCCCGGCCGAGGCGTTCTTCAGGGTCATCGCACGAGCGAGGCGGAAGCATTCGTCGACGCTGACGTCCGGCGCGATCCTGCAGCCGCCGATCGAGGGACCTGCCGCGACGTTGTCGACGACCAGAATGCCGCGCAGCCCAAGCCCCGGCTCGGTCACATGGATGATCTTCTCCGGGCCGAGGTCGTCGGCGAAGCGGAAGATGGTCTGCTGGGCCGCGGGCGCCTCATCCTTCGGCATCGACCGTCTCCCAATAAGCATCGACATGGCCCTGGATTTCGGCGATCGCCGCCTCGTTCCGCTCCGGCTCGAAGAGATGCGCAAAGCGACCCTGCAGCTTCAGATACTCCTCGACCGGCGTGCGCGGATGCGGCACGCGCGTATGCGTGACTTTGCCGTTCTCGTATTCCTTCAGCGGCCAGATGCCGGTCTTGACCGCGAGTTTGGCGATCTCGACCGAATGCTGCGGCTCATAGCCCCAGCCGGTGGGACACGGGGCGAGTGCGATGATCATGCGCGGGCCCTCGATCGATTTCGCCTTGTCGATCTTGCGTGCGAGGTCGAGCGGCTCGCCGCCGATCACCGTCGCGGCATAGGCCGGCTTGTTCGCGGTCCAGATGGCGAAGAGGTCCTTCTTCCAGCCGAGCACGCCGGCCTGCGTCTGGTTGGTCGCGGTGTGCGCGGCGTGCGGCGTGCCGCCGGAGGTCTGCTGGCCGGTGTTGCCGTAGCCTTCGTTGTCGTAGCAGAGATAGATAAAGTCGAGGCCACGGTCGATCGCCCCCGAGGTCGCCGACAAACCCATGCCGTAGGCCGAGCCGTCGCCGGTCAGCACCACGACCTCGAGGTCTTCTTCCTCGGTCATCCGGCCCTTGGCCTTCAAGACATCGAGGGCGTCGCGCACGCCTTGCGCGCCCGCAGGCGCGGAGGCCATCGCCGTGTAGAGCCAGGAGCCGCGGAAGGGCGTGAACGGATAGACCGACATCAGCGTCATGCAGCCGGCGGCGTTGACGAAGACCGTGTTGGCCCCGAGCACGTCGTAGACTTCCTTCACCGCCTCGAGCCCGCCGCAGCCGGCGCAGAGCGCGGTGCCGGCCCCCAGCAGATGTGTTGAGGGCAGGTCCTTCATGCGTTCGAAATGCTCGTTCATGACGCCTCTCCCGCTTCGGCGTGCTCCACATGCGCGATCGCCTGGAGCTTGCGCATCTCGCGCAGCTCGTTGCCGGTGTAGAGCAAGCGCGGCGGCGGGATCTTGCCGCTTTCTGCCGCTTCGGCCGCAAGCCTTGCCATCTCGAAGAACTCGTCCGCGCCGATATCGCGGCCACCCAAGCCGCCAATGAAGCTCAGGAGCGCGCCCGGCGCGCCCGTATGCCCATAAAGCGCCGAAGCGATCTCGCCGTGCAGCACGCCGCCCTTGCCGATCGAGAGGTTCTGGTCGATCACCACCACGGCCTTCTTGCCGATGAGCGCCGCGCGCAGCTTCGCCTCCGGGAAGGGCCGCAGCAGCACCGGGCGGACGAGGCCCGCGGCGGTGCCCGCATCGCGCAGCCGGTCGACCGCTTCTTTGGCCTTGGTCGCGAAGGAGCCAATCATCACGAAGACGACCTCGGCGTCCTCGCTGCGATAGGCCTCGACCGCGTCGTGGCGGCGGCCGAACCGGTCCGCGAAATCGCCGGCGGCCTCGTCATAGACGGGAAGTGCCGCGCGGGCGGCGAGCTCGACCTCATAGCGAAAATAGGAGTAAGGCGCACCGCCCAGCACGGCGACCGCCTGGCTTACCGGCTTACCGGCGCGGAAACGGGTCGGCCCCGGATCGAAGGGCGGCAGGAAGGCATCGACCGCTTGCTTCTCCGGCAGGTCGACCGGCTCGCGCGTGAAGGAGAGATAGAAGCCGTCGAGATTGACGATCACCGGCAGCCGCACCCTCGCATCCTCGCCGAGACGATAGGCGATCAGCATCTGGTCGAGCACTTCCTGGGCGGTCGCGCAGTGGATCTGCAGGAAGCCGCTGTCGCGCGCGGCCATGATGTCGTTGTGGTCGGGCTCGAGCGTGATGGGTGCCGCGAGCCCGCGCGAGACGTTCACCAGCACGAAGGGCGCGCGCCAGCCGGCGACGGTGTAAAGCATCTCCATGCCGTAGAGCAGGCCCTGGCTCGAAGTTGCGGTGAAGACCCGCACGCCGGTCGCGGCCGCGGCCCCGGCCGCGGTGATCATCGAATGTTCGGACTCCATCATCGTCATGCGAGCATCAAGCGCCCCCTCGCCGACCCAGCGCGACAGCGCCTCGATGATCTCGGTCTGCGGCGTGATCGGAAAAGCCGGGATGTAGTCGATGTCCGCCAGCCGCGCGCCCCAGGCCGCCGCTGCGTTGCCGGTCATAAGTCTGCGGGTCGTGGGCTGGCCGGTCTTTGACTGTGCGGTCATGTGCGCATCTCCTTTTCGTCGGCGGCGGCCGCCTCGGTCTCGGGGATCGCCTCGATGGCGTGGGGCGGGCATTGCGCGACGCAGATCATGCAGCCTTTGCAGTGGTCGAGATCGATGATCGGGCGGCCGTCCGCGGCCACGCTGATCGCGTTGTCGGGACAGAAGGAGCCGCAGACCCAGTTGCAGCGCCGGCAGCGCTCGTAGTCGACCACCGGCCGCATGGTCCGCCACAGCCCGGTCCGTACCTGGACGCTGGTCGCCCCGCCATGCACCGCCGGCCCTGAGAGGCTCACATCGTCGGCCGGCATCTCGATCCAGTCGGGCCGCGCATAATCAAGCGCCGAGGCAAGCGTGCCCTCCTTCACCACGCCCTCTTGGTCTGTCATGTGGTCATAGGCGGCGAACGCAGCCTTGATGGTGCTCTCCACTGCGTCCGGCAGCATGTCGACAAGCTCGTCGTGGATCGCCCCTTCCAGAGCTCCCCGTCCGACGGCGCCGACGAGCCGCGCGGCCGCACCGGCGCAGGCGGCGGCTGCCTGAACGCTGGCGTCGCCGGCCACGGCGGCGGGCAGAATGATCACGCGCGAGCCGACATTGAGCCGTTCGTTCCAGGTCTCCGGCGGCTCGGCGCTGTCGATCAGCAGCACCGCGTTGCCGTCGAGCCCGACGGTGACGCCGGCGGCCGGAACCCCGACCAGGCTGTCGTCGACCACGACCACGAGATCCGGGTTGGTGATGACGCCGCGCTCGTTGATCGGCGCCATATCCGCCCGGACATAGGCGAAGATCGGCGCACCCCGGCGCTCGGCGCCATAGCGCGGCGCGTCCTGGACTTCATACCCTTCAAGGAAGAAGGCGTTGCCGAGAATGCGGCTCGCCGTCTTGATGCCCTGGCCGCCGCGCCCGTGGAATCTGATCCGGTACATGCGCCGCCCGCCCTAGCTCGACGTTGCCGTACTGGGGGCAAGCTCCTCGGCCATCGCTTCGCGCATCATGTATTTTTGCACCTTGCCCGTGACCGTCATCGGAAATTCCTCGACGAATTTTATGTATTTCGGGATCTTGAAATGCGCAATCTTGCCTTCGCAGAAGGCGCGGATCTCCTCCGCCGTCGCCTGCTCGCCCTCGCGCAGCTTGATCCAGGCGCAAACCTCCTCGCCGTATTTCGGGTCGGGCACGCCGCAGACTTCCGCCTCCTCGATCTTCGGGTGGGTGTAGAGGAACTCCTCGATCTCGCGCGGGAAGATGTTCTCGCCGCCGCGGATCAGCATGTCCTTGAGACGCCCGACGATCTGGAAGTAGCCCGCCTCGTCGACCACCGCAATATCGCCGCTGGCGATCCAGCGTGCCTCGTCGATCGCCTTGGCGGTGCGCTCGGGATCGTTCCAGTATTTGGGCATCACGCAGTAACCGCGCGTCATCAGCTCGCCGGGGGTACCGCACGGCACGATGCGGCCGTCGCCATTCACGATCTTGATCTCGGTATGCGGCAGTACGCGGCCCACCGTCTCGACGCGGCGCTCGATCGGATCGTCGATCGAGGTTTGGGTGCTGACCGGCCCTGTCTCAGTCATGCCGTAGGCGATGGTGATCTGGGAGAGATGCATCTCCTCCATCACCCGCTTCATCAACTCCGCCGGGCAGGGCGCGCCCGCCATGATGCCGGTGCGCAAGCTGGAAAGGTCATGCTTGGCGAAGTCGGGGTGATCGAGCTCGGCGATGAACATGGTCGGCA
>CAZBRE010000209.1:0-6049 GCA_964494065.1 uncultured Alphaproteobacteria bacterium
GTAAGGCCGTCGGACCGCAAGACGCGAGCGTCAGGGTGTAAAGCGAACGGTCACGTCAGGTGTTTCTTGAAATGCGCGATGGTCCGCTCCCAGGCGAGCTTCGCAGCTGTCTCGTTGTAGCGGGGCGTGGAGTAGTTGTGAAAGCCGTGGCGGGTGCGGGGATCGACGCCCGGTTACGACCCGTTTCGGACGGCCGTCACAGCCCGTTTGTCAATTGTCCAATTACGTCCGCGGCTGGACCTGCCCGACCGTGTCCGACGCCCATCCCGGCCAGCATCGGCAGATACTGCGGAAACTCGTCGCTTCGTTGCGCCGCGGCTTCGCGCAGCGGCGCCGTGAGCAAAGCTTGGATTGGAAAGTCAGGGATATCGGTATTGTCCTCCAATTCGTCAGTGAATGCGGTGCGAAGCGCTCTAGCCGGTCGGCCGGTATAGGCTCTGGTAACCACGGTAGAGCCACCCTTCAGGATGCCGGACCGGTATCCTTGAGGGATCTCGTTTTCATCGCAGGCCAGAAATTGCGTGCCAATCTGAACAGCCTGCGCTCCACGGTCTAGAATCTGGGCGATTTGTTTGCCGTCGGAGATGCCCCCAGAGGCGATGACCGGTATTTCGACAACATTCACTATCTCGGCGACCAAAGACCCAAGCGGGACCATGCCATCTTCAAAACTATGGGCAAATGTGGCGCGATGCCCGCCCGCCTCCAGGCCTTGAGCGACGATGGCATCCACGCCGGCAGCGGACAGGGCGCGGGCTTCGACGACGCTTGTGGCCGTGCCGATGACGAATGTCCCTCCTGCCTTCAGACGTTCGATCTTGGATGCATCAGGAACACCAAACGCAAAGCTGAAAACCGGGACACGCTCTGCTATGACGACTTCGAGCTGCTCATCGAATCCAAATGGCGGTGGCGCCGGAGGCGGGATGGCGGCCGGGTCTATTCCCAGCTTTTCAAAGTGCGGTCGAAGCCGTACGCGCATGCGCTCGATCCGATCGGCATCGACCGACGGCGGTGGGATGAGGAGAAGATTGATGTTGAAGGGTCGATCGGTTGCAGTTCGAATTTCTTGTATCGCCTCGCCAATTGCGTCGGGCGACATTAAAGCAGCACCCAGTGACCCTAGGCTGCCGGCAAGTGACGCTGAGGCAGCCAACGCCGGAGTGTTGGATCCGGCCATGGGCGCCTGGATGATCGGATTGGACAGACCTAGCTTTTTAATAAGTTCAGTCGAAACTGGCATTTCCACCTCCGTCGCATGGGGCCGCTGACTGCCAGTGATATGCCCGCCTTGAGCGGTGCACATTGAATGTTAGGTCAATATCAGCCTCGGCGCCAACCGACGCTTGTACTGGACTGTACCTTGCACCGTCGCATGGAGCGCAACGCGGTCAGCGGATTTGTCCGCTTGTGGCCAAGAGCGGACATCCTGGACGCCAGCCGGCATGTCCGCTTTCTGCGCCAAAGCGGACATTGCTGATGCGATGGTCCATGTCAGGAAATGACCCAAAGCGGCCTTCGGTGAACGACATGAGGCACGGTAGACTGGGCATGCGATCACTCGGATAGCGCCGTGCTGTCGTACATCCGTATGATCTGACCTAGCAACGCCCCCCAAGGCAGTTGGGCTCCCCGCATCGGGTGGTTCACCGGTCACTCGATCTCCTCCGCCCGGTGGCAGGCGACGAGCCTCCCCTCCATGGCTCGAAATGCGGGAACTTCGCCCGCACATACGTCGCGGGCATGAGGACAGCGTTCGCGAAATGCACAGCCGGAAGGCGGATCGAATGGCGAGGGTGGCTCGCCATGGACCGACACCCGCACCTGCCGCTTTGCCGGATCGACGCTCGGCGTGCTAGCGATCAGCGCGCGTGTGTAGGGATGCCGTGGTCGGTCGAGGATGGCGGCCCGTGTCCCGCGCTCCACGGCGCGGCCCAGATACATCACCATGATCTCCTCGGCCATGTGCCGCACGACCGAAAGATCGTGCGAAATGAAGAGATAAGCCTGGCCGAACTCGTCTTGCAGCGCCCGCAGGAGATTGAGGATCTGCGCCTGCACCGAGATATCGAGCGCGGAAACCGGCTCGTCGGCGACGACAATCTTGGGTCGCAGCATAAGCGCCCGCGCGATCGCGATGCGCTGGCGCTGACCGCCGGAAAACATGTGCGGATAACGTCCGGCATGTTCGGGGCGGAGGCCGACGCGGGCCAGCATGTCCCGCACCGCCTCGCGCCGCTCGCTGCGGCCCATCGACGTGTTGAGTTTGAGCGGCTCGTCGAGCATCGCGCCCACGGTCTTCCTCGGATTGAGCGAGCCGTAGGTGTCCTGAAAGATGAACTGCACCGACGAGCGCAACGCCGTCACCGCGCCCTTTGTCGTCGCGTCACGGCCCTCGATGATGAGCTCTCCCGCGCTCGGCGGCTCGATCATGGCGACGATGCGGGCGAGGGTCGACTTGCCGCAGCCAGACTCGCCAACGACCGCGAGCGACGCCCCCGGCAAGACCTCGAAGCTTACATCTTCGACCGCCTTCAGCATCCGCGTGGCCGCGAAGGCGCCTTGGGACACTGGATAGTGCTTGGCGAGCTCGCGCGCACTGACGATTGGAGCAGTGCCGCTCATCGCGCGGCACCGGGATCGAGCGGGAAATGGCAACGCAACTCAGTGCCGTTGACATCATCGATGCGCGGCCGTTCCTCCTGACAGCGCGGCGTGGCGTACCCGCAGCGCGGGTGGAAGAGGCAGCCCGCCGGCCGGTCCTCGATGCCCGGCACGATGCCGGGGATGGTCGTGAGCGGTTCGCCGACCGGCGCGCGTTCGGGCAGAGCGTCGAGCAGCGCGGCGGTGTAGGGATGGCGCGGGCGGTCGAGCACGTCATCGACCCGACCCGCCTCGACCGCGTTCCCGGCATACATCACCAAAACCCGCGCGACGCTTTCCGCGATCACGCCCATGTCATGGGTGACCAAGATGAGAGCTGCATTCTGTTCCTCGTGCAGCGCGCGCAGAAGGTCCAGGATCTGCGCCTGGATGGTGACGTCGAGCGCCGTGGTCGGCTCGTCGGCGATCAGAAGGCGCGGCTCGCAGGCGAGCGCCATCGCGATCATCACGCGCTGGTTCATGCCACCCGAAAGCTGGTGCGGATAGGCGGCCATGCGCTGGTCGGGTTCGGGAATGCCGACGCGGGCGAGAAGCTCGATGGCGCGGGCGCGCGGCGACGTCCCGGCTCCGCGCGGGCGTCGCTTGACCGCCTCGATGATCTGAAAGCCTACCGTGAAGCAGGGATTGAGGCTGGTCGTCGGTTCCTGGAAGATCATCGCCATCTCGCGGCCGGCGATGGCGCGGCGCGCGCCCGGGCTGGCGCCCAGGAGGTCCTGTCCCGCGAATCGCATCCGCGTCGCCTTGACCCGCGCGGTGTCGGGTACGAGGCCTATCAGCGCCAGCATCGCCATGCTCTTGCCCGAGCCCGACTCGCCGACGATGCCGAGCGCCTCACCCTCGTCGATGGTGAGCGAGACATCCTCGACGGCGGCGAAATCGCCGCGCCGCGTGGCGAAGCTGACGGAAAGACCTTCGATCTCGACGAGCGGCATGCCAGGCGCCCCGTGACTTAGCGCTTCATCTTCGGGTCGAGCGCGTCGCGCAGCCCGTCGCCCGCGAGATTGATGGCGAGCACGGTGATCAGGATCGCCAGCCCCGGCAAGGTCACGACCCACCAGGCGCGCTCGATATACTGGAGCGCATTGGCGAGCATGGTGCCCCATTCGGGCGTCGGCGGCTGCGCGCCGAGCCCCAGAAAGCCGAGCGCCGCGGCGTCGAGGATAGCGGTGGACACACTCAAGGTCCCCTGGACGATGAGCGGTGCCATACAGTTCGGCAACACGGTCACGAACATGAGGCGGCCAAGCCCCGCGCCCGCCACCCGCGAGGCGGTGACGTAAGGCTTGGCGCGTTCCCCAAGGACCGCCGAGCGCGTGAGCCGCGTGAAATGCGGCACATAGACGATCGAGACCGCGATCATCGCGTTCACCAGGCTGGGGCCCAGGATGGCGACGATGACGATCGCCAGCAGCAGCGCCGGCAGGGCCAGCATGATGTCCATGAGGCGCATGAGCGCGGTGTCGATGGCGCCTGGAAAGAAGCCCGCCAGCAACCCCAGCATCACGCCGGCGACCATCGCCAGGGCGACCACGGCGAGCCCGATCATCAGCGACAGGCGCGCGCCGAACATGAGCCGCGACAGGATATCGCGGCCGAGATCGTCGGTGCCGAGGGGAAAGCGGAAGCTGCCGCCGTCGACCCAGAACGGCGGCACCAGGAGCGCATCGCGGAACTGCTGGTTCGGCGCGTGCGGGGCGAGCCAGTCGGCGGAGATCGCCAGCAGCGCCAGAAGGACGGTGATGATTAGACCCGCAAGCGCCGCGCGGTTGGCGCGAAAGTCGCGCCAGGTCTCCAGCGCCGGCAGCACCGACGCGTATGTCTGACCGGCAGGGACCTGTTTGGTCGGAGCCTGCTCACTCGGGACGTGCACTGGGTCCGCCATCGCTCTACCCTGCGCGCCGGATGCGCGGATTAATGAGGCCGTAAAGCAGATCGACGCTCAGATTGACGAAGATGATAAGGCAGGCGACCAGCAGCACACCGCCTTGCAGCACCGGATAGTCGCGTCGGTTGATAGATTCGACCAGCCACTTGCCGAGCCCTGGCCAAGAAAAGATCGTCTCGGTCAGGATCGTGCCCGAAAGCAGCAGCCCGACCTGCAGCCCGATCACCGTGACGACGGGGATGAGCGCGTTGCGAAGCGCGTGCAGCCAGACCACGCGGAAGCGACTGAGGCCCTTGGCTCGCGCCGTGCGGATGTAGTCCTCGCCCAGCACCTCCAACATGGACGAGCGCGTCATCCGCGCGATCACGGCGAGCGGTATGGTCCCCAGCACGATCGCCGGCAGGATGAGGTGGCGAAGCGCAGAGACGAAGGCGGCGCGGTCGCCGGCGATCAGCGTGTCGATGAGCATGAAGCCCGTGACCGGTTCGATGAAATACAGCACGTCGATGCGGCCCGAGACCGGCGTCCAGTCGAGCGTCACCGAGAAGAGCAGGATCATCAGCAGGCCCCACCAGAAGACCGGCATCGAATAGCCGGTGATGGCGACGCCCATGACCGCGTGATCGGCCGCGGTGCCGCGCCGGGAGGCCGCGAGCACGCCCGCGGGCAAGCCAAAGATGAGCGCGAACAGGATCGCGGAAAGCGCCAACTCCACCGTCGCCGGGAAGACGGCGAGGAACTCTTCCAGAACCGGCTGCTTGGTGACGATCGAGCGCCCCAGATCGCCTTTGAGCACGTCGCCCAGATAGATCCCGTATTGCTGCAGCAGCGGCTTGTCGAAGCCGTATTGGGCGCGCAGCTCGGCGTGGCGGGCGGGCTCGATACCGCGCTCGCCCACCATCAGCTCGATGGGGTCGCCCGGGATCAGGCGAATGAGGGAAAAGGCGAGGATGGTGACCCCGAGAAAGGTCGGGATCACCACCCCCAGCCGGTAGAGGAAAAAGCGCAGCATATGATCACGCCGCCGCGCTCTGTCTGATTAAGGCCGAGTCAGCCTTATTTCAGGTCGACGCCGTAAAAGTCGTGGCCGCCAAACGGATCGATGCGGAAATCGACCACGTTCTTACGCATCGGCTTGAAGACGATCGAATGCGCGATCGTCGCCCACGGGGCCTGGGCCTTGAAGACGACCTGCGCCTTTTCGTAGAGCGCCGTGCGCTTCTTCACGTCGGGCGTCCTCTTGGCTTGCGTGATCAGATCGTCGAACGGCTTATAGCACCAGCGCGCGAGATTGATGCCGCCCTTCTTGGCGCCATCACAGCCCAGCAACACGTGGAGGAAGTTGTCCGGGTCGCCATTGTCGCCCGTCCAGCCGAGCAGGATCGTCGTGTGCTCGGAGTTCTTGATGCTGCGCTTGAGGTACTCGCCCCATTCGTAAGTGACGATCTTGGCCTTGACCCCGATCGCCGCCCAGTCGGCCTGGATCATCTCGGCCATGCG
>CAZBRE010000210.1:0-6025 GCA_964494065.1 uncultured Alphaproteobacteria bacterium
TCGCGATTCAAAGGAACGTCTTCGAAAGGATAATTGTCAAAGTGCGGATGTTCGAACATTGCTCGGCTCCCGACACTGCAAATTGATAATCAAATATACGGTTTCCAGCATTGGTATATATTGTCGAAGGATTCTTCGCGTTGTCACCCCAGACTTGATCCGGGGTCCATCGGGTGTGTGCGGCAAGCATCGATGCGCGCCCGCGAAAACCTCGCGCCCGACCGTCCATCGCATGGACCCCGGATCAGGTCCGGGGTGACACCGTTGGGTAGAGGTAGGCCGCTAAGCCGCCTTGCCGTGGCAGTGCTTGTATTTGTTGCCCGAGCCGCACGGGCACGGCGCGTTGCGCGGGACCTTGCCCCAAGTGCCCGGATCCTGCGGGTCGATCACCGCCGCGGCGGCGGCCGTGCGCACCGGCATCTGGCGGAACACACCTGCCTCTTCGGGCGGATACTCGTCGAGCATGAGGCCGCCGCTCATCCCCGCCATCTCCAGCGCCGGGTCGACACGCGTCTCGTGCATCTGCATGGGCCCGTGCATCGGCAGGAGATCGGCCTCGTCGTCGGCCTGGATCTCCAGATGGCTCATCACCCCGGTCACCTGCTCGCGCAGGCGCGCCAGCATCTCGGAGAAGAGATCGAAGGCCTCGCGCTTGTATTCGTTGAGCGGGTCCTTCTGGGCGTAGGCGCGCAGGTTGATGCCCTGGCGCAGATGGTCGAGCGAGAGCAGGTGGTCCTTCCAGATCTGGTCGAGGAGCTGCAGCAGCAGGCTCTTCTCGGCCATGCGCATGATCTCCGGCGAATACTGCGCCACCTTGCGCGCGAAGGCTTCGTCGGTGGCCTTCAGCAGCCGATCGCGGATCTCCTGGTCGGCGATCCCCTCTTCCTTTGCCCAATCGACGATCGGTAGCTCGAGGTTGAGCGTGCGGTGCACCTCGGCCTGCAAACCCTCGGTGTCCCATTGCTCGGCATAGGCATTCTCCGGGATCGTGCGGGTAACCATGTCCTCGATGGTCTCGTGGCGCATCGCCTCGACCGTCTCGGAGACGTCCTCGGTCTCCATCAGGTCGCGCCGCTGCTCGTAGATCACCTTGCGCTGATCGTTCATCACGTCGTCGAACTTCAGCAGGTTCTTGCGGATCTCGAAGTTGCGCGCCTCGACCTTCTCCTGCGCCTTCAGGAGCGCCTTGTTGATCCAGGGATGGATGATCGCCTCGCCCTCTTTGAGGCCGAGCCGCTGCAGCATCCCGTCCATGCGCTCGGAGCCGAAGATGCGCATCAGGTCGTCTTCGAGCGAGAGGTAGAACTTGGAGGCGCCCGGATCGCCCTGGCGTCCGGAGCGGCCACGCAGCTGGTTGTCGATGCGCCGCGATTCGTGCCGCTCGGTGGCGATGACGAAAAGCCCGCCGGCCTCGAGCACGACCTTCTTGCCGGCATCGACCTCGGCCTGGATCGCGTCCGAGCGCGCCTTCAGCGTGGCTTCGTCCGGGGTCCTCGCCGCTTCCTGCTTGATCAGCATGTCGGCATTGCCGCCGAGCTGAATGTCGGTGCCGCGGCCGGCCATGTTGGTGGCGATGGTGACGCCGCCCGGCTTGCCGGCCTGGGCCACGATCTCGGCTTCCTGCTCGTGATGACGCGCATTGAGCACGTTGTGCTTGATCTTCTTCTTCGTCAGCAGCGCGGAGAGATGCTCCGATTTCTCGATCGAGACCGTGCCGACCAGCACCGGCTGCTTGCGCTCGTAGCATTCGGCGATCTGCTCGATCACCGCTTCGTACTTCTCCGCCGCGGTGCGGTAGACCTCGTCGTGATGGTCCTCGCGGATGCACGGCAGGTTGGTCGGAACCTCGGTGACCTCGAGCTTGTAGATCTCGTGGAACTCGGCCGCCTCGGTCATCGCCGTGCCGGTCATGCCGGCGAGCTTCTCGTAGAGCCGGAAGTAGTTCTGGAAGGTGATCGAGGCGAGCGTCTGGTTCTCCATCTCGACCTCGACCTTCTCCTTGGCCTCCAGCGCCTGGTGGAGCCCTTCGGAGTAGCGCCGGCCTTCCATCATGCGGCCGGTGAACTCGTCGATGATGATGACCTTGCCGTCCTTGACGATGTAGTCGGTGTCGAGCGCGTAGAGCACATGCGCGCGCAGCGCCTGGTTCACGTGGTGCAGCACGCCGATATTCGAGATGTCGAAGAGGCTTCCCTCCTGCATCAAATCGGTGCCGGCGAGCAGCTCCTCGATCTTCTCCACGCCCGCCTCCGAGAGCGTGACCGTGCGCTGCTTCTCGTCCTTCTCGTAATGCTCGGGACTGAGCTTGGGGATCAGCTTGTCGACCTTGTGGTACATCTCCGAGCTGTCCTCGGCGGGGCCGGAGATGATCAGCGGCGTGCGCGCCTCGTCGATCAGGATCGAGTCGACCTCGTCGACGATCGCATAGTGGAAGTCGCGCTGGACCATCTCTTCCAGCGTGAACTTCATGTTGTCGCGCAGATAGTCGAAGCCGAACTCGTTGTTGGTGCCGTAGGTGACGTCGGCCTCGTAGGCAGCCTTGCGCTCCTCGTCGTCGAGGTCGTTGACGATGCAGCCGACGCTCAAGCCCAGGAACTTGTAGATCTCGCCCATCCACTCGGCGTCGCGCTGCGCCAGGTAGTCATTGACCGTGACCACATGGACGCCCTTGCCGGTGAGCGCGTTCAGATAGACCGGCAGCGTGGCCACCAGCGTCTTACCTTCACCGGTCGCCATCTCCGCGATCATGCCGCGATGGAGGACGATGCCGCCCATCAGCTGCACGTCGAAATGACGCTGATGGAGCGTGCGCTTGGCGGCCTCGCGCACGGTCGCGAAGGCATCGCACAACAAGTCGTCGAGGCTCTCGCCGTCCTTAAGGCGGCCCTTCAGCCACGCGGTGCGCGCACGCAGATCCTCATCGGAGAGCTTCTCGATCTCCGGCTCGATCTCATTGATCGCATCGACCTGCGGCTGAAGCCGTTTGACATAGCGCTCGTTGGCGCTGCCGAAGAAACTACGGGCAAGTCCGCCTAGCATGCGGAAATCCTCAAATAAATGCGGGTGATCGGTCTTTCGTGGAACCTCTTTGAAATAAGCGGACGCTGCGTGGCTGTCAACGACCGCGCACCCGCGCACCGCGACTGCGCAATCCGCGCGCCCGCCGCGATCAACACTTCGTGCGCCGTTAACCGCAAAATGCGGGTTTCCTTGCCGTTCCCAGGGCGATATGCGATATGCCAGCCGTATACCGGATTGAAGATGGCCGCGTCGTCGCCACATTTGAGCGATACCTCCGCCGGCCAGCCCCATCTCCCTTTGAGGAAAGACCTCATGATGAAGTTCCCAATCCGCGCCCCCATGAGCCTCGCCCTTGCGGCCCTGGTGTTGGCAGCCCCATTGAGCGGCGCCCAGGCAGAGGCCAAGAAGAAGGGCGCGGCCGTCACCACGAAGAAGGTCAAGCCCGATCCCGTGGTGGCCCGCGTCGACGGCGCCGAGATCCGCCTCTCCCATCTCGAAGCGGCCAAGGCCCAGCTCGACCCCCGGCTGCAGAAGGTGCCGCTCGCGCGCATCTACCGCCCGCTTCTGGAACAGGTGATCCGGCAGAAGCTGCTCGCCAATGCGGGCCGTAAGGACAACCTGCACAACGACCCGCAGATCAAGAGCCAGATGGCGCTGATCGAGGACCGCCTCATCCAGAGCGTCTATATGGGCAAGAAGATCCGCAGCGAGATCACCGACGAGACCGTGAAGAAGCGCTACGAGGCGTACCTCAAGACCCAGAAATCCGGCGAGGAGGTCAAGGCCCGCCACATCCTGGTCAAGACCGAGGCCGAGGCGAACGCGATCATCGGACAGCTGAAGAAAGGCGCCGATTTCGCCAAGCTGGCGAAGGAGAAGTCGACCGGCCCGTCGAAGGTCCAGGGCGGCGATCTCGGCTGGTTCGCCAAGGGCGAGATGGTCCCCGAATTCGACAAGGTCGTCTTCGCTTTGAAGAAGGGCCAGTACACCCAGAAGCCGGTGCGCACCCAGTTCGGCTGGCACGTGATCCTGGTCGAGGGAAAGCGTAAGCAGGCCCCGCCCTCGCTGGAGTCGGTGCGCAACCAGCTCGCGCGGACCATGGCCCGCGAGGTCTTCCAGGCCGAGGTGAAGCGCCTGCAGAAGATCGCCAAGATCAAGCGCTACAATGCCGACGGCTCGCCGATGCCGGTGCCGGGCCGCAAGGGCGCGATCGAGGTCGGACCGGCTCTGAAACGCGGCAAAACTCAGTAACTGCCGGCGAGCCGACGCCGCTTTCTCACCCAGTCTTGTGACGTCGCTCGACGGTCGCCTTGCGGCCGGCGATTGCTTATGGGCGTAAGGTGTGCTCGAACCACGCCCGAGCCAAACGCATTCAAGCAAGTCCTGCCCGAACCATGCCCGAGAAATCCCCCCTCGCCCCCGACCACCCGCCCACGCTCGGCCCGATCGCCGGCGTGCGCCTCGCCTCGATCGCGTCCGGCATCAAGTACCGCCAGCGTGTCGATCTGTGCCTCATCGAGGTCGCCGAGGGCACCACGGCGGCGGGCGTGCTGACAAAGTCGTCGACCGCCGCCGCACCCATCGACTGGTGCCGCGCGGCTTTGCGCGAGCCCAGGGCCCGGGCCGTCATAGTCAATTCGGGCAACGCCAATGCCTTCAACGGCGCGGCCGGCATGGCGGCCGTCGAACGCACGGCGGCCGGCGTGGCCGCGCGGCTCGGCTGCGCGGAAAGCGACGTCTTCATCGCCTCGACCGGCGTCATCGGCGAGCCGCTTCCGGTCGAAAAGATTGAGGCCGCGCTCGACGCCTTGCACGGCGCGCTCGATCCCGACGGCTGGGCCGGGGCGGCCGAGGCTATCCTTACCACCGACACCTTCGCAAAGCTGGCGACGGCCAGCGCCGACATAGATGGCACGCCCGTCACGATCAACGGCATCGCCAAGGGCTCGGGCATGATCCATCCGAACATGGCGACCATGCTCGCCTTCCTCTTTACCGACGCGGCGATCGAGGCCCCGGCGCTCCAGGCCCTGCTTGGCGTCGCCAACGAGCGCTCCTTCAACGCCATCACCGTTGACGGCGACACCTCGACCAGCGACATGGCGCTGCTCTGCGCCACCGGCCAGGCCGGCAACGCGCCGGCCAGCGACGCCGCCGATCCGAAGCTCGAAGGCTTCCGCGCGGCGCTCGACGCGGTGATGATCGACCTTGCCCAGCAGATCGTGCGCGACGGCGAGGGTGCGACCAAGTTCGTTACCGTCACGGTGAACGGCGGCGCCTCGGACGCCTCGGCCAAGACGATCGCGCTCGCCATCGCCAACTCGCCGCTGGTCAAGACCGCGATCGCCGGCGAGGACGCGAATTGGGGCCGCCTCGTCATGGCGGTCGGCAAGTCGGGCGAGCCCGCAGACCGCGAAAAGATCGCGATCACCATCGGCGGCTACCCCGTCGCGCAGGCGGGCTCGCGCGTGCCCGGCTACGACGAAGGCCCGATCGCGGAGCACATGAAGGGCGAGGAGATCGACGTCACCGTCGATGTCGGCGTGGGTGCGGGTACCGCCACCGTCTGGACCTGCGACCTCACCCACGGCTACATCTCGATCAACGCGGATTATCGCAGCTAAAGAAACACCACAGAGGCACGGAAACGCAGAGGGTTTGGTGCAAGGCCCGACCCTCAGTCGTCATCCCGGCGAAAGCGGGGATCCAGAGCCTTCGTAACGATCCGCGCACTGCTTCACTGGATTCCCGCTTTCGCGGGAATGACGAGTAGGTGATAGAGGGCACATAGCCCTCCCATTTCCCACCGAACGCACCGCAAGTTTTTTTCCTCCGTGTCTCTGTGCCTCTGTGGTTCAACTCTCTCGATGCCTAGTGATCAGAATCGCCCCGTCGTCCTCGTCGCCGCGGTCGCGCTCATCGATGCCGACGGCCGCGTGCTGCTGGCCGAGCGGCCGCAGGGCAAGCCGATGGCGGGATTGTGGGAGTTCCCCGGCGGCAAGGT
>CAZBRE010000211.1:0-5987 GCA_964494065.1 uncultured Alphaproteobacteria bacterium
TCGCGAGGTGAGTACCGGCGTCGGGCGCGCGGGCGCCGGACCCCGGATATCATTGTACGCGCCGGGGCAGTGAATTGACTGGCAATAGCAAGGATAAACATCGGCAGAGCTGAGTTTGCCTCAACAACTTCGCAGTGGTGTCAAACTCAGTTTCGCATCCACCGAAAATTTTCACTTACGTCCGCTTTCGGCCCAAGAGCGAACATCCCAAACGAAATCGCTAATGTGCGGTTTTGACCCTTTCGCAGACATCAGGCGGCTGCGTCCGGTCGGGCACGATAGAACTTGAACTCAGGGCTACAAAGTTCGGCATGTCTCGGTAGTTTGTCTGCACTGACGGATACCAAAAGAACCAATGATCCACGAAATCCCAATTTTTCGGCGATCTACACGCGCCCCGATCAAAAAGTCGAGGTCAACAGCAGCCAGATTGTGTCGCTATCGGACGCGCTGCGGCTCACGCCGTCGAGCCGCATGTGGTGGACGAGTTGAAGCGTCACCCGTGGGTTGAACCTGGGATAGGCCGACCACGGCGTCTTGTTGAGCGGCAGCCAGTCGAACTGGGCGGTGAAGTTGGTGCTTCCCGGCGAGCCGGTCAGCGTGCCGTATAGGGCAGCGTCGGCGTCGCCCCAGAGATGCGATGCCCCGAGAGTGAATTGATAGGTCTTGTCGTACAGGTAGGCCACGTTGACATCGACGCTGTTTAACGACCCCGAGACACTATCGGCGCCGCCGAGCGCAAAGCTCCCGTTGAGCCGCTGGATCTCATGGATCAAAGCGGCGCGCGCGGTGACGCTGTCGCGATCGCCGAGCCATTGGTATTGAGCGTCGAAGCCGATGTCGGTGTAGTGGTCGGCGCCGCCTCTGCTGTCGCCATCGGGGTAGAGCGCGGCATAAAGTCCGAACGTCCCAATCATGAAGTTGTGGGGCCCGTTATCGCGGTGCCAGGCGAGACGCCAGTAGGGTACCACACCGCGAGATTTAGGAGCGCCGTCGGCACTGACGGCAAGCGCGTCGATCGCAGCACGTGTAAGCGTGTGGTAGACCCCGGCCTCGCCGTAGATGCTGGAATTCCAGTCGGCGTAGACGCTGGCGCCGAGCACGATTTGCCCAAGCGCGCCCTTAATCAGCGGTGCGGCAGCTGGCGACGGTGCGAGGCCCGAGCCGTCGAACGGGAACGACCATACCGGCGTCGTGTTCCATGGGTCCGAGACCGACGGGTTGTTGTTGATGCTGATCCCGTAGGCCAAATCCTTTCCGCCAAGGCTGCCTTGGTCGGCAAAGCGCACATCCAAATTGTCCCAGCTCCAGACTTTGCCGATCCCGTCATAGGTGCCTTGCACGAATGCGCCGAGCTTGTTGATGATCCTGCCGCCGAAGAACAGGCTCGCCTGATCGAGAGCAAAATTATTGTTCTTTCCAAATCCGGGCGCCGCGACATCGGGCTGGTCCTTGCGGGTGTGGGTGAATGAACCCTGTATCCAAGCGCCGAGTTTCTTGTAGATGGCGGTGTTGGCATCACCGTCGGTGAAGCCGCGGAGCTTGAACTGTCGGCCGAACGGCGTGAGCTGTGGATAGACCGTGTGGCACGCATTGCATTCTGCACCGGTCTGGCTTGCATAAGGAGGGATGGCGTAGGTTGTCGTGGACGGCATCAAAGCGACCGCCAGCGCGAAAAGGCCTACGATGGTATGGCTAGCCTTCAGGTTGAATTGATCAGAAAACCTGGCCAGCGACTTCCGCTTGATGCGTTGCTGTTCATTCTGCGCCATCACTATTCATACCACTCCGCCAAGTTCGCCTGTCCCACATTCGCCGCATGACAGGCCTGCTCTCTCGTTTATCTTTTTTTGCATTTGGCCTGCCCCCGAATTCGAAGACAGCATGTCATCGTTCTGGCCGGTGGCCGCGGCGATCAAGATGGAGGAAACTGGGCTTGACATCATCGGCAGCGAACTCAGAGCGATCGACGCCGGCCTGACTGGGCTCGGCAACTTCATACAGGAACGACTCGATCCGAGCGCGCAGTTCGACGCGCTGCTATACCGGATCACGACTGCCGGCGCATGCGCAGGTAGCTCGATGCGATGTACCCCCGCAGAAGGCCGGACCCGCTACCACCAGTGCCAGTCCACGTGATGGTACGTCCCTTCAGCCTGACCATGTAGCAGTGCTCACGTCCCGGCTGCCACTTGCGCCACGTTACGCACACCCGGCCTGCCTTGGACATGCGCCAGCGTCCAATGTCGCTTATGCCGCCCTTTTCGTCATACGTGGCGCTGCCGCCCGGCAGGAAGTAGAGATTGAACGGAACGCCTTTGAGCGTGAAACCCGAAAGTGTGTTGCCGTTCATCACCTCCACGAACAGATCGCCCTTGAGCACCGTGGATTGGGCGGGTGCCGCCACAATCAACATAAATGCGATCAGGCACGCTAGACTTGTCACACGTTGCAATTTGGCGCGCATATTCTTCCAACGGATTACCCGTTGCCCTTCCAGACCGCGCTCTCGAGGCGATCTTGCCTGTCCGCGAAATTCCGATCTGCGTTCAACACAGGCGACGGCCAGAATAGCTATGCTCCGCAGTGTCATTCAGTACCGGTGGAACGCTTTGGGCGGGCTGATCACCCAACGACAGCCGCTTTCGCTGGCGCGGTGTGACCGAGCAGCTCCTCAGGCCCAGCGCCGGCACGCCTTAAAACCAGGTCCACAACGGGGTCGGACAAAAGGCCCGCCAACCCATCCCGATCACTTTCAAAGAACGGGGCGGCGCGAAAGCACTCGCCTGCAAACCACGCCAGTTGGCGCCGCACGGAATATCGACCGGTTGGTGTAGCTATTGCGTCCAATGGGCTGGTTCCCCCGAAGAGCGCGCTTGGTTGTTGAAGCCAACGTGCAGTCAGCGCATCGTTGCCGATGGCCGCTGCCGCGAGTTCTTCGATTCTCGAGGTCCGCTCGATCATTGTCTCTCTCGCTCATGGCGTTTGCGGCAATTTCAGGATAGCGCGAGCCTGACTGATCAGAGCGTGGCCCAACGATTACAAATGCGTAATCTTGGGCGCCGATCGCAGAAAGGCGTCTCTCGATGGCTATGGACAGGTGCGTCAGGTGAAGATGAGGCGAGACCGGACCGACGGGAAGTCCCGAGTGCAATGCTCCAGGTTGTTTTTGTGACGGAACGTGCTGAGGCCGCTGACGTTGGGTTTATGGGCGAGACGTGACGAAGTGTATTCCGCTTATGCCGTCAGTGCTCCCAAAGATGGACCGCAGGAGCGCCATTGGCTCCCTGCCTATGTCTGCTGGTGTTGCGGTGGATGGCACCCGCCGCCGGGTTTTTTGCCGAGTGATATTCTATGTAACCGACGTCGACGCCTTCCACGCCCGCGCGGCGGAGCCCAACTTCGTACCGCCCGACGCGCCCTACGGCGAGCGGTACTCCCATCTGCGTGATCCCGACGGGTACTAGCTCAGCTTCGCACGGCCGCTCGGCGGGGCCGGCCAAAAGGGTTAGGCATAAGTAAGATCCCGTTGCAATGAACTGGGCCTGTGCGGCGCTCGGCCTCGGGCCGCACCCGATCGCCCGAATGTCCGACCATGGTTACGCCGAGCAGAGATTCTCGCGATCCCAGATTGATGCCGCGGGCTGGGCCTCCGTGGCGTATTCGGCGCGATCGCCCCCCGTGCCGGCACTGCGCGGCGATAGAGTCTCGTCATGAGACTGGCCCTCACCGACGTGGTCACCAGACATGGACTTCCTCACACGGCTCGACACCGCTTTCGGGACCACCCTGCCGATTTCCAAGATGGCGCTACGCCTGCTCATGGCCGCCGCGCTAAGCATGCTCGTCGGTTGGGAGCGCGATGTGCATGCCCATCCGGCGGGGCTGCGAACTCACATGCTGGTGGGCACCGGCTCGGCGACCTTCATCATCATCGCGCTCGAGATCGTTGTCACTGGCGGTACATCAGGCGATCTGCGATACGATCCAACGGGCGTCGTCGCGGGCGTGATTGGCGGTATCGGCTTTCTCGGCGCCGGATCGATCATCCGCGCCGAGGGCGGCGTGCGGGGACTCACCACAGCCGCGGACATATGGGTCGTGGGCTGTATCGGCCTCGCCTGCGGGCTCGGGCAATGCGCGATAGCATGCCTGTCCACGGCCTTCGTCATGTTCATTCTCGCGGTGGTCGGCTGGCTGGAGAGGCGTCTATCCCACCGCAAGTGACGGACGAGCCGCGCGGCCGGGCTTTGAATGCGCGTTGTCGGTTCCCGGCCCGACGATCTTGATCTGATTGATGACGAGGCGGGTGCGAGAGATGCGTTCCGCCGTCTTTTCGGCCAGGGTCTTTTGATAGGAGGTCGCCACCATGCCTCGCAGCGTCACGATTGCGTGAACAATGGCAGCGGCCGTGTCGAATATCGGCCGGTAGTTAATCTGAAGGATTCTCGCCGGCTCGTCTGCACAACGGGGTCGGCCGGAACGAACCGCGCGAGCGAAGTTCACTTGGCGATTTAGCACTACGACCCTGCTCCTTTTGGGGATCATGGACCATCATATCTGGCTCGGATACCGACACGAGGTGTGGATTACTGATCCGTAACCCTCGTGACACACCTGGTTTATCCCGGAATTGCTATTCCTCGTCCCTGATCCAGGGGCACTCCGGTGCCCACCCCCAATCTGAAACCCACCTACCCTGCTGCCCGACCCACGTTCGGGCGCCGGCCCACCGTCAGCACCGTGCGTCTCCGACATCGGGCGAATCCCGGATCTTGGGACATGAACCTGCAACCTGCGTCACACATTCCCCGTCCGTCATCCGACACGACTCCACCGCCGGTGGGGCCATCTGTACCGGAATCTTTGGAGAGATTCATGAAGGACGATCATTACGTTTTCGATCGCTTGGTCGCCCAATGTCGTGGTCATGGTCCGCTTCGAACCGCGGTCTGCTTTCCGCAGAGCAACGTCGCGCTGACCGGAGCGGTCGAGGCGGCGCTCAAGGCGCTGATCGAGCCAGTGCTAATCGGCCAGGCGCTGGACCTCCGCCGTCGGGCGACGGTGCTGGGTCTAGACATCGACGACTATGAGGTGGTCGACGTGGCCGACGAAACAAGTGCCGCGCGGCGCGCCGTCGAGCTCTGCCGAACCGGCAAGTGCGGGGCCCTGATGAAGGGCAGCCTCCATACCGACGCGCTCATGCACGAAGCGCTCAATCCCGATACGGGGCTTCGCACGGCACGGCGCGAGAGCCATGTCTTCGTGCTCAGCGTGCCGACCTATCCCCACATTCTGATGGTCACCGATGCGGCGATCACGATCTATCCAACGCTCGACGATAAGGTCGACATCATTCAGAACGCGATCGACCTTGCCTGCGCCATCGGCATCGAGTGCCCCAAGGAGGCGATTCTCTCTGTCGTCGAGACGGCGAACTCGAAGATCCGCTCCACAATCAACGACGCAGCGCTCTGCAAGATGGCCGATCGCGGCCAGATCACGGGCGGCGTGCTCGAGGGCCCGCTCGCTTTCGACAACGCCGTCAGCCTGCGCGCGGCCAAGATCAAGCATATCGATTCGCCGGTTGCCGGCGCCGCCGACATCCTTGTCGTGCCCAATCTCGAATCCGGCGACATGCTGACCAAGCAGCTCGAATACCAGGCCGAGGTCGAAACGGCGGGTATCGTGATTGGCGCCCGCGTTCCCATCATCCTCACCAGCCGTGGTGAGGGGCCCAATGCGCGGTTCGCCTCTTGTGCGCTCGCCGTGCTCATGAACCAGGCGCGGCACCAAGCGGCACCCATGCAGCTGGCGGTCTGATGGGCGACTGGCGCGCATCCTCGCGGCGCGGGCGGGCGACAGCGCTTGCCGTCAAAGCGGGCTCGTCGAGTATCAAGGCGGGCCTCTATGCGCAAAGTGCCGTGGACGGGCCCGTGTCGCTTCTCCGAATCAAGACCGAGCGGATCGATACCGCACCGCCCTTC
>CAZBRE010000212.1:0-5976 GCA_964494065.1 uncultured Alphaproteobacteria bacterium
AACGGCGGCCCGTCTTTCGACGGACCGCCGCTTTTCGAATTCCGCGTGGTGCGGGATCGGCCTAGTAGTAGTGGCGATGCGCGCAGTAGCGATAGTACTTGTAGCGCGCCCAGTCATAGCCCAGCACGAAGCCCTTGTAGTAAAGGCGCTTGCAGTGGTGGAAGTGGCCGTAGCGATAGCCATAGTGGAAGTAGTGGACCTTCTGGATGCCGGCGCCGTTCTGCGCGGTGACATCGAGGCCGGCATTCGGGGCGGCCGAGGCGGCACCCATGGCACCGAGGGAGACGGTGGCGGCGGCGGCGAGAGCGATCAGGGTCTTCTTCATCGGGTGGGTCCTTTCGGTTTCGAGTGGTCGGGGTTTTGTCCTCCCCCGTCGTTGGACCCACAGTGTCAAAGATCGGCCCGCCCCTCAGTGACGGCCGTCACGTCCGGTCAATTTTTTCTCAGAAGAATACGGAGAGCGGCCTAGCAGCGCTGAAATTCTTGGCTATTTCAGGTTGGATCGACCGATTCGCAGCGTCCGCGCGTGCAAGAAAATCTCAAAACATCCCGAGCCAGTCGAGCTGCTCCAGGTGTTTTCGCAGGCGGGTGGCGTTGGGGAAATGCGCGTAAACCCGGTCGCGGCGCAGGCCGAGACAGACCGATTTGATGGCGGCGGGCTGGCGTGCGTAAAAGCGGCTTCCGCCAACCATCTCATGAAGCATGCGGGTAATGTCGACGATATCGTCGCGGCGATGCGCGCCTGTCGATCGGCCGTGATCGAAGAAGTCGACGATCTTGATGTCGAAGAATATGCCGGTCGGCCGGATCATGATGTTCTGTTCGTGCAGGTCGCCGTGATATTCGTGCGCGGCGTGGATCTGCTCGATGCCGCAGACGATCGGATAGATCACGTGCAGCGCCTCGAAGGGCTGTAGCCGTCCGCCCGGATGCGCGGCGACGAAATCGGACAGCAGGATCCCGTCGACGAAATCGCTGAAGAGACAGGTCACCGGCGTGCCCTGGATCTCGAGCGATTCGGCGTGGTGATACTGGATGATGAGCGGGCAGGTCCTGAGGCGGTCGAGCTTGCGGGCGTAGCTGCGCGCGGCGCGGTCGTGCTCGTTGCCGCGCGGATAGAAGATCTTCGCAGCCCGGTGGATCCGGGTGCGCTTCTCCACGACCTTGTAGACCTCGCCCTCGACCCCGCCGCCCATGAACTCCTCGACGACATACTTGCCGCCAAGCCGCTCGCCGGGTTGGAGGTCGAATTGGATCAATCTCTGTGCGGTTCGAGACATTGCAAAGCCTCTGCGGCGAGACGTCCGGGGCCCCCCAGTCGTCCCGCCGAGCGCCCCCGATCGGGCACCTTATTATCAAGTGCCCCTATATCAGGTGCTTTGCGCCGCCGCGCAAACATTGTGGGACGCAAAAATACGCGCCCGGGCAGTCGCATGGCCACGGGCCGAGATGTGGGGCGGCTCGCCCAATGTCCGGCATGACACCAATCGAATAAAATTCATTTATTTCAGAGACTTAAATGGCATCAGGAACGCGGCGGCCCTGCTGGTCTCAGCCCCGGCCGGGCAGGCCACGGCCGCTAGAGCCCCTCGACCGTCTCCTCCATGAGCTGATCGACCACCGCCTTCAGGGCCTCCAGCTTGTCGACGCCGTCTTCGCGCAGCTTGTTGTAGAGCGCGAGCTGGCGGTGGGCGCTGGTGCCGCGCTTCAGGATCTCGCGGCCATGCTCGACCTCGGCGACGCAGCCGAAATATTCCGCGTCCTCGCCCGTGAGCGAGATCAGCTCATCGAGCAGATCCGCATAGGGCACGATCGTGCCCTTGCCCAGATCGATCATGCCCTCGTCGAAGCCGTAGCGCTGGGCGCGCCAGCGGTTTTCGCTGATCAGCATATTGGCGTAGCGCCGCCAGCGCTGGTTCTCGCGCCGGAGGCGATAGAGCATGCGTAAAAGACATTTGTAGAGCGCCGCCAGGCAGATCGAGTCCTCCACCCGCGTCGGAATATCGGCGATCCGCATCTCCAGCGTCGGGAAGCGTGCGCTCGGCCGGATGTCCCACCAGAGCTTCGAGCCGTCCTCGATCAGCCCGGCATTGGTGAGCACGTGGATGTGCCGGTTGTATTCGCCCCAGCTGTCGAATTGCGGCGGCAGCCCGGTGCGCGGCAGCTCGTCGAAGACGGCGAGGCGGTAGGATTTGAGACCGGTGTCCTTACCCCGCCAGAAGGGCGAGGAGGTCGAGAGCGCCAGGATATGCGGCAGGAAGTAGCTGACCTGGTTCAAGAGATCGATGCGCAGCTCCTCGTCCTCGATGCCGACATGCACATGCATGCCCGAGATGAGGAGCCGCCGTGCCACCGCCTGCATGTCGCGGGCGAGGATGTTGTAGCGTTCCTTGTCGGTATGCTGCTGGGCGGCCCAGCTCGCGAAGGGATGGGTCGAGGCGGCGATGATCGCCATGCCTTGTTCTTCAGCGGCTTCGGAGACGGTCTTGCGCAGGAACTTCAAGTCCTCGGCCGCCTCGGCGATGCTGTCGCAGACCTTGGTGCCAACCTCGATCTGCGAGTTCATGAACTCCGGCGTCACCTGCGCCTTCAGGCGCTTTTCGAGCTTCGCCATCATGGCGTCGGGCCGCGCCTCGACGAGGTCGCGGCTCTCGCGGTTGACGAGGTGGTATTCCTCCTCGATCCCGACCGTGAATTTCGGCTCTTTCAACATCATCCGGACCGCGCCTCATTCATCGACTCGAAAGTCCTTCGCCTCGTAGATCGACAGATCGTCGAGCAGGGCCGGCCCGAGGGTCCGGGCGATCCGCTCCGACCACGCCGCCGCGCCGTGATGCGTGTCGATCAGGTCCTGGCGGACCTCGATCAGCACATGGGGAAAGCCGTGCGCCTCGGCATGGTTGAAGATCGTATAGCCGTATTCGTCCTGTCCGGAATAGGGCTCATTTTCGCCGACCACGACATCGGGTTCGCGCTCGAGATTGGCGATGAAGGGCTTGGGGATGCGCGGGTCCTTGTTCCACAGGATGCCGACATGCCAGGGCCGCTCGTCACCCTTGAAGACCGGCGTGAAGCTGTGCATCGAGATGATGCCCGGCGCATGGCCGTTGTCGGCAAAACGCTTGAGGACCGCGCGGACGGCGTTGTGATAGGGCTGGAAGAGCTGGGCCTGGCGCGCCTCGATGGCGCGCGGATGCAGCGAGCGGTTGCCGGGAATGATGACGCCGTCGCTGATCTCCGGGATCGAGGTCGGATCGTCGAGCTCGCGGTTGCAGTCGATGACCAGGCGCGAATAGCCCGACATCACCAGCGGCGCATCGAAGCGGTGGGAAAGCCGCCGCGCCACCTCCGCCGCGCCGATATCCCAGCCGATATGCCGCTGGATCACCGCATCGTCGAGCCCGAGGCCGTCCAGCGCCGCCGGCACGCGCGCGCTGGCGTGATCGCAGGTGATCAGGAACGGCGCCGCGCCTCCGGGGTTCACCACCTCGAAGGGCTCGGGCTCGTCCTCGCCCAGCAGGGCCGGCAGCCCGCCCGCCATTTTGACCGCGCGCTCGCTCATTTGTAACAATATAGAGCATGCGGGCCCCCGCGTAAGAGCGCCTGAGCGCAGGCCGGGTCGATCAGTCCGCGTGTTTCAGCGCCGGAAACCACCTCTGGCCGAGGCCGAGCGCCCAGACCATACCGAAGGTGACGGCGACAACGCCCGCGATCTCACGCGGTCCCAAAGCCTCGTCGAGCACCGGATAGGCGAGGAGCAGGGCGATCCCGGGAACCAGCGACGCGAAGACCGCGCCGCGGCCGGCGCCGAGCAGGGCGACGGCGCGCGTATAGCAAAAGAGCGCCAGGATCGCCGCGAGCACGCCCTGGAAGATGCCTTGGAACAGGATCTCCGAGACCGGTGCGCGCCAGATTGCTCCGCTGCCGGCGACCAAGTATGCCGGAACGGCGACGGCCATGGACAGCACCGAGACGATCGCGGTGGCATGGACCGGCTCGACCGCCCAGGCGCGGGTGCCCAGGGTGTAGCTCGCCCACAAGGCGCCGGCGGCGACGAACAAGAGATGCCCGATCCACAAATCGCCGCCCCCGTCGGCGGTCAGGCTCTGCCAGCCGATCAGGGTCACGCCGACCATAATGACCGCGATCCCGCTGATCCGGGCGACGTCGGGGCGCTCGCCGAGCCAGAGCCAGCCCCCGACGGTGGAGACAACCAGCATCGTGCTCGGCGTGATCACCCCAGCATGGCTCGCCGGCGCGAAGGACAGGCCGCCGACCGCAGCCAGCACATAGAGCATGCCCCCGCCACAGGCGAGGACGAGCGACCGGCCCCAACCCACGCCCTGCAGCCCCCGGCGGACGGCGATGGGCAACAGGATCAGGCCGGCGACCAGGAAGCGCAGCGCCGTGATCTCGGCGACGCCCAGCGTCTGCTGCACGCCGAGGCGCGACACCACCGGCCACGCCCCCCAGATCAATGCGGCCGCCAGGCCGTAGGCCATGCCGGCCGAGAGATGAGACGGAGGGTTCGGGGACCAGGTTGCCATTGTGTCGCTCCTTGTGTTGGAGCGGTGGTTATAGGTTGATTGGCTAGCAGAGATTCTGCAAAGATCGCCTAGAATCGGTGTTATTATGCAAAATCACGTGGAAAACAGAGCGATACTGCAAGTATGGACGAATTGGATGATTTTGACACCGCGCTCCTCCGTGAGCTTCAGGTCAACAACCGGCTTACGTCGGAGGCGCTGGCCGAACGTGTCGGTCTGTCGCCGACGGCGTGCCAGCGGCGCGTCAAGCGGCTGCGCGAGACCGGCGCAATCCAAGCCGAGGTCGCGGTGGTTTCGCCCGATGCGGCTGGCAAGCGCGTCACGCTGATCGTCGAGATCGAACTCGAACGCGGCCGCGCCGATATCGTGGATAACTTCAAGCGCGAGGTGCAGTCGATCCCGGAGATCCAGCAGTGCTACTACGTCACCGGCAAAGCGGATTTCGTGCTGATCGTCACCGCGCGCGACATGGCGGAATACGAGCAGCTGACCCGCAAGATCTTCTTCGGCAACCCCAACATCCAGCATTTCACCACGATCGTGGTGATGGACAGCGTCAAGGTGGGTCTCGAAATCCCGCTCTAAGGGCGCCGGCAAGACGCCAGCATGCTTGCCTCAAACCGGTGCATTCCGCGACACTGGGGCAGTCGTCCCTCAGGAGCGCCCCCACTAGACCTACCATGACCCGCCACACCTTCACCTGCATCGACGCCCATACCTGCGGCAATCCGGTCCGGGTGGTCACCTCGGGCTATCCGCCGCCGGAGGGGGCGAGCGCGAGCGCGCGGCGGGCCAATTTCGTCGCCAAGCACGACTGGATCCGCACCGGCCTCATGTTCGAGCCGCGCGGCCACGACATGATGTCGGGCGCCATCCTCTACCCCTCGACGCGGCCGGACTGCGACACCGGCATCCTCTTCATCGAGACGAGCGGCTGCCTGCCCATGTGCGGCCACGGCACCATCGGCACCGTCACCGTGGCGATCGAGCACGATCTGGTGACGCCGGCGGAGGCGGGCGTGCTCAGGCTCGATGCGCCGGCCGGCCCGGTCGAGGCGCGCTATACGATGAAGGACGGCTTCGTCGAGTCGGTGCGCATCACGAACGTCGCGTCCTATCTGGCCGAAGAGGGCGTGACGGTCGACTGCGAGGGCTTGGGACAGGTCACGGTCGACATTGCTTACGGCGGCAATTTCTACGCCATCGTCGAGCCCCAGGCGTCCTACGCGGACATGGCCGAGTTCTCGGCGCTCGACATCATGCGGCTTTCGCCGATCCTGAGACATGCGCTCAACAACGCGGTCGAAGTCATTCATCCTGAAGACGAAACTATAAGCGGCGTCTCGCACATCTTATGGACCGGAAAGCCCAAGGACCCGGCGGCGGATGCTCGCAACGCCGTCTTCTACGGCGACAAGGCGATCGACCG
>CAZBRE010000213.1:0-5946 GCA_964494065.1 uncultured Alphaproteobacteria bacterium
TCGCCCCAGGGAAAGCGGCGGCCGTCGGGTCCCCGCGCGGCCTTCTCCCATTCGGCTTCGGTTGGGAGGCGCCAGCGCCACGGGGTGACCGTGCCGAGCCAGGCGGCATAGGCGCGCGCATCGTCGTGGGAGACCATGACGACGGGGTGGTCGAGCCGTCCCTTTGGCGGCTTGCCGTTTACCCAAGCGAACTTGCGGGTGCGCCGCCAGGGATGGATGAGGCGGTAGCTTTTCCAGGTGGCGCGGTCGACATCGGGCGCACGGTGCCCGGTCGCGCGGACAAAGACCCGGTACTGCCGGTTGGTGATCAGGGTGCGGGTGATCGAGAAGGCCGGGAGCATGACCGTGCGGCGCTCGCCCTCGTCGTCATACCAGTGCTGATCGCGTGTGGCGCTGTGGCCGTAGGCGCGCTCGTCGAGCCGGTAGGCCGCCTCGAGCTCGGCCGCATCGGAGCCGCGGATGAAAGGGCCGGCGGGGATCTCGATCACCATAGGGACCGGCTGCGCCTCGGCCGCGACCGCCGGAGCGCCCGTGGAGGCCAGCAGGGCCACCGCCGCCGCCGCGACGGACGTCGCGCCGACAAGCGCCAAGGTCGCCGTCGCTCCGACAATCGTCCTCAGATATCCCTTCGATCGCATTCCCGCCCCATGGGACCTTTCGCCAGCCCACGATAAGGGCCTGTTGCAAGTCTCTGAAAAATAAGCAGAGATCACACGATCCGCCACTCGCGAACCGTTCAACACGCGTCACGAACGAGTGATCGGCGAGGGCTCGCGCGCACCCGATTGCGGCCGCCCCTGATCCCGACTAGGCTCGGCCGGGATGGAATGGGTCCGCAAACCTGCGGGAGGGCCGCAACATGGCAAAGGGTGACGAGGGCGGCGCGGCGACCGTCCAGGTCGTGCATCACGACGAGGTCGCCTTGGAGCAGTTTCCGGGCGGCGCCTCCTACCGCACGCTGATCGGCGACGACGCGGCCGGGAAATCCGACGAGGTGCGGATCGGCATCCAGAGCTCGCCGCCGGGCTATGCGACGCCGCTGCACTCGCATCCCTATACCGAGATCCTGACGGTCCTGGAGGGCGAGGGCGTTGCCTGGATCGAAGGCGGCGCGGACGAGATCGCGCTTGCGCCCGGGATGACCGTGGTGCTGCCGGCGAACCTGCCGCACGCCTTCCGGGCGACCGGCGACACGCCGCTGGTGACCTACGGCCTCCACGTCTCGCCCGACCGCGTCGTCCACATCCACGACGACAGCCCGCCGGAGAGCGGCCATCCGAAGTGAGAGACGGGGCGCCTAGCCCCTAATCCCGCACCACCATCACCGTGACCTTGGAGTGGCGCAGCACGCGCGCGGCGTTGGGGCCGAGAAGGTAGTCGGCGAGCTGCGGGCGGTGCGAGGCCATGACGATCAGATCGCAGGCATCGCCCAGCTTCGCGCGCGCCTCGATGATTTCCTCGTAGATCGTGCCTTGCCGGACGATGCAGTCGACGGGTACGTCGTCCGGGATATGCTCCTTGGCGAAGGCGGCGAGCCGCTTTTCGGTCTCGGCGAAGGCCTTCTGCTCGAAGTCCTTGGGGAAGTAGCCGCCGACGATCGCCATGCCATAAGTCGGCAATACCGTGACGAGATGGATCTTCTTGCCGAACTTGCGGCACATCTCGATCGCCACCGGCACCGACTTGTGCCAGGAGCTTTCTTCCTCGAGGTCTACGGGGACCAGGATTTCTTTGAACATGGGTATCGTCCCCCTCAGGCGCGTGATGCGGCGGGCTGCGCCATGGTCTCACGGCCGCCGCCGCCCGCGCGTTTTCGTTGCGAGAAGATGATCAGCAGGAGCAGCAACAGCGCCGGGATGAAGAAGAGCTCCTTGGGCGGCTGAGCCGACGGCACGAAGAGCTGCTCGATCTCGTCGAGCGCTTTGTGGACCTTCTTGGCCGCACTGCCCTCCTCGACGCCGTCGACGATCCACTTGCCGTCCTCCTTGACCAGCACGATGCCGAATTTCTTCAGGCGTTCGGCCGCCGTCTTGCCTTCCGAGACCTTGAACTCGACGAATTTCTTGAACGGCGCGCCGGCATCGGTCTCGGTCTTGATGTAGTAGCGGACCGGACTGCCGACCTCCGCCTTGGCGACGACCTCCATGATCGTGTCTGTTTTCACGCTCTCCCAGGGCGGTACGACCTGGTCCATCCACAGCCCCGGCCGGAAGAAGGTGAGCGCAATGAGCAGCAGCGCCACCGTCTCGTAGATCCGGTTGCGGGCGAAGAAGAAGCCCTGCGTCGCCGCCGAGAAACACAAGAGCGCCACCACCGCGACGATGAAGGTGTAGATGCCCTTGAACCAGCCGACGTCGATCAGCAAGAGGTCGGTGTTGAAGATGAACATGAAGGGCAGCACACCGGTGCGGATGTCGTACATGAAGCCCTGTATGCCGGTCTTGATCGGATCGCCGCGCGAGATGGCGGCCGCCGCGAAGGCGGCAAGCCCAACGGGCGGCGTGTCGTCCGCCAATATGCCGAAGTAGAAGACGAAGAGGTGCACCGCGATCAGCTCGACGATCAGGCCGTTCTGCTGGCCGACGGTAACGATGACCGGGGCCATGATGGCGGAGACGACGATGTAGTTCGCCGTCGTCGGCAGGCCCAAACCCAGCACGATACAGAGGATCGCGGTCCAGATCAGCATGATGAAGACCGAGCCGAAGGAGAGGTATTCGACAACGGCCGCGAGCTTCAGGCCGACGCTTGTATAGGTGACGACGCCGACGATGATGCCGGCGGCCGAGACGGCGACGCCGATGCCGATCATGTTGCGCGCGCCGGTGAGCAGGCCGTCCTTGAACTCGCCGAGCCCCTGGGCGAAGCCGCCGCCGTAGTCGCCCTCGCCGCGGAACATGCGCACCAGCGGGCGCTGGGTCAGGACGATGAAGATGAGCACGGCGGTCGCCCAGAAGGCCGAGAGCCCCGGCGACCAGCGCAGCACCATCAGCGCATAGACCAGCACCACGATCGGCAGGATGTAGTGGAGCCCGGTGGGCACGACCTTCTTGGTCTCGGGAAGCTCGTAGACCGGCGCGTCCGGATCGTCGAGCTCGAGATCGGGCACGCTCGCCGCATAGCGCACGAGACCGAGATAGGCGGCGAGGATGATGAGGCCGGAGACGTAGGGCGCGAAGTCGCCGAACACGCCGGGGATCCAGCCGAAGAGGTAATAGACCGCCATCGCCAGCACCATCGCCAGGATGACGCCGAAGAGGAAGCCGATGATGCGCCGCTGCCAGGTCTTGGGCACGCCCGGCTTGGGCAGGCCCTTCATACCCGCCTTCACGGCTTCCAGATGCACGATGTAGACGAGGGCGATGTAGGAGATGATCGCCGGCAGGAAGGCGTGCTTGATGACCTCGAAATAGCTGATGCCGACATACTCGACCATGAGGAAAGCGGCCGCGCCCATGACCGGCGGCGTCAACTGGCCGTTGGTCGAGGCGGCGACCTCGACGGCGCCCGCCTTCTCCGCCGGGAAGCCGACGCGCTTCATCAAGGGGATGGTGAACGTTCCCGTTGTCACCACATTGGCGATCGAGGAGCCGGAGATGAGCCCGGTCAGCCCCGAGGAGACGACCGCCGCCTTGGCCGGCCCGCCCCGGTAGGAGCCGAGCAGCGAGAAGGCGAGCTTGATGAAGTAGTTGCCCGCACCCGCCTTGTCCAAGAGCGCGCCGAAGAGCACGAAGAGGAAGACGTAGTCGGTCGAGACGCCGAGGGCGACGCCGAAGACGCCTTCTTGCGTCAGCCATTGGTGGTTGGCGAAGCTCTTGAGCGACTGGCCGCCATGGGCGAGCGCGCCCGGAACGTATCGCCCGAACAGCGCATAGAGGATGAAGACGATCGCGACCACCGTCAGCGGGGGCCCGAGCGAGCGCCGCGTCGCCTCGAGCAACAGCACGATGCCGACGATGGCGAAGATCATGTCTTGGCCGATCGGCGCGCCGACGCGGCCCGCAAGCGTCTTCTGCATGACCGCCGGATACATCGCCGCGACGACGATCAGCGCCGCCATCACCCAGTCCTGGATCGGAATGCGGTCGCGCGGGCTGCGCTTCAACGCCGGAAAGGCGAGGAAGGCGAGGAAGCCGGCGAAGGAAAGGTGCACCGGCCGGGTGATCGAATCGTTGAGCACCAGATTGAAGCTGGTGAAGCCGAGATCGATGGTGCCGATCGCGGTGGGGAGCGGCGAGGCGATCCAGAGCTGAAAGAGCGACCAGGCGATCGCCACCCAGACCATGAGCTGCGCGGCGGAGCCACCCGGGTCGCGGGCGCCGGTATCGACCTGGGCGACGATGTCTTCCGCGCTGGTGCCCGGTGCGTCGGATCCCTCAGCCGGCATTCCCGCCGGTGTCGGCTCTGCCATCCTCGCCTCCCCCGTTTTCGACCGCCCGTCCGCCGGGTTTCCCGGTTCTGTCGGTTACGGTTCTGTGATGCAATTCAAACGCGAACCGCCGCACCTTGCCAGTAAAAAACAGCCGGTCGGCCGTTCAATCGCTGTCCAGGGGAAATGAAACCTGCCAACGCCGACGCATAGTCCAGTGAAATCAAACAAGAAAAGGGCGGGAGTTTCCTCCCGCCCTTTTCGCGACGTAATCAAATGACCGGACTTACATCCAGCCCTTCTCCTTGTAGTACTTCATGGCACCCGGATGGATCGGCGCGGAGAGCATGTTCTTGATCATGTCCTTCTCCTTCAGATGCCGGAAGGCCGGATGCATGCGACGGAAACGCCGCATGTTGTCGAACACCGCCTTGACCACCGTATAGACGACCTTGTCGCTGACCTTCGCCGAGGAGACGAAGGTGGCGCCGACGCCGAATGTCATAGTGGCGCCCTTGGTGCCTTTGTACATGCCGGCGGGAATGGTGGCCGGCGCGTAGTAGTCGTTATCGGCCGCGAGCTTGGTGATCGCGGGGCCGGTGACCGGAACGAGCATCGCAGCACAGGAGGTCGTGGCTTCCTTGATCGAGCCGTTCGGATGGCCGACCGTGAAGACGATGGCGTCGACCTTGTTGTCGCACAGCGCCTTGGCCTGCTCCGACGACTTGAGCTCGGTGGCGAGCTTGAAGTCGCTCATCTTCCAGCCGAGCTTGCCCATCACGACTTCCATCGTGCCGCGCTGGCCGGAGCCGACATTGCCCACGTTCACGCGCTTGCCCTTCAGGTCCATGAAGGACTTGATGCCGCTATCGGCGCGGGCGACGACGGTGAAGGGCTCGGGATGCACGGAGAAGACCGCGCGCAGATCCTTGAACGGGCCCTTGTCCTTGAACTTCGAGGTGCCGTGGTAGGCGTGGTACTGCCAGTCGGACTGGGCCACACCCATGGCCAGCTCGCCGGCGCGGATCGCGTTCAGATTGGCGACCGAGCCGCCGGTCGAGGGCGCGGTGCAGTTGATGCCGTGTTTCGACTTGCCGCGGTTGACGAGGCGGCAGATCGCCTGGCCGACCTGGTAGTAAACGCCGGTCTGCCCGCCGGTGCCGATCTTGATGAACTCGGCCTGGGCGGTGCCGGCGGCGGTCGCCGTCAATGCCGCCGCGAAGCCGACGGCCGCTGCGGTGCTGAAGATCCTCTTCATTGGAAAATTCCTCCTCCATTGCGTCGCATTTCGATTGGCTTTCGCCGCGTGCGTATCGCGGCCGGGACGCGTGGGGAGTGTTCTGAAATCGAGACCGCCACCCTCGCACACCCGCGGCCCCCCACATGCCTACTGCGGGCGAAGGGCCTTGGTTCCCTTGTCCCCCTCCTCCCGTGAACGGCGGCGTTGCCACACGCCGTCCGGGCGGTTGTGCAGGAGACCGCAATCGAACCTGCCGAAGACTATGCCCGTCCGGGCCGGTGAAGGTCAATCCGCGGGCGCCCGCTACCTGACTGCGGATGACCGTGGATGACTGGCA
>CAZBRE010000214.1:0-5903 GCA_964494065.1 uncultured Alphaproteobacteria bacterium
TCGCGCATGTAGCCCATGCCGCCGTGGAACTGCTGGCAGGCGTACATCACCTCGTTGACCAGCTCGCCGCAGAAGGCCTTGGCCATTGAGACCTCCTTGGTGGCGTCCTGACCCTGGGCGTCGCACCAGGCTGCGTGGTGGGTGAGGCGGCGGCCGGCCTCGACCTTGGCCGCTAGCATGGCGAGCTTCTGGCGGATCGCCTGCTTGTCCCAGAGGACGCCGCCGAAGGCCTTACGTGTGCGCACATACTCCAGGGTGATCTCGATGGCCTTCGCGGCCTCGGCCATCGACATGGCGCCGATGACGATGCGCTCGTTCTGGAAGTTGTCCATGACGGAATAGAAGCCCTTGTTCTCCTCGCCGATCAGCGCGTCGGCGGGGAGCTTGGCGTCCTCGAAGACGAGCTCGGCGGTGTCGGAGGCAAGCCAGCCCATCTTGTCGAGCTTGCGGGCGACGGAGAAACCGGGCGTGTCGCGCTCGACCGCGAACATCGAAAGCCCGCGCGAGCCCTTGGCGTCGGGGTCGGTACGCGCGGCGACGAAAAGCAGATCGGCATTGGCGCCGTTGGTGATGAAGGTCTTGGCGCCGTTCAGGACCCAGCCGTTGCCGGAGCGTTGGGCGCGTGTGCGGAGGTTGGCGACGTCAGAGCCGGCATCGGGCTCGGTGACGGCGACGGCGGTCAGAATGTCGCCCTTGATGATCGCGGGGAGGTACTTCGCCTTCTGCTCCTCGGTGCCGTAGCGCTCCAGATGCGGCGAGGCCATGTCTGTGTGCACCATGACCATCGCGGTGAAGCCGCCAAAGGTCGAGCGGCCGAGCTCCTCGGCGAGCACCACCGTCCCCAGCGTATCCATGCCGGCGCCGCCGTATTTCTCCGGGTAGCGGATGCCGAGGAGACCCAGCTCACCCATGCGCTTTATGGGCTCGCGGGGGATGTTGCCGGCGGCTTCCCATTCGTTGCCGTTGGGGACGACCTCCTCCTCCACGAAGCGGCGGACGGTGTTGCGCAGCAGCTCGTGCTCTTCGCTGAAATGAACGGAATCCATCGGTTTTGTCGCTTCCTCGGTGGCCTGGTGCTCGGGTTCGGGCCGCACTATGCGGGCGCAGGCCCCGGCCATCAAGCGCCGCCGGAAGCGGATATTTGCCAATTCGATCCAGCTGTGACGGCCGTCATAGCGGATGAGCGCGGCTTGAAGCACAGTGCCGCTCATCGAAGGGGCCGCCCCTCCCTCGGCCCCAGATGCAGAGGCAAGCCAGATCGATGAAACGCGAGATCCTGATCCCCATCGCCATTCTCGCCCTCGCCCTTCTTGCCGCCGCTGGCGCGCCCGCCGTGGGCGTCATCGTCAGCAACGCCGCCTACGGCGCCGAAACGACGGTCTTTACCGCATCACTCGGCGCCGAAGGTGGAAAGACCGGCCCGGCGGCGCGTTTCTCGCGCGCCGCCTACGGAAACGACCACGGCGAGGCGTGCCGCTAGCGGCGTAGCCCAACTCTCCGTAAGATAAAGCCGGGCGGCAGCAATGCCGCCCGGTTTACGTTTGGGCACAAGGTTCGACGAATGACGCGTATTCTGATCGCGAGCGACCTGCATCTCGAGTTCTCCGATATCGCACTCGATGCGAGCGCGGCCGATGTGGTGGTGTTGGCAGGCGACATCCACGAGGGCGCGGCCGGCATCGAGTGGGCGAAGGCCCGCTTCGTGCAGCCCGTCGTCTATGTCGCGGGCAATCACGAGTTCTACAACGGCGAGATCGGCGCGGTGACGGCGGCGATGAAGGCGGCGGCCGAGGGTTCGACCGTGCAGGTGCTCGACGACGAGGCGGTGACGATCGACGGCGTGCGCTTTCTGGGCGCGGTGCTGTGGACCGATTTCGGTCTTTACGGCGACACGGTGAAGGCAGAGGCGTTTGCGCGCTGCCTGAAGTTTATGCCGGACTTTAAGATCGTCTCCTACGGAACTGATACATTTACGCCAGACGATACGATCGCGATCCATCAGCGGAGCCGAGACTGGCTCGGCGCGCGGCTCGCCGAAGCGCATGACGGGCCGACCGTCGTGGTCACGCATCATGCGCCGCATCGCGGCTCGCTCGCCCCGCGCTATGCCGAGGACCCGGTCAGCGCCGCCTTCGTCAGCGATCTCGAGCCGCTGATCCTCGACGCCCAGCCGAAGCTCTGGATCCACGGACACACGCATACGCCCTTCGACTACCGGGTCGGCGCAACGCGGGTCGTCTGCAATCCGCGCGGCTACACGCGCAAGCCGGGCGGGCATAAGGAAAACCCCGAATTCTCGCCGCGCTTCGTCGTCGAGGTGTGAGCGCCGCTCGCATTCATGTGTGAATTGCCTGCCTTGAAAGCGCCGCGATGGCACAACTACTGTTTGCCATGAGATTGGCACCGATCAGCGCGCTGGCCCTCGCCTGCACCATAGGCCTCGCGGGCGTGGCGGGGGCGGACTCGTTCGACGAACGCAGCCTCTGGCTGCCGCGCGGCGAAGCGCTCGCGGGATCACTCAAGACGCGGCCGCGTCGCTATCTCGATCTGTCGGCCCTGTCGCAAAAGCGGCGGGCGCAGGTGATGCTCGGCGCGGTGCTGTTCCGAGCGCCGCAGGTGCTGGGGCCGGAGGCGCGGCGCATTGGCATGAGCTGCGAGACCTGCCACAGCGGTGGCCATGTGAATGCGGGGTTCTTCCTGCCGGGCCTCTCCAGCCGGAACGGCACCGTCGATCTGACAAGCAAGGTCTTTCACCGGCCGGCCGATGACGGGCGCTTCAACCCGCTGCGCATCCCGAGCCTGCGGGGAGCCAAGAGGACCGCGCCCTATGGCCATCGTGGGCGCTTTCCGACGATCGCGGCGTTCGCGCGGCACGTCATCGTCGACGAGTTCGGCGGGGCCGCGCCATCGAAGACGGTCCTGCAGGCGATCGCGGCCTATGTCGGGGCGCTGAAACGCCCGGCCAACCCCATGCTGGGGCCGGACGGGCGGCTGACGGCGGAAGCGTCGGCGAATGCAAAGCGCGGCGAAACGCTCTTCTTCGAGGCCGGGACCAAAGGCCGCAAACCGGCCTGTGCGTCGTGCCACATCCCTGCGCGCGGCTTCACCGATGGCCGGCGCCACGATGTCGGCACGGGCGGGGCGGTCGATACGCCGAGCCTTCTGGCGGCGGCGAACGGGCCCTACCTGCACGATGCCCGCTACGATTTTCTGGGACCTGCAGTCGGGCATTTCACGCAGCGCTTCGGGATCGCGAATGATGCGAAGGGGTTTGCCGATCTCGTGGCCTATCTGCGCGTGGTGGGCGCGGCGGGCCAGGACCGTGAGCGGGTGACGCTCGCGCGTGATCTCGGCGACATCATCGCGGGCGAAGGCGTGATCGACGGGCTGCTCGCGAAACGGGACGATGCCACGCTCGGCCTCGTGGTGGCGGCTCTGCGGCGCGATCTGGGCCGCGTGCACGATCGCTTTCCGGATGGCGGTCACGCGGCGGCGCGGCGCGTGCTGGTCAACTGGTCGCGCCGACTGCAAGGCGTGCGCAGGGCGGCAGAGGCGGGCGATCATGCCCGCGCGCAAAGCCTGCTCGTAAAACTGAGCAAGGATCGGCCAGGCTGGCGGAAGACCCTCGAGGCGGCGGCGGAGACCTCGCTCTACGACCCCGCGCGGCTCGACAGGTTTCTGGCCGAGAAGCGGAAGACGCCCTAACGCTCTACATAAGCACGGCTACATCCGCGCGCGTGACATAAGCGCGGCTACATCCGCGCGCGCGAGAACCAGGCAGTAATAAGCCCGATGCTGACGGTGAGCAGCGCGAAGCCCATCAGGTGCGAGTTGCCGGCCGAGATCCAGGTCATCGGCTGGCCCATCACCGGCAGCAGCCCGAGCGAGTTGCCCCAGGCAATGGTCCAGTGGGTCGCCTGCATCGCCGCGAGCCCGTAGACGGTGTAGCTCATCACCGTGCCGGCATTCTGCTCGTCGAAATCGCCCTCGCCGGTGCGTTCGGCCACCTGCCGGCTCAGGCGGTAGAGGATGATGAGGTAGAGGAGCTGGAAGCCCATCAGGACCAGCCCCGCGATGCCGCCGAACTTGTGCAGGAAGAAGGCGGTGATGAAGTCGTCCTGCACCGCGGGAACGGTCAGCACCGAGCCGTTCTTGCCGAACCAGTTGGCGCCGGCGCCGCGCCAGCCGCCGGTGGAGATGTTCTCCAGCCCGCCGAGGACCTGGCTGCCCGAATGCTGGTGCTTGGCGGGTTCGGCCCAGACCAGGATGCGGTCGCGCTGGGGGAAGCTGGTCGGCAGCTGGTCAGGGTGCTTGTAGATCCAGTAGCCGCCGGCCCCGAGACCGATCACGGAAAGCAGCACGAGCGGGCGGAACCAGCGCCAGAAATACGCCGAGCCGCGCTCGGTCTTCTCGATCTTACCCAGACGCCAGAACCAGGCCATCATCAGGACACCCAGGATCACGATCGGCGAGAAGTCGCGCACGCCGACGACGATGATCATCACCACGATCAGTAGCAAGCCGACGAAGCGGAGATAAGGCAGGACGAAGAGAAGCGGCGAGTGCCGGTAGGCGCGGGTGCCGCGCCGGCGCGTCTCGGTGATATGGAGCCCCGCGAAGCCGAGCAGGACGACCAGCACCGACTTCATCAGCTCCACCGGCTGGATGCCGCCGATGCCTTCCTCGCCGCCGGCGATGAGCTGGAGGATCATCAGTCCGACCATCACGATGGCCGCACCGGCGATCACCGATTCGCGGCTGAATATCCACATCCAGATACGCTCGAAGATGGTGATCGGGATGGCGCAGAGAATGCAGATGCCCCAGCCATAGGCGGCGAGCAGCACGGCATGCTTGCGCACGAAGCCGAGCCACCACGAGTTGTCGGCGCCGGCCGCCAATTGCAGGAGCGTCGTGGTGCCGGCCAGGGCAAGAAAGAGCGCGGCGACCCAAAGCAGGCCGCTCAAGCCGAAGAGCCGGCGCGACCAGACGAGCATCACCGTGGCCCAGAACCAGGCGGTCCAGACCGCGCCCAGCAGCAGCATGTCGTCCGGACCGCCGGCGCCGGTACGCAGCAGGTTCGTCACCCAGACGCCGAATATGGCGGGTCCCACCGCGGCGATCGTGTAGATGAGCGTCGAAAGCTCGCGCTCGCGCTTGCGCTGCCAGAACCACCACAGAACCGCCGCCGCGATCAGCACCAGGACCAGTCCTGCGGGCAGGCGCCAGCCGACGGCGAGCGCCCAGGCGAAGACGCCGCGGCCATCGCCGATCCAATTGACGCGGGTAAAGTTCGAGGGCGGTTTGTCCTCGTCGGTGAAGTAATCGATGTTGAGCGAGGGCCGCAGCGTGATATCTGCGCCGACCTCGCGGATGCGGTATTTGGTGCGGCCGAGGACGATATTCTCGACCCGCCCGTCGCGGCCATTGAGGGGCAGGGTCATGGCGTCGAAGGCGAAGCGCTTGCCGCCCTGGCGCGACATCAGCGTGTCGTGGCGCCGCCCGCCGGGGACGAGCCAGAAGCCGCCGCGCTGCCAGGCCACGCCGATCGCGCCCGGCGGCAGCGATGCGAGCTTCCAACGGTCGGTGCAATTAACGCCGCCGCCGATGGTGAACAGCACGAGCTCGTCGCCGCCGCCGAGCGTGTCGTAGAGCGACCAGCGCGCATGGTAGGCGCGGCGCTGGATCCAGCCCTTGCAGACCTTGGTGACGGGTTCGCCCTTGGGGGTCAGCGTGCCGCCCCGCCAGGTGACCTCGCGGTTCTTTTCCACGTGGTGGAAGGTGATGAAGTCCTTGCCGATGTCGGTCACGCGCAAGGTCGGGCCGTCGAAGGAGATCGTGTCGCCGCGCGCGAGCCGCCAGCGCTGGACGAAGATCGAATCGTAGAGCGTCGTCTGGGCGTC
>CAZBRE010000215.1:0-5887 GCA_964494065.1 uncultured Alphaproteobacteria bacterium
CTGTCGCCGCCGGCCTTGTAGTCGCCGTCCGCGGCCCCGTTCTTCTTGTAGTGCTGCCAGCGGCCGGACTTCTTCAGCGCGTCGGCGACCTCGCGCGGCATGTAGGTCTCGTCGTGCTTGGCGAGGATCTCGGTTGCGAGAAACGTGCCGTCGGGGTTGAGCGCGCCGTTCGCGACCACGCCCTGGCCCTCGCGGAAGAGGTCGGGGAGGATACCGGTATAAGCGACGCGCACGGCCGCCGTGCCATCCGTTACGCGGAAGGCGACCGACTTGCCGGTCCGCTTGACGCTGCCTTTCTCGACCAGCCCGCCAATGCGGAAGCGCTTGCCGGGCTGGATCTTCTTCGCCGCCACCTCGGAGGGCGAATGGAAGAAGACGATGTTCTGCTCGAGCGCGCTGAGCACCAGCACGGTCGCGATCGCGAGCACGCCGAGCGCCCCGCCGATCATCGCCATGCGTTTATGTTTGGGCTTCATGGGGGTCAGGCCTCGGTCTTTTCGCTCGCGGCGTTCGCGGCGGCGTTTTGGGCGCGCGCGCGACGACGGGCGCGCGGGCTTTCGGGAGCCGCCGCCTGGAGCGCGCGCAAGGTGGCTTCGCGGGACCGCAGCGTGCGCAGGCTGACGATCACGAAGCCCGCCAAGACCACGAGCACGATGCCGAAGGCTGGCCAGACGAAGACGGCATATCCGCCCATCCCGAGAAAGTTTGCGATCTTGTCCATGGTTAAGATCGGGTCCGCCGTCGATGTCCCACTAGAGTTACCTAGAGTTACGTAGAGCCTGGATAGCCGGTTGTTAAGTCACAGTTTCTTGCATTGCCGTGTGGTGAGAATGGGGCGCGCAGGGACGTATGGTTACGACCCGCGACACATCGCCTCAGGCGCCCAATTGGGCCAGGCGCATGGCGCGGATGCGCGCCGCCACGATCTCGCTCTTCATGCGCACCAGCACCAGCGTCAGGAAATAGAAGGTGAAGCCGACCGCGAGCAGCAGCAGCGGCACCAGCATCGTTGGATGAATGGTCGGCCCCGAGAGCTTGATGACGCTGGCGGGCTGGTGGAGCGTGTTCCACCAATCGACCGAGAACTTGATGATCGGCACGTTGATCACACCCACGAGCGCCAGGATTGCCGCCGCCTTGGCCCCGCGCGCGGCATCGTCGAAGGCGTACATGAGGCCGATATGCCCGAGATAAAGGAAGAACAGCACCAGGACGGAGGTGAGCCGCGCGTCCCAGACCCACCAGTCCCCCCAGGCCGGCTTGCCCCACAGGATTCCGGTCAAAAGCGCCAGCGCCGTGAAACCGGCGCCCAGGGGCGAGGCCGCCTTGGCGAAGAGGTCGGCGAGCGGGTGCCGCCAGATGAGAGCTGCCGCGCTCGCCGCCGCGATCGAGACATAGACGAAGAGCGCCATCCACGCCGAGGGCACGTGGACATACATGATCCGCACGCTGTCGCCCTGCTGGTAGTCGGCCGGCGAGTCGAAGAGGGCGAAATAGAGCCCGGCCCCCATCAGCACCACCGTCACCGCGGCGAACCACGGCATCAGCCGACCCGCCAGACGCATGAAGCGCCCGGGATTGGCGAAGCGATGGAACGATGAGACGGGACGGGCCACGGTCGAATGGTCCTCTAGTCCTGCAAAACGCCGCCGATATGCCACATCGCCATCGGCAGGCCCTTGATCTTAGTCATTCGCGCGCCCCGCGTCATTCGATCGCCTGCCGCAAAGCTGCGGCCGCCGCGAAGGGGGCGAGCGCCAGGGCGAAGAGGGCCAAGCCCCCCAAGATCAGCAGGCGCGGGCCGGCGCCGAGGCCGAAGATCGCCGCATCGACCGCGCTCACCCCGAAGATCAGCACCGGGATGTAGAGCGGCAGGACGAGCAGCGAGAGCAGGACGCCGCCGCGCCGCGCTCCCAACGTCAACGCGGCCCCGATCGCACCGATCAGCGTGAGCGCGGGCGTGCCGAGCGCCATCGCCGCGATCATGGTGAGGGTGCCCGCCGGGTCGAGGTGGAGCAGCACGCCGAGCACGGGGGCCATCACCACCAGCGGCAGCCCGGTGGTGAGCCAGTGGGCGAGCGCCTTGGAGAGCACGACAAGCTCCAGCGGCACCGGCGCCAGCGACAGCCATTCGAGCGAACCGTCCTCGTAGTCGCCGGCGAAGAGCCGCTCCAGCGACAGCATCGAGGCGAGCAGCGCCGTCACCCAGAGGATGCCGGGGGCGATCTTGGCCAGCGTCTCCGGCGCGGGGCCGACGCCGAACGGAAAGAGGATCACGGTGAGTACGAAGAAGACGAGCACGGTCATCGTCTCGCTGCCGAGGCGGAGGGCGAGGCGAAGGTCACGGCCGGCGATGGCGCGCAGCGCCCGGATCACGCGGTCTCCTCGTCGGCGAAAGCCGGCTCGGGCGCGAAGTCCTCGAGCGCCAATGTCTCGGCTTCCGGCAGAGCGATGTCCGTATGCGTGGCGAGCACGACCAGGCCGCCGGCCTCGCGGTGGCCGGCGATCACGGTTTCCAGGCGGGCGACCGAGGCGGCATCGAGGCCGGTGGTCGGCTCGTCCAGCAACCAGAGCTTGGCGGGGGCCGCCAGAAGCCGTGCCAGGGCCAGCCGCCGCCGCTGGCCGGAGGAGAGCAGGCGCACCGGAAAATCGGCCAGGCGCAGCAGATCGAAGGCCTCGAGCGCTTTCTCCGTGGTGGCAGCCGGGTCCTCGGCGCCATAGAGGCGGGCCCAGAAGCGCACGCTCTCATCGACGGTCAGCACCGGTTTTGCGGCATCCAGATGTCCGATGAAGGCGAGCCGGGCGCCATGGGCCTCGCGGTCCTTCGTGACGTCGGCGCCGTCCCAGGTGAGGCTGCCGGCGGCCGGCCGGATGAAGCCCGCCATCACCCGCAGCAGCGAGGATTTGCCGCTGCCGTTGGGGCCGGTCAGGCGCAGCGCCCCGCCAGCGGCCAGGGTGAAGGACAGGCCCTGGAAGACGAGGCGCTCGGCGCGGATGCAGGCCAGCGCGTCTCCGGCGAATTCGGCCATTGGTAAGCGGGCTCCGTCCCGGGCGGCGATGCGCCCGCCTCGGCGGCGGGCGGGCGGATCATAGCCCATTTGCCGGGCCCGAAGGCCACCGGAGCCGCACCGATGCATGCGGTGTTATGCGCTTACCGGATTACGGGACCCCGAAATGAGAGCGGCCAACGGAGGGGGGGTCCGTTGGCCGCGAGGTTCCAGCTCGGGGAAGCTGGAATAATGAGGCTTGGGGGAAGCCTCATTCAGAGGGGAGGTTGTTAATGATGCCTATATTGGCAGCCATTGTGGTCCAGTAAGGCCTAGAAAATGGCGAAATTAAGGTTTTTGCGCCGCGAAGCCGTCCAATTCCGGTTCGCGACTGTTAACCATCTGAAAATCTAGGCGTTTTCCGCACCGATACAATCCATCCCCCGGTGCCCAATTTATCGCAGATTGGACCCGAAAGCACAAATCCGGCCGCCATGCCGGGTGGACAAGCCAGGTCTGTCCGGCCGGGGGGACGCCCCCTCAGTCGAACTTGCGGACGTCGTCGATCACCTTGCCGTCGTTGGGCAGGCTGCCCGGGGCGACGATCCTGATGTCTCCTCGGACCTTGCAGACCGACTGGAAGGTCTCGGCGATCTTGCCGGCCAGCGCGTCGTCGCCGCCCTCGATTTCGACCTGGAAGGCCGGCACGTCCTTGCCCTCGACCGCGTCGACCGTGAGGCGCGCCTTGCCGATCTCGGCGTGGCGCTTGACCACCTCGGCGATCTGCTCGGGATGGACGAACATGCCCCGCACCTTGGTGGTCTGATCGGCGCGGCCCATCCAGCCCTTGATGCGCATATTGGTGCGCCCGCAATTGCTGGGGCCGGGCAGGATCGCGGTCAGATCCCCGGTCGCGAAACGGATGAGCGGCACATCGGGGTTGAGCGTGGTGACCACCATCTCGCCGACATCGCCCTCATTGGCGACCGGCTCGCCCGTACCAGGCACCAGCACCTCGACGATCTTGTCCTCGGAAATCGTCATGCCCTCCATCGCCGGCGTCTCGTGGGCGATGTTGCCGAGCTCGGCGGTGGCGAAGGTCTGGAAGGTCGCAATGCCTCGCTCCTTGTATGCCGCACGCTGCTGGGGGAAGAGCGGGCCGCCGCCGACCACGGCGAGCTCGATAGAGGAGAGATCGAGGCCGAGGGCGTCGCCCTTCTCCAGGATGATGCCGAGATAATCGGGCGTGCCGGCATAGACGCGCGGCCGGACCTGCGCGATCACCGCGGCCTGTTGCTCGGTGTTGCCCGCCCCGCCGGGGATGACCGGACAGCCGAGCGCGCGGGCGGCGCCGTGCATGATCCAGGCGCCGGGCGTGAGGTGGTAGGAGAGCGAGTTGTGGATGATGTCGCCCTTGCGCACGCCCGCGGCATAGAAGGCGCGCGCCGCGCCGAACCCGTCGATGCGGTCGGTCGCGATCTCGAAGATCGGGCCGGGCGAGGTGAAGATCATCGCCGCTTCGCTGAGGGGCACGGCGTTCAACCCCGCCATCGGCGGGTTCTCGGCCATCAGCTTGATGAGGTCGTGCTTGCGGGTGACCGGCACCTGCGCAAGCGCCGCGCGGCTGGTGATCGATGCCGGGTCGATATCCTTCAGCGTCTTGGCGTACCAGGCCGAGTTCGCCTTGGCGTTGGCGATCTGCTCGGCGAGCGCCGCCATGTTCGCTGCCTCGCGCGCTTGCGGATCGCGCGTTTCGAGATCGTCATAAAATTCGGACGCAGCCATGCCGCCCCCCGTCGGTTATGGTCGTTGCGAAATGGGCCACCCCTTGCCATGGCCCCATGCCACCTGAACCTGCCGGCGGCCAGTTGGACTCGGGCCGGTGGGTCAGGCGAGCCAGCGCTTGCGCCGCTTGTAGTGCTTGACGTCGCGATAGCTCTTACGCCCGCTGGTGCTGAGGCCGAGGTAGAATTCCTTCACATCCTCATTGTCGCTCAGGCTGGCGGCCGGGCCGTCCATGACCACGCGGCCGTTTTCCAGAATGTATCCGTAATCGGCGAAGCGCAGCGCCATGTTGGTGTTCTGCTCGGCGAGCAGGATGGAGACGTTCTGCTCTTCGTTGAGGCGTTTGACGATGCCGAAGATCTCCTCGACGAGCTGTGGGGCGAGGCCCATCGAGGGTTCGTCGAGCAGCACCATGCGCGGACGCGACATCAGCGCCCGGCCGATCGCCGTCATCTGCTGCTCGCCGCCGGAGACGTAGCCGGCCTGCGAGCTCCGCCGTTCCTTTAAGCGCGGGAAATAGCCGTAGACCATCTCCAGATCGCTTGCGATCGCGCCCCGTCCGTCGCGGCGCGAATACGCGCCGGTGAGCAAATTCTCCTCGACGGTCAAATGTCCGAAACAATGCCGCCCCTCCATCACCTGGATCACGCCCTTGCGCACCAGGTCGGTGGGGTTCATGCGGTCGATGCGGTCGCCGAAGAACTCGATCGAGCCCTTGGTCACCTCGCCGCGCTCGGTGCCGAGAATATTCGACACCGCCTTCAAGGTGGTGGTCTTGCCGGCGCCGTTGGCCCCGAGGAGGGCGACGATGCCCCCCTCGGGAACCTCGAGCGAAACACCCTTCAACACGAGGATTACGTGATCGTAGATCACCTCGATGTTGTTGACACTCAGTAGAGATTGTCCGTTTCCGCTCACGGCATAGTCCTCTTCCAGTCAGCAACGCACGCTGCGTTGCACGGATGCTACTTGCAGTCCTTGCGCTTCGCGTATTTGAACTTTGCGGCTTCCTTGACCGCGGCCTTCTCGACCGCGGCGCGCACCAGCTTGCGCATCGGGGTGATCCAGCCGCTGACGATCTTCCACTGCTTGCCGTCCCACTGCTGGATCATCAT
>CAZBRE010000216.1:0-5802 GCA_964494065.1 uncultured Alphaproteobacteria bacterium
GGGCAGGCCTCCTCGTCAGAACTCCCGGTGCGCAACCAGAGCACGGGCGGGCATGAGTGGACTATCGCGTCCCTGCGGACGCTATCCCGATTTTGCAGAAATCTGGCGTAAGGCCCGGTTTTGCTAAGGAAACCGGCTAGTTATGCCGCTTCAGCGTCTCCGAGGGCAGCTCGCCGAAGCGTGCACGGTAGAGCTGGGCGAACTTGCTCAAATGCTCGAAGCCGCAGGCTAGGGCGACCTCGGTGACGCTCGTCTCGGTCGGCGCGGCCTCGCGCAGCGTGCCGCGCGCGATGTCGAGACGCACGGCGCGCAGATAGGCGATCGGCGAGGTGCCGCAATATTTGCTGAAGCCCTCGTAGAGGGTGCGCGGGCGCACGCCGGCGCTGGCGACGATCTGGTCGAGGCCGATCTCGGAAAGCGCATTCGCCTCGATGAACGCCACTGCGCGCTTCACATGCCCCGGCAACAGCGGCTCGGCGCCGGCCGCCAGGCGGTCGGAGTAGTTGTTGCGGACCGACTGCACGAGGAGCTCGAGGAACAGCTTGGCCGCGTTGACCGAGGCGAAGGTGCGCGCCATGCCTTCGCCGCCCTCGTCGAGATCGGAGCAGATGAAGTTCAGATAGCGCACGAGCGCGGCGGTCGAGCGGTCGATCGTCGTCGGCTCGCGCGTGAACAGCACGGGCTCGATCAGCGGCCCGTCGAGCATCTCGGCGACGGTGTCGTGCAACATCGCCCGGTCGATGCGCACGAAGATCTCGCGGCCGTCGGAGAGCCAGCGCTTCGTATGCGTGCGCCCGGAATTGGCCACCACCAGCTGGCCCTGCCGGAAGGCGTAGTCGTCCTGGCCGAACGAGAGGCCGGCGTCGCCCGCCAGATTGAGCTCGAAGATATAGAAGTCGGGCAGGTCCGGGGCCACGATGCCGGCCAGGCCGTCATGCATGGTGTATTCGAGATCGTGCACCGAGAGCGGCCCCAGCCGCGCGCCGCGATGGCGAAACCGCGGCGGCCGGTCGGGCGACTTGTGGTCGAGCGAATGCTCGCAGAGCACCTTGGTGACATAGCTCCGCGTCTCGTCGACGTCGTCGCATTCGAAGCGCGGTCCCCAGGCCTTCGTGCCTGACAACTCCGCCGGAAGATCCTGGCCGTCCATCCAAGTCATTGGGAGGCCTCCGCAAATGTGCTGGCGCTGACACTACCCGTGGGCCCGAAGCGGATCAACCGGGCAGCGCTCGGGAAGGGTGGCGGCTCCCGGTATCGCACGCTATCACGGCGACGGGGCGGCCCGATCGCGCACTTCTGCCGCCAGGCGGTGGAGCTCGGTCATCTCGCTGTCTTTCAGCCCCAGCTCCGCCAGATGGGCGCAGAGGAGATCGAGGTACTCGAAATTCGGACCGTTATATCCTTCCGCATGGGCGATGATCGCGGCCGCCTCGGCCAACGACAGATCGGGAAGGTAGCGCTCGTTGCCGCGGTCGGCCACGAATGTCAGCGCCTCGATGTCGCCCTGCGGCGTCGATACCGGCACGAAGGTGGGCTCGTATGAGCCCGCGAACATCTCCCGCATCCACATGACCTCGGTCTCGCGGTCTACGATCTCGCCCGGAATGCGGAAGGCGACGCCCTCGCAGACGCCGCCCTCGTCGAGCGCGGCCATCAGGCCCGGCCGTTCGAGCGTGCCCCGGCTGCCCGTGATGGTCAGGCAGAAGCGGCGACGCCAGCCCGGCAGCATGGCGAGCCGGAATTCGTTCACATGAACGGCAGGGTCCCAGATCAGCGATCCATAGGCGAACACCCACAGATCGCGGTCCAGCCGTCCCGCCAGCACGCTCTGTCGATTGGCTTCCCGCGCCTCGTGGCTCATGCGCCAGTTCGGCGGGCGGTTCTCCGCGATGGCCTGCTTGTCCAGCTCCTCAAACCGGGCGTAGCTGAGCCGCATGCGCGACTCGTCCGGCGGCTTGATGCGTCCTTTCAGCGCCGGCGTGTGCCGGAAAACCTCATCGGGAAAGGGCACGTACGCGCTCCTGCATGGTCACTGGCCTCGCATGAATTCCGTTCGCCAGGCAATAGCGGACATGCCCGCAAGCGTCCAGAACCTCCAGCGGCCGCAGGGGCCCGAACCCTTCGTTAGACGAGATGATGCCAAACGGGCCGACATAGTGCATGTTCAAGGCCGATGCGGTGGCGGCATGGAGTCCGACGTTGGCGGGCAAGACGATGGCATTGTTGGGCAGGGTGTGTCGCGGCCGCGGGCTTTGCGCGGCGCTGCTCGTCGTCACGATTGCCTCGCCTGGGATTGCCCGGCAGGTCACCGATTCGGCGGGGCGCGTCGTTACCGTGCCCGACCGGATCACGCGCGTCTTCGCCTCGGGGCCGCCCGCGTCGATCCTGGTCTACGTGCTGGCACCGGAAAAGCTGACCGGCTGGCCGCGCGCGATCCGCGGCGAGGAGCGCGACTATATAGCGGCGCCCTACCGCGACCTGCCCGCCCTGGGCCGGCTGACGGGCCGCGGCGGCACCGCGAATCTGGAGACGGTGCTCAAGGTGAAGCCCGATCTCATCGTCGATTTCGGCTCGGTGCGCGGCACATATATTTCGCTCGCCAACAACGTGCAGGCGCAGACAGGCATCCCCTACATTCTGGTCGACGGGCGCTTCAAGAACACGCCGGCGGCGCTGCGCCTCGTCGGCAAGGTGCTGGGGGTGGACGCGCGCGGCGAAGCGCTGGCGCGCTACGTGGAGAAGACCTTCGCCGAGCTCGACGCGGCGTTGACGGCCGTGCCAGCGGAGAAACGCCCCCGCGTTTATCTGGCGCGTGGACCCGACGGGCTGGAGACGGGACTCAAAGGCTCGATCAACACCGAGATCATCGAGCGTGCCGGCGGGCGCAATGTCGCCGATCCGGGCGACGGACGGCGCGGCCTCGTGCGCGCCTCGATCGAGCAGGTGATCGTCGCCAATCCCGATACGATCATTACCTGGGACCGCAACTTCTATCATGCCGTATGGTCGAACCGTCTATGGGCCGGGATCGAGGCGGTGAAGCGTAAGCGTGTGTATCTGAGCCCCACCGCGCCCTTCGGCTGGATCGACCGGCCGCCCTCGATCAATCGCATCATGGGGCTGCGCTGGCTCAGCCTGATCTTCTATCCCGAGCGATTCCCCGGCGACCTTGCGGGCGAAACCCGCCGCTTCTACAAGCTCTTCTATCACGTCGATCTGAACGACAAGCAGGTGGAGCGGCTGCTCGAATGGGCGAAGGGACGAGCACCCGGAATGCGCAAGCCATCGGCTACCCGGTAGCGCTGGGCGGCCTGGCGGTCGCGCTCATTGCCGGCGCCGTGATCGCGGCGCTGATCGGCGCCTATCCGGTCTCGCTGGGGCAAGCCTGGGCCGCGCTGCTGCGCTGGTTGACCGGCGGTGGCACGGCGACGCAGATCGACGCGTCCATCGACACCGTGCTGTTCCAGGTGCGCCTGCCGCGCATCGGCGCCTCGCTGCTGGTGGGTGCTGCCCTTGCCGGCGCGGGCGCGGTCTATCAGAGCATCTTCCGCAATCCGCTCGTCTCGCCCGACATCCTGGGCGTGTCGACCGGGGCGGGCTTGGGTGCTGTGCTCGGCATCTTCCTGTCGCTGCCGGTGGCGGCGATCCAGGTCATGGCGTTCGCCGGTGGCATCGGCACGGTGGCGCTCGTCTACTCGATCGCCGCCATCGTGCGCGGCCACGAGCCGACCTTGGTGCTGGTGCTGGCCGGGGTGGTGGTGGGCTCGCTCGCCGGGGCGGCGATCTCGCTGCTCAAGGTCTTCGCCGATCCCTACGACCAGCTACCGGCAATCACCTTCTGGCTGCTCGGCAGCCTCGCCAGCGTGCGCAGCGTGGAGCTCTGGACGGTGGCGCCGCTCGTGCTGGTGGGGCTGGTGCCGCTGGTGCTGCTCCGCTGGCGCATCACCGTGCTGTCGATGGGCGACGACGAGGCGCGGGCGCTCGGCGTCGAGGCGGGGCGCATCCGCATCCTGGTCGTCGTCGCGGCAACCTTGATGACTTCGAGCGTGGTGGCGATCGCCGGGGTGATCGGCTGGGTGGGGCTGGTCATGCCCCATATCGCGCGGATGCTGGTCGGGCCCAGCTTCGACCGGCTGCTGCCGGCGGCGATGCTGCTGGGCGCAGGCTACGTTCTGTTCACCGACACGCTGGCGCGCACCATCGCGCCGGTCGAGACGCCGCTCGGCATCCTGACCGCGGTCGTCGGCGCGCCCTTCTTCCTGTGGCTGCTGGCGCGCGGCCGCTACGGCTGGCGTTGAGGCGAACAATGCGGCTGGCCGCGCAGGACCTTGCGATCGGATACGGCAAACACGTGGTCGGCCACGACCTCGCGCTCTCGCTCGATGCGGGCGAGGTGCTGTGTCTCCTGGGGCCGAACGGCTCGGGCAAGACGACGCTCTTCCGGACCCTCCTGGGTCTTCTGCCGCGGCTCGGCGGGGCGATCACAGTGGGCGACCGCTCGCTCTCGGCGTTGTCCCGCCGCGAGGTCGCGCGGGCGATGGCCTATGTGCCGCAGACCCATGCGATCCATTTCCCCTACAGCGTCGGCGACGTGGTGCTGATGGGGCGCACGGCGCATCACGGGCCCTTCGCCGGGCCGGGGCGGCACGACCGCGAGCGCGTCGCCGAGGCGCTCGACATTCTGGGCATCGGCGATCTGGCGGCGCGCGACTATTCGCGGATCAGCGGCGGCCAGCGCCAGCTCGCCCTGATCGCGCGGGCGCTCGCCCAGGACGCGCCGATCATCGTCATGGACGAGCCGACGGCGAGCCTCGACTTCGGCAATCAGGTGGTAGTGCTGAACGAGATCCGGCGGCTCGCGGCGCGCGGGCTCGGGGTCGTGCTCTCGACGCACAACCCCGACCACCCCTTCGTCTGCGCCAATACGGTCCTGGTGCTGCACGAAGGTGCTGCGCGGGCGATGGGCCCGCCGCGCGAGGTGCTGACGGCAGCGCTACTCAGCGAGGTCTACGGCGTCGCCGTGGAGGTCGAGCAGCTTCCGAGCGGCCACTACGTCTGCTCGCCCGCTATTGGCGATGGGAATTAATCCTCGACGGCGACGATCACCTCGCTCGCCTTGATGACGACGACGACCTCCTTGCCTTTGGCGAGGCCGAGATCGTCGGCGGCGTCCACCGTGATCGTCGAGGTGATGACGTTGCCGCCGCCGATGTCGACGCGGACCTGCGCGGCCACGGCGCCTTTCTTGACCTCCGTGACGGTGCCGCGCAGGGCGTTGCGTGCGCTGAGCTTCATGATCTGAAATCCTCGATTGGGATTGAAGGGGGTGGGGACTACGCTCGGCGATCGTTATCAGAGTTTCATCCCGGTTGCGTCAGTTTTTCGAGGTCGGAAGATCGAATCCGATGCCATTCCGAATGCGATGGATAGGGTGTCATCTGGCCCGCCGACGCTCGGCGAGATTGACCAGGACGATGGACGCAATGACGATCGCCGCCCCGGTATATTGCAGCCAGCCAAGGGTTTCGCCGAGGATCGCCACCGCGAACAGCATCGTCGTCACGGGCTCGCTGTTCATCACCAGCGCGGTCCGGGTGCCGCCGGCCATCGACAGGCCGATATAGAAGGAAATGAGCGCAATCGGCCCGGCGATCACGGCGCCGCCGAAGACCAGCACGCCCGTACCCGCCGTGGGCAACGCGATCCCGGTAACGGCGAACATGCCGACGGCGAAGATGATCTGGGACACGACCATGAGCCAGAAGGTCACGAGGATGCCGGGGTAGCGCTGCATCAGCCGGT
>CAZBRE010000217.1:0-5640 GCA_964494065.1 uncultured Alphaproteobacteria bacterium
GCGATCCTGAAGGAGATCGTGTTCCAGCATGTCGGCGATATGACCTCGCGCGTCGAAGCCGCGATCGATGCGAGCGACGATCCAACCGAGCAATGCCGCAACGTGATCCAAGCGATGATCGGGCTCAACACGCAGTCGCGCTACGAAGCCGTCGTGCTGATGAACGAACAGCGGTATCTGGACGCCAGGGATCGCAAGTCGATCACCCGCATGCAGAACGACATCGTCGATACCGTGGCCGATGTTCTGCAGCGGGCCGACGCCACGAAACGCATCCAGAGCAAGAGCAAGAAGCCCTACACCATGCTGCTCGTCGGCATGATGAACTTCATCTACACCTGGTACGACCCCAAGGGGTCGGTCACGCCCGACGAGCTCGCGAGCATGGTCGCGGAGGTGTTCTTGAACGGCTTTCAGTCGCCGCGCAGGAAAAGGACGGATCGATGAACCTGTCAGCACAAACACTGCAATGGAGCGACCTGATCCATGAGGACCGGGTGCACGGCTCGCTCTATCACGATCCGGCGATCTTCGAGGCCGAGCTCGGGAACATCTGGTACCGCACCTGGGTCTATGTCGGGCACGAGAGCGAGGTCGCCAAGCCGAACGACTTCGTCATGAAGTCGATCGGCCCCCAGCCCGTCATCATGACGCGGGGCGAGGACGGCCAGGTTCATCTGCTGCTCAACCGTTGCCCGCACCGCGGCAACCAGGTCTGCACGGCCGAGCGCGGCAACGCCAAGACCTTCACCTGTCCCTACCACGCCTGGACCTTCGCCAATGACGGTCGCCTGACCCGATACGCCTTTCCCGACGGCTACGAGGACGCCGATACGGCCGGACTCGGCCTTGGCCGCGTGGCGCGGGTGGCGTCCTACAAGGGCTTCGTTTTCGGGTCCTTCGCCGAGGATGGGCCGTCGCTGGAGGAGCATCTGGGCGGGGCGACCGCCAGCATCGACCAGCTGGTCGAGACTTCGCCCGAGGGCGAGGTCGAGATCACGGCCGGCTTCCTGAAACATCGGGTGAAGGCCAACTGGAAATTCCTGATGGAGAACGAGACCGACGGCTATCACCCGGCCTTCGTGCATTCGTCGATCTTCAGCGTGGCGGATAGCGGCATCGGCGCGCTCTACGGCGCGAATTCGACCGCGGTCGCGCGCGATTTCGGCAATGGACACACCGAGATCGATCTCAGGCCCGAATTCCGCAAGCTCGACCAGCCCCTCGGCTGGTTCGGGACCTCGCCCGATCGTCTGCCGGATTATGTCTCGCGCATGGAAGCCGCTTACGGTGAGGACAAGGCGCGGGAGATCATGATCGACGGAACGCCCCACACCATGATCTTTCCGAACCTCTTCATCGCCGAGATCCAGATCTTCGTGCTGCAGGCGCGCGCAGTCGACGACACGGTCCAGCACGTCACGGCGCTGCAGTTCAAGGGCGCCCCCGACCTCAACCGCCGCATGCGGCAGCAGACGATGGGCTCGGTCGGCCCCGCCGGCTTCCTGCTCGCCGACGATTCGGCAATGTACGAGCGCACGCAGCGCGGCGTGCAGTACCGCGACCCCGAATGGCTCTATCTCGGCCGCGGCGGGCACCGCGAACGGCGCGACGAGAACGGCTTCCTGATCGGCCACGCGACCGACGAAGTGCCCTCGCGCGGCATCTGGCGGCATTACCGCGCGCTCATGGAGGCTGCGTGATGGCGGGGGCGGGCAAGAGCAACGGCATCGACGCGCTGAAGGAAATCGAACAGTTCGTCTACCGCGAGGCGCGGATGCAGGACGAGTACGACCTCGATGCCTGGGAGGCGCTGTGGACCGATGACGGCGTCTATTGGGTGCCGGCCAATGGCAGCGAAATCGACCCTGAGAAGGAGATGTCGATCATCTACGACAACCGCTCGCGCATCGCGCTTCGGATCAAGCAGCTGAAGACCGGCCGCCGACATTCCCAGGAACCGCGCTCGCAGCTGCGGCGGATCGTCTCCAACATCGAGGTTCTGGGCGAGGGCGATGACGGCATCCGGGTCGGCGCGAACGCGATGGTGTTCGAATCGAACCTGCGCGGCGACACGGTCTGGGCCGCGCGCAACGAATATCTCTTGCGGCGCGTCGACGGCGCGCTGCGCATGGCCCGGAAAAAGGTCGATTTGGTCAACAACGACAAGGCCCTCTATACCTTGTCGTTCCTCATCTGACCGTCCGGACGCGACCAAGCGGGAGAAGGGACTTGAGCGAGGACGAAACGCTGACGGCGGCGATCGCGGACGGCCCGGTGCTACTCGATTTCGGCGGCGGTATCGCACATCTGCGCCTCAACCGGCCGGAGGCCGCCAACGGCATGAGCGTCGAGCTTCTGAAGGCGCTGCACGAAGCCATCATGCAATGCCACGCCATGTCCGACCTGCGCGTCCTGCTGTTGAGCGGCGAGGGGAAGAACTTCTGCGCCGGCGGCGACGTCCAGACCTTCGCGGCGCAAGGCGAGAAGCTGCCCGAATACGTGCGCCCGGCGACGGCCTATCTGCAGAACGCCGTGGCGGCGCTGATGCGGCTGGAGGCGCCGGTCGTGGTCGCCGTGCAGGGCTTTGCCGCCGGGGGCGGCGGGTTCGGTCTGGTCTGCGCGGCCGACATGGTGGTCGCCGCGGACACGGCGAAGTTTCTTGCCGGCGCCACCCGTGTCGGCATGGCGCCCGACGCCGGCGTCTCGGTTACCTTGCCGCGCCTCGTCGGCTTGCGGAAGGCAACGGAGATCCTGCTGACCAATCCGGTGATCCCGGCGGACGAGGCGCTAGGGCTCGGTATCGTCAACCGTGTGGTGCCCGAAGAGCAACTCGGCGAGGCCGCAATGGCTCTGGCGAAACAGCTGGCGGAGGGCGCGCCGTTAGCCTTGGCGGCGACCAAGCGCCTGCTCTGGAGCGGCCTGGGCCTGGGCGTGGAGGCATGCCTGCCCGAGGAAGCACGGACCGTTTCGGAGCTTTCCGGTACCGCCGACGCCCGCGAGGGACTGGCCGCCGTGATCGAGCGCCGGAAGCCTGTCTTTACCGGCCGCTAGATCGGGGCACGACCGATGACGTCGCCGCACAAACCACTCGATAGCCGCCGTGCCTTCGTGACGGGCGGGGCAAAGGGCATCGGCGCGGCGATCGCCCGGCGTCTCGCCGCCGATGGGGCGGGCGTCGTTGTCGCGGATATCGATGTCGAAGCGGCCACGCAACTAGCAGAGGAGATCGGTGCATCGTCCGCCGAGCTCGACGTCACCGATGCCGCGCAGGTAGCCTCGGTCATTGCCGAGCACGGTCCCTTCGACATCCTCGTCAACAACGCCGGAGTCGACCAGCACGCATTCTTCACGGCGACCGAACCGGCGGACTGGCGACGGCTGCTCGCGGTCAATCTCGAATCGGTGTTTGCCTGCACCCACGCCGTGTTGCCGGCCATGCAGGAGGCGCAGCATGGCCGCATCATCAACATTTCCTCCGAAGCCGGCCGGCTTGGCTCGAAAGGCGGCGCGGTCTATGCCGCAGCCAAGGGCGGCATCATCGCTTTCACCAAATCGATCGCGCGCGAGAACGCCCGCTATGGCATCACCGCCAATGTGATCGCGCCGGGCCCGATCGAAACGCCGATGCTGCTCGACGCCGTTCGCCATGGCGGCAGCGCGCTGATGGAGGCCATGACCGAAGCAACGCAGCTGAAGCGTCTCGGCCGCCCGGAGGAGGTCGCGGCGGCCGTCGCCTTCCTTGCCTCCGACGAGGCCGCCTATGTGACCGGCGAGACGCTGGGTGTCTCAGGCGGCATGGGCATGGGCGCCGGCTGACCCCATGGGCGACGAAATGGGCGACGAATTGGGCGGGACAAAGGGCGAGGCGGGAAACGAGCCGCTCGAGCGCCTCATCGCCCGCCTGCAGGCGCTCTATGCGAGCTGGGGCCGGGAAACGACCGTTGAGCAGATGCGCGCAGGCTGGGAGGAGTTCTTCGCCGGGGCGCCCGATCCCGACGAGTATGTCGAGGTTTCCGCCGGCGGCGTTCCCGCGTGCTGGGTCGGCGCGCCGGGCGTCCGCAGCGACAGGGTGGTCCTGTTCCTTCATGGCGGCGGCTTTCAGATCGGCTCAACGCACTCGCATCGCGCGCTGATCGCCGCCATTTCAGCCGAAAGCGGCGCCCGCGCTCTGGGTGTCGATTACCGGCGCGCGCCGGAACACCGGTTCCCGGCGGCCCTAGAGGACGTGCTCACCGCCTATGGCTGGCTCCTCAACCAGGGCATCGAGCCCGCTCATATCGCATTCGCCGGCGACTCGGCCGGCGGGACTCTTGCGCTGGCCGCGCTGCTGTCGTTGCGGGATCGTGGAATGCCGCACCCGGCGGCTGCCGTCCTGATGTCGCCCTGGACCGATCTCGCGGCGACCGGTGAAAGCTACGAGACCCGTGCGGCGCGCGACCCGCTCAACAATCGCCCGATGCTGCTGGCCGTCGCGCGAAACTATCTCGGCGCATCGGGCGATCCATACGATCCGCTCGCATCGCCGCTCTATGCGGACCTGACAAATCTCCCCCCGCTCCTGATCCAAGTGGGCGACCGGGAAGTGGTCTTGGACGACGCCAGGACGTTCGCTGAGAAGGCGCGCGCCACCGGCGTTTCAGTTGATCTGGAGGTCTGGGACGAGATGATCCATGTCTTCCAGCTCTTCCCCGCCGAGCTTCCGGAAGCGCGTCGCGCGATCGCACGGATCGGCGGCTTCCTGCGCGAACATCTGGCCTGAAAAAGCGCCGGACCGCGTTGCCTGCTCACGAGAACGCCTTGCCCATTACGAAAACGCCTTGAACGTAATCAGCGTGAAGGTGTCCTTGATGCCGGGGAGCTTCTGGATCTTCTCGGCGATGAAATGGCCGACATCGACGCCCGGATCGAGCGCGCATTTCATCAGCAGATCAAACTGCCCCGAAATCGAATGGACTTCGGAGACCTGATCGATCTCGTCGACGGCTTGGGCGGCGACCTTATAGGTCTCGCCAAGCTCGCATTTCACCATGACGAAGATTGTTTGCACGCAGCGGACCCCCATTCGCGGCGCATATGCCGCCACCGCCCGGATTAGATCACTTTCGGCGGCCTGCCAGCAACTCCAGAGTCTTGGGGGAGTCAGGAGAGGTGGGGGCGGCGGCCCGCTCAGCTGTCGACGCGGACCGGCTTGCTGAGGAACGCCGGGACATGGTCGCCCATGCCTGGGCCGGAATGATCGGAGACCGGCTCGGGCTTGCGCTCGCGGCGGCGTTCCTTTTCGATGCGGGCCTTGTCGTCGGCGCGCTTGCCGCCGCGCTTGCGGCCGCCATCGCGACTACCGTCACGGCCATTGTCGCGGCCGTTCTCGCGGGCTTTTTCGGCCGGTGCCGGCGCGCGCTCTTCGCGCGGTTTGCTGTCACGCTCGGCCTTGCGTTCGCGATCGGCCGGCTTGCGTTCACGGTCGGGCGCACGCTCACGGTCCGGTGCGCGTTCGCGGTCGGGCGCGCGCTCGCGTCGGGGCTTGCTTGAGCGCCCGCCGCGGCCTCGGGCCGGTCCCCGCCCGCGTCCCCGTCGCGGCCGGTCGTCCTCGGACAGCTCTTGGGTTTCGATTCCCTCGATGTCTACCGGTGGAATTTC
>CAZBRE010000218.1:0-5559 GCA_964494065.1 uncultured Alphaproteobacteria bacterium
TCGCCCTTCGGCGTCGAGGTCGTCTCCGCCGCCGCGCTCGATCTGCCCGAACCCATCGAGGACGGCGACAGCTTCGAGGCCAACGCCGCGATCAAGGCGCATGCGGCCGCGAAAGCCTCCGGCCTGCCCGCGCTCGCCGATGACAGCGGCCTCGCGGTCGATGCGCTGGGCGGCGAGCCCGGCATTCATTCCGCGCGCTGGGCCGGCCCCGACAAGGACTTCATGGCCGCAATGGAGAAGGTCGAGGCGGGGCTGACGGGCAAGGCAAACCGCCGCGCGCATTTCGCCTGCGTGCTCGCGCTCGCCTGGCCCGACGGTCATCTCGAGAGCTTCGAGGGCCGGGTCGACGGCACCCTCGTCTGGCCGCCGCGTGGAGACAAGGGCTTCGGCTACGATCCGATCTTCGTCGCCGACGGCTATGACACCACCTTCGGCGAAATGGACCCGGCGAAGAAACATACGCTGAGCCACCGCGCCGCCGCCTTTCGCAAGCTCGTCGCGGCCTGCTTCGAGAAATAGCGCGCGCAAAAAAATCAGCCGCCGGTTCCGGAAGCCGGCGGCTGATCCCCGCCCGTTAAGGGCGGTCCAGAAATTTGCTTGAGCTCAGCCGGCGAGGCCCCGCGGCAGCGGCGCGGCATAGGTGGTGACGCCGTCCGGATCCTGGTCGGCGCCGTCGTCATACCGGCGTTCCTCGGAACGGCGATCCGGGCGGTCGTCGTAGCGGCGGCCATCGAGCCCGGCAACCTGGGTGCGGGCCTGGCGATAGCACTGGGCGATGAGCTGGGCGCGCTGTGCGCCGGGCAGATGCACGTGGTCGCTGGAGCCGAACCGGCGCACGTCGTTCATGATGATGCGGATGCGGCGATCGTTCAGCAGACCCCGGCGGGTCATGCTGCGGATCGAATAACAGTCGGCGGCGTTCTCACGGTTCTGGGGGCGATAGCCGCTCGAATGGCCGAGCCGGTGGTGGGCGCATTCGTGGTAGTAGATGTAGATCCGCGTGATGGCGTGGAAGCGCTTGAGCGCGTCGGGGTTGTAGGCGATGAAGGGGCGGCCGTCCTTCAGGCGGCCGGCGATGGCGACGTTGCCCATCTTCACCTTGGCGCTGGCCAGCACGACGACCGGGCGGCCCTGCGGATCGAAGCAGCGCTTGTACGCGCCCTGGGCGGCGGCGCTGCCCGGCAGCGAAGCGGCGACGATGGCGGCGAGCCCGGCGACACCCGGAAGGATTGCGGCGATCAATCGGTTCGACATTTCAAGATCTCCCTGAGCTTGAATCTGCGATGTTGGGGCCGAGCTTATGGGCAGCCGCGAATTTGCGCAGTGACGGCCGTCACCCTTCGTTAAGATCGGTTAACGCAAATCAACTGATTGATTTTCTTATGATTTCTCCCCTTCCATGCGCGCCGCCCGCATCCCGGTGATGACGGATAAGCCGCCAATCGCGCCCTCTGGCCGCGGCTTCGGGGTCTACATTCATTGGCCCTTCTGCCTCGCCAAATGCCCCTATTGCGACTTCAACAGCCATGTCCGCGACGAGATCGCCGAGCCGCGCTGGCGGGCCGCGCTGCTAACGGAGATCGACCATTGGGCAGGCGAGACCGCGGCGTCTGGCCGCGACGTGACCTCGATCTTCTTCGGCGGCGGCACGCCCTCGCTGATGGTGCCCGAGACCGTCGCCGCGCTCATTGAACGCGTGCGGGCGCGCTGGCCGGTCGCGGACGATGTCGAGATCACGCTGGAGGCCAATCCGGGTGCCGCGGAAACCGCGCGCCTGTCGGGCTTCGCGCAAGCCGGGGTCAACCGCGTCTCGATCGGCGTGCAGGCGCTCGACGACGCGGCGCTCAAATTCCTCGGCCGCATTCACGGAGCGAAGGAGGCGATCGCGGCGATCGAGCGCGCGGCATCGCTTTTCCCGCGCTTCTCCTTCGATCTCATCTATGCCCGGCCGGGCCAGGACGAGACCGCGTTGCGGCGAGAGCTAAGCGAGGCGCTCGCGCTCGCCGTCGGGCATCTCTCGCTCTACCAGCTGACCATCGAGCCCGGCACCGCCTTTCACACGGCGCATCGCCTGGGCGAGCTCGAAACCCCCGACCCGGACGCCGCCGCGCGGCTCTACGAGGTGGCCAACGAGATGCTCGATGCGGCCGGCCTGCCGGCCTACGAGATCTCCAACCATGCGCGGCCCGGTGAGGCCTCACGCCACAACCTCACCTATTGGCGCTACGGCGACTATGTCGGGATCGGCCCCGGCGCGCATGGCCGGGTGAGCGGCGCCGATGGTGCGAAGGCGGCGACCCGCCAGCGCCGCCTGCCCGAAGCCTGGCTGAAGGCGGTCGAGGCGGACGGCCACGCGACCGAGGAGCGGGTGGCGCTGTCCGTAGCGGAGCGGTTCGAGGAGATGCTGATGATGGGCCTGCGCCTGAGCGAAGGCGTGGCGCTCCAGGCGATCCGCGACGAGACCGGTGCGGACCTAGCCGATCAGGTCGATGCCGAGCGGCTCGCCCGTCTGATCGACGGCGGTTTCCTGGACTTGGACGAAGAGCGACTAAGCGCGACCCCGGCTGGCCGCCTCCGCCTCAACGCGGTGCTGGGCGAATTGCTCGCCTAGCTGCAAAGAACGACCGGCCACAAACTCGCCCTCCCCCTCTTCAGAGGGGGAGGGTTGGGGTGGGGGTGTCGCGCCACAAGGCGTGAGTGGGCGGCAATGGCTTGGGATGCAACGTCGTCACCCCCTCCCTAACCTCCCCCTCTAAAGAGGGGGAGGAGATTAGAGAGTGCCGATCCGTTCGATTATCCGTAGTGGCCGACGGAGCGCTGCGAACCCGCTACTCGGTGCCGGTTGCGACCTCGAAGGTCTTGGGCGCGTTGCCGATCATGCGGATCTCGTCCTCGGCGACCTCGAGCACGGCCAGGCCGCGCTGCGAGAGCCCCGTCGGCAGGAAGCGGAAGATGCCGTCGATGCCGATGAAGCCGTTCGCCGAGGCGATCGCGTCGGGTCCGAAATTGGCGCCGCCCTCGCTGCGCGCCAGCACCGCGGCCAGCGCCACCGCATCGTAAGCGAGCGTGGCGATGCGCGGCGGGTCCGACTTGAACTGCGCCTTGAACTTGGCGACGAACTTGGCACGCGCTTCGGGCGGCGGGGCCGCGAACCAGCCGCCCTTCAGATTGGGTTCGCGCGCGACCGTCGGGTCGTCCCACTGGCCGGTGCCGAGATACTGCACCTTGTCGGGATTGACGTCGTAGAAGGCGAGCATCGAGGCCGCGAGCAGCAGCCGCGCGCCGCCATCGGCGATGATCACCGCATCCCATTCGGGAACGTCGACCTTGATGTCGCGCTTGGCCTTGGCACGGGCCCGGCGCGAGCGGGCGTCGGTCTTGCCCTTGGTCTTGGCGATGGCGCGCTGCAGCTTGGCCGCGCGCACGTCGTAGTTCGTGAAGGCGCGGAACACCTTGGTCATATCCGCCGTCTCGGTCGGATAGAGGAGCGTTCCCGCGTCGGTGACCTGGTATTTCTCCACCGCCTGCCGGAAGGCCGCGACCACGGCGTTTCCATAAGCGCCTTCCGGCGCCACCACGGCGATGCGCTTGAGGCCCTGCTGCGAGGCATAGGCGACGATCCGGTCGATCTGCGGCGCCACCAGGAAGCCCATCAGATAGACCTTGCCGCCGGCCACCCCGGCATCCGTGGAAAAAGCGATGATATTGATGTCGTCGTTCTCGAGCTCTTCCTTGACCGCCTGTACCGAGCCGGAGAGCAACGGCCCCAGTATCAGATGCGCACCGGCCGCGCGCGCCTGCTGCGCTGCCCGCCGCGCGCCTTCGGGTGTGCCGCCGGTGTCGATCGGCGTCATCTCGAAGCCCTTGTCGGCGATCTCGAAGAGCGCCAGTTCGGCCGCCTGGCGCATCGCCGTGCCGATCTTCTCGAACGGCCCCGACATCGGCAGCAGCAGCGCGACCTTGGGCGTTTGACCCGCCGGCACAATGCCGCCGCCCCCGCCCTGCGGCGCTTTGCCGGACTCGATTGGCTTCCCTTGCGGCGGCGGCGTACCCTTCGATACGCTGCCCCCGCACGAAGCAAGCAGTGCGGCCGCGCACAGGCCGATGACGGCCAGTTTGAAATGCCGGGCGAAGCTGTTGAAAATTCTATAGGATTCGTGGCCCACCATGATCCTCCAGCCCATCATGATCTTCCACTCTGACCCGTATGGCCGCGTGCCGATATGACGCGCAACCGAGCGAAAGAGACTAAGCCGCCGGTCGAGCGAAGTAAACAAAACCGCGGCGTCGCGGCCGACCCGGCCCACGCACGAACCGAGACACGAACCGAGGCGCAAACCATGGCCCAAACCGAGGCGCAAACCGACATGCTCGCGCCCGGTCTCTATCTGGTCGCCACACCCATCGGCAATCTGCGCGATATCACACTGCGCGCCCTCGACGTGTTGGAGGCCGCGGACGTGATCGCCTGCGAGGATACCCGGGTCACCAAGCGCCTGCTTACGCGCTACGCGATCGGCACGCCGACCATCCCCTATCATGACCACAATGCCGCCCGCGTCCGCCCGGCGATCTTGCAGCGCCTGGCCGAGGGGCAGACCGTGGCGCTGGTCTCCGATGCCGGGACGCCGCTCGTGTCCGATCCGGGCCTGAAGCTCGCGCGCGCCTGCATTGAGGCGGGCCATGAGGTCCACGCCATCCCCGGCGCCTCGGCCGCCCTGACCGGGCTTGCGGTGGCGGGCCTGCCGACCGACCGCTTCCTCTTCGCGGGCTTCCTGCCCGCCAAGACGACCGGCCGCCGCCGCACGCTCGAGGCGCTCTCCGCCGTTCCGGCCACGCTGCTGTTCTACGAGGCCGCCTCCCGCCTGCCGGCCTCGCTGGCCGACATGGCCGCGGTGCTGGGCCCGCGCCCGGCCGCGGTCGCGCGCGAGCTTACCAAGCTGCACGAGGAGATTGCCCGCGACGATCTCGCGGCGCTGGCCGCGCGCTACGCGGAAACCGGCCCGCCCAAGGGCGAGGTCGTGATCGTGGTCGGCCCGCCCGAGGAGACGGCGGTCGCCGACGAGGCCATCGACAAGCGCCTCACCGCCGCCCTCATGCGCATGAGCGTGCGCGACGCGTCGGCCGAGGTCGCCGACGAGCTCGGCCTGCCGCGCCGGCAATTATATGAGCGCGCGCTGAAGCTGCTCGGGCGATGACCCTCAGCCCATGACCGCCAGCCCATGACCGTCAGCGGGGGATCGTCGGAAAAGCGCCGCCGCGCCGACCGCGCGGGCCGGCTCGCCGAGACCCTGTGCGCGCTCTCGCTCCGCCTCCGCGGCTACCGGATTTTGGCGCGGCGCTTCCGCACGCCGGTGGGCGAGCTCGACATCGTCGCCCGGCGCGGCCGCGCCCTCGTCTTCGTCGAGGTCAAGGCGCGGGCCAGCCTCGTCCTTGCCGCCGAGTCGATCGCCGCCCGCCAGCGCTACCGCGTCGAGCGCGCCGCCGGCGCCTATCTCGCGCTCCACCCGCAGCTGGCGCGGCTCGACGCCCGCTTCGACGCCATGCTCGTCGCCCCCC
>CAZBRE010000219.1:0-5552 GCA_964494065.1 uncultured Alphaproteobacteria bacterium
ATCACCCGTTTCCGGCGGAACCGCACCGGTGGGTACTAAGGCAGTATCGGCGACCGCTATGCTGGACAGGCGGCGGATTGGACGCATGAAATTGCCGTTAAGAGTGGCGCTCGCCGTCGCGCTCGCGTCCGGTGTTTTGCTGCTTCTTGATAGCCAAAGCGTGCTTGATCTTTCGGCGGTTCACGCCAAGACGCAGACCATCGCGGCAATTGTGTGGGTCGCGTCCTCAGTCTTTTCCTTGGGAGCCATCGTCAACCTGCTGCTTGAGCGATTCGGCGAACGACGGAAACAGTCACGATCCGCGGGTCGGCGCGCCGGGCGGAAACAAGAGCAAAAGCGGCAACGAACACGCGCCCAAGCACGAACGCTCAAGCATCTCGATCACCTGTCACTGGATGAGCTCAAATACGTGGTGGATTGCCTACGCAACGAAACACCCGTCTTCCACACATACGAACAAAGCCCGCCCGTCGATGCGCTCCAACGAAACGGTTTGGTTTGGTCGTCTGGCGCGGAAAACCAAACGGACCACTTCTCGTTCTCGTTTTACGACTTCGCCTGGGAGGCCTTGTTGGCGCGCAAGGACGAATTCATCACGAAATACGGCGCAACCCAGCCCGGACTTTGAGTCCGTTGCGCGGGAACTCGACGGCCCGTTGCGTGCCATTATGCTCACTGAAATCGTCGATTCGACAGGGATGACGACGAGCTTCGCGACTCCGTCTGCGGCATGCGAGTAGATCAATGCACCGCAACGCGCTCCACCGAGCACGCGAAGGGCAGCGCTACGTCTTATGCTCGCAACAGTGTCTGCAGCAGTTCGACGCCGCGCCTGAGCGCATTCACCAATCTGTCGCGCATTGATTGACAACTTTGCGCCACTAGGCCGACGAAAATGTTCATGAACCCGCGTCCACCAACGTCCGCATTTGGCTATGAGCGGACGCTCGAGCGACTGACCGCCACGTCCGCTTTTCGGCTCAAACCGGACATCGAGTTCGGCGCCGCTGATGTCTGTTTTTGACCCATTGCGGACATACATTATGCGGTGGTCCTCGGGACCGTAATCGCGACCAGCGGGCTCCTTGTCCCCTTTACCACTCCCCGGGCCGAGGCCGGGGTTTCGGTCTCATTCAACTACTTCCACTCGAACTTGTCGCCGCACGGGCGTTGGTTCTCGCATCCTCGCTACGGACAGGCGTAGCGGCCGCACGGCGTCGCCGCCGGCTGGCGTCCCTACACCAATGGCCGCTGGGCCTGGACAGTCGGCAATGGCTGGATGTGGGTGGCCGCCGGGGCTGGACGTCAACTGCACATGCGCTTGGCGACTGCTTCGGCAAGGTAGTCAGTCAACGCCTCCAGTGCGTCGTCCAACGTAAGGTAGCGCTTTACGTCGGGGCGCTCTCCGGACATGTAGTTCACTTTGGTCTTCGTCAGCTCGACATTGTGCCAAGCGCCTTCTCGCCTTTTTCGCGTTGGGCACGAACAATCGTAAGCTTGCGCTCGTACTTGGCTCGCTCCTCTGCGGTTTCCGCCTTCTTCAGCTTCCGTTGCACCTTGGATTCTTTCTTTTCGAGCTTCGCGATTAGACCCTCGAGCGCCGCCTTTCGCTTGGGATCCGCCGACTTTCCCCCCTGCAGGAGTTCCTGCACCGCGTCGATGAGTTTGTTCAGTTTCATCGTCGTTGTTCGCCCTATTTAAGCTTGCGGCGCGTCCCGATTTTGGGGCCAGGCTCCGCGAGGCTTTCGATTTCGTCCTTGTCGAGTGCAACCAGCGTTTCGGCGTCACTCGCCGCATAGTCCACCGCACCGAAGAGCATCTTGCCGATCTCCGCCAAGTTCCACGCGAGGCTACGCCCGTATGCCATATCATTCATTAATGACGATCCCATGACAGCCGTGATCCGGGCCTCGCGAATCAACTTGTCGAGCGTCCCGTCGACGATGATGTCCGTGCTTTTCATCTCAAGCTTGAGCTCGTCGAGGTCGAGAACATCAAGCTCTGGATCCGTACCGGCGCGTAGGAGATACAGGTCGCGGAGCATCGTCCCGAGCCTGACCCTGAGCGCATTGTATTCGGTCCGGATGTACTGGTTATCCGAGGCGATGAAGCGCAACATGTTCTTGCGCAGATGCTTGGCGTCCTTCACGCATTCGACGATCAGGCGGGCCGTTTCGCGCAGCGCGTTGAGCTGCGCGGCGTTGGCGCCGCTGACTGCCGGCTGGGCCCGGCTGATGTAATCGAGGATCGCCGCGTGAAGCGTCTTGACCTTTCTGTCGTAGATCGCGTCGAGATCGAATTCGATCACCTCGCGGCTCTTAGCGACGAACTCCTTTAAATCGACCGTAGAGAGAATCGTGTGACGGTGGAGGCTGAGCGCGTGCGCGATGATTTCGAAGGCATTGTCGAAAAGGTAAAGCGTTTCATTGCGGAGCGCCGCCAGCAATGCTTCGGGGATCTCTAACACGGCTGTATTGAGATAGCGCGGTTCGGCCCGGTCTTCGGCTGGCTGGACAAACAGCAGCTCCAGAAACGCGACGAGCCGGTCGATCAGCGGGATCATCAACAGCACGCCCACAACGTTGAACAGGCTGTGGAACACGGCAAGCTTCAGCGTGTAGTTGTCGGTCGCGATACCGATGTTATGGCTTATGAAATCGACCGCCCAAGTGAACTGGTGAATGAAGACAACCGCGACCGCGCCCGTGAGAACGTTGAATATGAGATGACCGGCCGCCAGCTGCTTGCCTTGGGCGTTAGCACCCAGAGCGCCAAGAATCGCGGTGATTGTCGTCCCAATGTTGGCGCCAATGGCCAGCGCAATTGCATTCTCGTAGGTGATCTGGCCGGCCGCCAGAGCGGTCACGATCAGCACCAGGGTCGCGTGACTGGACTGCATGACGACCGTCGCCATGGTGCCGATCAGCAGGAAGATCACCAACCCCCTGAACCCCGAAATCGCGAACTGCGAGAGGTCAATGGCTTCCTTGAATGTGGTGAAGCCCTCTTTCATGTAGTGGATTCCGAGGAACAGGAACCCGAGCCCGGCCAGTACGTAGCCGATCGCCTTCATGGTCCTGGACGACTGAAAGATCATCAGAACACCGAACACCAAAATCGGCATGGCGTAGGCCGCGATGTTGACCTTCAGCCCAAACCCCGCCACCAACCACGCGCCGGTTGTGGTGCCGATGTTGGCGCCGAAGATAATGCCGATACCGCTGGCGAGCCCGATCAGCTCGGCGCTTAGGAACGAGATCGTAAGGACCGAAACGAGCGAACTCGACTGCATCACGGCGGTCGAAACCACGCCGAACCAAACGCTCTTCCAGAGCCCGTCGGTTGTGCGTTTCAGAAGCCGTTCAAGATGCCCGCCGGAGAAGGCACGGAAGCCTTCCTCCAGCGAGATCATGCCGAACAGAAAAATCGCGACGCCCGCCGAAATGACCCGAAAATCCGGGCTGACCCAGAACCCAAAGGTGAGAACGACAAAGATCGTCGGCAAGAAGATCCGGCGGATCATCCTGCCCGCGCCAATGCCAACGAAGGTCCTTTTCCAAACAAGATGAAAGGGTCCGCTCATTTCGGCATCACGGCAACAGCATGCCCCGGATCGTGTAGTAAAGCAGCATGGCCAAGAACGCAGAGATTGGAACGGTAATCACCCACGCCGAGGCGATCTTGAGGGCCATCGAGCGTTTGACGAGTTCCTTGCGATAACCGCGACGGAGCTCTTTCCGCTCCTCGCGGGTCAAGCCGACGGCGTTGAGGTTCTGCTTCTTCAGATCCTTAAGCATCTGTCCCTTGGTCTGGAACGGTGCCTCCTCGAAACGTTGCAGGAATTCTTCGACCACCTTTTCGTCCGCGCCGGTATGGTGGTGTCGGATCTCGATCAACGCGTCCGCATAGTTCGTCTTGATTATCTCACGCAGGAAGCCGACGCCGAACACCGCGCCGACGGCAACGTGGGTCGAGCTGACCGGCAGGCCGAGCTGACTGGCGATGATCACGGTAATCGCGGCTGCCATGGCGATGCAGAAGGCGCGCGATTGGTCGAGCTCGGTAATCTCCGATCCGACCGTGCGGATTAGTTTCGGCCCGTAGAGGGCGAGGCCCAGGGCAATGCCAAGGGCGCCAACCATCATCACCCACAACGGGATCGCCGCTTTCTTGGCAACGCCGCCGCCCAGAACGGCTTCATTGATCGCGGCCAGCGGGCCAACAGCATTGGCGACATCGTTGGCGCCGTGGGCGAAGCTGAGCAGCGCAGCCGCACAGATCAGCGGAATCACAAAGAGCTTGTTGACGCTGTCCTTCGAAGCACTGACGTTGGCGGCGGCACGGCCAATCAGCGGCCATACGACGAGGAAGACCGCTACCGCAAACGCAAGTCCGATCGACGCAGCGGTAAAGAAATCGACCTTCCAGACCTTCTTCAGCCCTTTGAGCATGAGGTAGGTTCCGAAGGCCCAGGCCAGGATCGCGATTAATATCGGGACAACGCGGCGCGCGGCCGCAATCATGTCGCTCTGATAAGTTACCAGGCGCTTGATCACATAGAGAAACATCGCGGCAATCACCCCGCCCATGAGCGGCGAGATGACCCAGCTGGCCGCGATTGCACCCATACGATCCCAGTTGGCGATGCCGAACCCGCCGGCCGCGACACCCGCGCCCAGCACGCCGCCGACGATCGAGTGCGTCGTCGATACCGGCCAGCCCATGTAGGTCGCGAGATTCAGCCAGATAGCGCCTGCCAGCAGGGCCGCCATCATCAGCCACACAAACGCCCGTTGATCGGTTAGCACCGCGGGGTCGATAATCCCTTTCTTGATGGTCGCGACGACCTCGCCACCCGCGATGAGGGCTCCGGCTGCCTCGAACACCGCCGCGATCACGATCGCTCCGGTCAATGTTATGGTCTTGGAACCAACCGCCGGTCCGACATTGTTGGCGACATCGTTGGCCCCTATGTTCATCGCCATGTAGGCGCCGATCACGGCGGCGGCGACCAGAAGGTAGGCCTTTGGTACGCCCTGAGACGTCACACCCACATAGATCATGATCGAAACGATAAAGAGCATCGCCATGCCGACCCGGAACAATTCCTTGCGGCGGCCCATCGTTGCCAATTCGATCTGCTGAAAATTGCTGAGTTCCATCACCCCCCCTACACCGAACGGCGGTTCGTCCGCTCTCCGCGGCCCGCAGCGCCCGTTGACGCCTCGCTCCCGCCAGCCCGTCCATTTCCCAGACATCGCATCCTTCGGGGCGGCTGCACTCACACACCAGGCCAATACCCGACCTGGTATGGTGACGGTATTAGATAATATTGCAGCATGGAGCGGCCGAGCAGTGACCTGCCCCCCGGCTTGGTACCAGTCGCTAGTTTACATTCGTAGGTATGTGGCGGAAGGGACGATCGGCCCGTAGCCCTTCGAGTGCGAAGGGCGGATCGTCCCGCTGGGCGATGATTGTTTGAGGTGCGGGTGGCCTGTAGCCGAGCGCACTGTGTGGACGGACGGTGTTGTAGTGCCGCCGCCATTGCTCGA
>CAZBRE010000220.1:0-2985 GCA_964494065.1 uncultured Alphaproteobacteria bacterium
TGGGGCATATCGATAGGCTCTACACCGAGCGGGCGCAAGGCGTCGAGGACGGCGCCCATGATGGCAGGCGGCGCGCCGATCGTGCCGGCCTCGCCGACGCCCTTGGCACCGAGCGGGTTCATCGGCGAAGGCGAGACCAGACGGCCGAGCGCGATCGTCGGCATGTCGGCCGCGCGCGGGACGGCGTAGTCCATCAGCGAGCCGGTCAGGAGCTGGCCGTCGCCGTCATAGACGATCCGCTCCATCAGCGCCTCGCCCAGGCCCTGCGCGATGCCGCCGACGAGCTGGCCCTCGACCAGCATCGGATTGATCACGACCCCGGTATCGTCGGCCCAGACGAAACGTTCGATCGTCGGCACGCCGGTGTCGCGGTCGATCGAAACCGCCGCGATCACCGCGCCGCAGCCCCAGGCCTCGCCGGCCGTCTTGAAGGTGTGGTGGGCTTCCAGCGCATCGGGTCCCGTCGCCGCGACATGCTCGGCAAGGGCGCGCCAGCTCACCGATGAGGCCGGCTGCTCCCGTTGGACGAAACCGCCTTCTCCCAGGCTGAGCTGTGCCGGATCGGCCTGCAGCATTTCGGCGGCGACCCTGCGCGCTGCCTCGCACAGCTCGTCGGCCGCGAGCGCCAGCGCGCCGCCGCCGATGGGGGTGCTGCGGCTGGCGAGCGCGCCGATCCCGGGCGGGGTCAGCGCCGTGTCGCTATGGACCACGCGCACATCGTCGGGCGAGACGGACAAGCGATCGGCGACGATCTGGGCGAAGGCGGTCTCGCGGCCCTGGCCCTGGGCGCTGGTGCCGGTCGCCGCCATGATCGTGCCGTCGGGCTCGAGGCGGAGATGCGCGCGCTCGAAGCCCTGGCCGCTCGGCTCGACATAGACCGCGACGCCGACGCCGAAAAGCGCGCCCGCTTGTCTTCGCTCCGCCTGCTCGGCGCGAAGCCCCTCGTAGTCCGCGAGCTCACAGGCTTTTTCCAGCGCCGCCGGATAGTCGCCCGAGTCGAAGGTCTCGCCGGTCGGGGTCAGATAAGGGAAGCGATCGGCGGCGATCAGGTTCTTCCGGCGAAGGTCGACCGGATCGAGGGCGAGGACGTGCGCCGCCTCGTCGGCCAGCCGCTCCATGAGGACGGCCGCCTCGGGCCGGCCGGCGCCGCGATAGATGCCGACGGGTGCGGTGTTCGAGAGGCGGCCGCGCGCCTCGATGGCGACCGCCGGCACGGCATAGGGCCCCGGCGGAATACGCCCGGCGTTGCGCGCCGGCACCACGGCGCTGAAGGGCATCCACTGGCCGAGCGGCGCGTCGATCTCCGCGCGGAGGGCGAGCATGGTGCCGTCGCGCGCGAGGGCGAGCTCGCCCGTCAGCGCAAGGCCGCGTCCGTGCGTGGCGGCCGCCATGTCCTCGGCGCGGGTGGCGGCCCAGCGGACCGAGCGGCGGAGACGCGCCGCCGCCCAGACGATCAAGATTTCCTCGGGAAAGAGCGAGGCCTTCATGCCGAAGGCGCCGCCGACGTCGGTCGCGATGACGCGGATCGTCTCCACATCGAGGCCGGCGATGGCGGCGGTGTCGGTGCGGGCGCGATGCGGCGTCTGGGTGGAGAGCCAGACGGTGAGCGCTTCGGTGTCGTTGTTCCATTCAGCAGTCAGAGCGCGCGGCTCGAGCGACATCGGCGCCAGCCGCGGATGCCGGATCGAGACGCGGACCACCGCGTCGGCCGCCGCGAAAGCCGCATCGATATCGCCGGTATGCCAGGACTGGGCGGCGGCCACGTCACCATCCGAGAGGTCAATCACCGGCGTCTCCGGATCGTAATCAGCTTCGATCAGCTCGGCGGCATCGAGCGCGGCGGCAAGCGTCTCGGCGACGACGGCGGCAATGGGCTGGCCGACCGCTTCGACCCGCCCCTGCGCCAGGATCGGATAGGGCGGCACGGCGAGCGTCTCGACCAGCGGGTTGACCGGCAGCGCGCCGAACCCGGCCACGTCCTCGCCGGTATAGACCGCGACCACGCCGGGCGAAGCCTCCGCCTCACCCGTGTCGAGCGAGGTGATCGCGGCGCGCGCATGGGGGCTCCTCAGGAACGCGACGTGGAGACAGTCCGGCAACATGACGTCGCCCGCGAAGCGGCCCTGGCCGGTGACGAGCCGGGCGTCTTCCACGCGCCGGCGCGCGCGGCCGATCCAGCCGGCCGCGGGCTCTGTGTCGTCGTTCATCGCTTAGCCGCCGGCCTTCACCCGGTCTCTCAGATCGTGACCCAGCCCTCGGGCGGATCGCCCTTTCCCGGGTGCACGGCGCCGCACGCCTTGCAGGTGCGCGCGGCCTCGTCGGCGTAGAAGGCCTCGTACAAGGGCGGCAGATCGTCGACGATGTTGTTGAGCGGCACCTCAATGCGGTGCACCAAGGCCTTGCACTCAAAGCAATACCACTGGAAGCCGTCCATCATGCCCTGCATGCGCGGGCTCTCCACGACGAGGCCGATTGAGCCAGGGACCGGGCGCTGGGGCGAATGCGGCACATGCGCGGGAAGCATGAAGACGTCGCCCTCCTTGATGCGGACGTCATGGATATCGCCGTCCATGTAGACCTTGAGGATCATGTCGCCCTTGAGCTGGTGAAAGAATTCCTGCACCGGGTCGTCGTGGAAATCGACGCGGGTGTTCGGGCCGCCGATGATCTGGGCGATCATGCCTGGCTCCTCGAAGAGGAGCTTGTTGCCGACCGGCGGCTTCAGCTGGTCGCGGTTGGTCTCGATCCAGGCGTCGAGGTCGAAGGGCTGGTTGAGCGCCATGTCGTTCGCCCCTCCTTAGGGCGTGGTCGTCCCGTTGGCGCCATTGAAGGCGATCAGGCCGGTCGGGGCAAATGGGATTCTGGCAGACCTGGAATGCCGCCCCGCGCCCCTTGGCCCCTTTCCTGGCGAAGCCCATAATGCGCCCTGGCGGTCAAAGGAAGGAGCGGACCCATGGAATTCAAGGACATCGTGAAGGCCTTCGG
>CAZBRE010000220.1:3085-5474 GCA_964494065.1 uncultured Alphaproteobacteria bacterium
AAGCAGCGCCCGCGCGGCCTCCGGCTCTACAATACCAACACCAAGGAGAAGTTCGACGCGCTCTATTTCGACGGCGGCTATCTGAAGGCCGCGCAGGAGAAGCTCGACTGGTTCCTGCGCGACCACCACGAGAACGTCGAAACACGCATGGACCCCAAGCTGTTCGATCTCCTGTGGCGGCTGTCGGAACGCTACCGGCGGGCGCGGCACGGCCATGTGGTCATCAACATCCACTCCGCCTACCGCACCAAGAAGACCAACGACCGCCTGCGCGCCGAGGGCGCCGCACGCAACAGCCAGCATCTGCTCGGCAAGGCGGCCGACGTGACGGTCCAGGGCTACGGCATCTATTTCCTGGCGAACCACGCCGCGCGGATCGGCGCGGGCGGGCTCGGGCTCTACTGGGCCGCCAAGTTCGTCCACCTCGACACCGGGCCGCGGCGCTACTGGTACAAGCGGTACTAGGCGCGCCCACTCACCCCCGCTTATTCGGCTTCATCGACGCCGGCCCCTGGCTGTAGTCGCCGAAGGGCCCGTCGCGCTCGGCCACCGCCCCGCCCACGCCCTTGCTCCCGGCCGTGTCCACAAAAGCCCGGCCCTCGGGTGTGTTGCGCATGATGCCGTCGAGGATGGTGCCCAGATGCTGGGTGCTCTGGAGCCCCATATTGTCGAAGGCCTGGTTGACGATGAGCTTCATCGAGGCGAGCTGGGTGCTCGGGATCTCGGCCATGCGCCCGGCCCAATAGGCGACCCGCTCATCGAGATCATCCAAGGGCGCTGCCTCGTTGATGAGGCCGATCTCCGCCGCCTCCTTGCCGCTGATCGAATCGCCGGTCAACGCGTATTGCTTGGCCCTGGTAAGCCCGAGGCGGTAGATCCACATGCCGGTCAGATGGCAGCCCCAGACCCGCGCATACGGCGTTCCGAGCCGCGCATCCTCCGAAGCCACGATGAAGTCGGCGCAGAGCGCCATCTCCGAGCCGCCGCCGACGCACCAGCCGTGGATCTTGGCGATCACCGGCTTGGGGCTGCGCCAGATATTCATGAATTTCGGCACCGGGCCGACGAAGGGGCTCGTTACCATCATGACGTCGCGGCCGGGATCGTAGTTGTCGGCGCTGAGCGGCGCGCCCCAATCGTCGTAGTGCTTGAGGTCGCCGGAGAAGTCGAAGCCGGCGCAGAAGCTCTCCCCCGCCCCTTGCAGCACGATCACCCGGACCGCGTCGTCGCGGTTAGCCTCGGCAAGCGCGGCCTCCATTTCCTCGGGCATCGGCGGGCGGATGGTGTTGTACTTTTCCGGCCGGTTGAGGGTGATCGTCGCGATCCGGCCCTCGGTTTCGTAAAGAATCGTCTCGTAGCCCATGGGGCCTCCTGTTCGCTGGAACTGGAAACAAAACGTCTACGGCTTCAGGATGATCTTCCCGAAGGCGCCCGGCTCCAGCACCGCGTGGTGCGCGGCGGCGGCCTCGTCGAGCGGCATCTCGCGGCCGATCACCGGCTTGAGCACGCCGCTTTCCAATCCCGCGCGGATGCCGGCATGGATGCGGGTCATCTCCTCATCAGAGGCGTTGGGCAAAGCCAGCCCCACCACGTCGAGATTCTTCATCATCGTCATGCGCGGATTGATCTGGATCTCGCCGCGATTGCCGATGACGACGATGCGGCCGTACTTGGCGACGAGGTCGAGGTCCTTGGCGAGATTGACGTTGGCCAGCATCTCCAGGATGAGATTGGGGCCGGCGCCGCCCGTGAGCGCCCGGATCTCGTCGATATAGCCGTCCTTGGTGTGGTCGACGGCGTGATGGGCGCCCTGGTCGAGCACCATCTTCATGCCCTTGTCGGTGCCGGCGCTGCCGATCACGGTCATGCCGTGGCCGCGCGCCATCTGCACCGCCGCCGAGCCGACCGAGCCGCTGGCGCCGTGGACGAAGAGCGTGTCGCCCGGCTTCGCCTGGCCGCGCATGAAGAGGCCGAAATAGGCGGTGGCATAGGGCACGCCGAGCGCCGCACCGGCCGCGAAGCTCGCATTATCGGGCAGATGGAAGAGCGAATTCGCGGGCGCCAGCGCCTTCTCCGCCATGGCGCCCTGGTTCCGCCGGCCGACGATAGCGGCCATGTAGACGCGGTCGCCGACAGCGAAGCCCTCGACGCCGCCGCCCAAGGCCTCGACGGTGCCGGCGGCGTCGCCGCCCGGCGTATAGGGCAGCTCGGGCAGGGCCGCATAGACGCCCGAGCGGATATAGGTGTCGACCGGATTGACGCCGATCGCCTCGATCTTGATGAGAACCTCGCCGGAGCCGGGGGTGGGATCGGGGACGTCCTCGATCTTCATCACCTCCGGGTCGCCGAATTCATGAGCTCTGACCGCACGCATTGCCTGGTCCCCCCT
>CAZBRE010000221.1:0-5455 GCA_964494065.1 uncultured Alphaproteobacteria bacterium
GGCCGCCAGCGCACCTCGACGCCGGCCTCGGCCGCGGCATCGTCGATCCGCATCACCGAGAGATAGGAGTAGAGACTGCCGACATAAAAGAAGAAATCCATGAAAAGCATCCATGGGCTATTGCCGAGGCATGCGGGGGTCGCGGCATTGCGCGCGACGGTCCATGAGCATCATCGCCCAATGACGCCGTCGGCAAAAGCGCAATCGGCCCAACGCAAACAGCCGGACGCAACGACATACAACACAGCCGCCACGAGAGGTGGCCTCATGGATATGCTTGGAAAAATGGCTGCCAGCCTGGCGGCGAAACAGCATCGACCCTGGCGGGATCGCTTTGCATCCAGGGCGCGACGCTTCGGGCCTCCCTGCGTGTTGCGTGCCTCGACTTTATCGACGCCGAGGCCGGCAGCCGACGTGATCGGGTGCGGTCAGCTAGCGGTGGTCAACTGACGGCAATGCCGACCACGATCAATATGGCGAATGCGCCAACGAGGACGATCCACGGATTCTTTTTGATTAGCTGCATGGCTCCTCCTCCTCATACGAACGCATAAACACTTTGGCGAGAAGTCGCCACTTAAGACAAGCTAATTTATTTTCTGATGATCATAAGAGTTTCTTATATTATTGGCCGCCCGACCTCATTCATCATCGAGGGGAGCGACTCCCGATGGACATCGATCTGGCGCGAACCTTCGTGGAAGTGATCTCGGCGCGCAGCCTCGTGCGGGCGGCCGAGCGGCTGCACATCACCCAGGCGGCGGTGAGCATGCGGATCCGCAGCCTCGAGCAGCAGCTCGGCCGCAAGCTGCTCGTCCGCAACAAAGCCGGTGTGACCCTTACGCCGGAGGGGCGTCGTTTCGAGCGCTACGCATCAACCATGGTGCGGATTTGGGAGCAGGCGCGCCGTGAGGTGGTGATGCCGCCCACCTTCGATGCGATCCTGCGCGTGGGCGCCCAGGCAGGCTTATGGAACCGCATGCTCTACCGCTGGCTGCCGTGGATGCGCGAGGCGGCGCCGGAAATCGCGATCGTCGCCGAGCTGGGCCAGCCCTCGGTGCTGATGCGCTACCTGGCCGAAGGCGCGCTCGACATTGCGGTCGCGTTCATGACCGAGGACCGCGCCGGCATCGTCGCGGAGAGGCTTCTCGAGCAGGAGTTGGTGCTGATTTCCAGCAGCAACGAACCGGCGACGCCTTACGACGAGAATTACGTCTATGTCGACTGGGGCGAGGCGTTCCGGCTGCAGCATCAGCAGGCGTTTCCCGAGTTCAACACGCCGGCGCTCCATGTCGGGCTCGGCACGCTCGGGTTCGGGCACATCATCGAGAATGGCGGCTCGGGCTATTTTCCCAAGCGCTTCGCCTCGCCTTATCTGCGCGAAAGCCGGGTGCATATCGTGCCCGGTGCGCCGAGCTTCGGATTGCCGATCTATGCGGTCTATCCGGCCGGCACACAGGGCGGCGTCATCGAGACCGCACTGGTCGGGCTGCGCCGGCTGGCGCAATTCGAGATGGACGAGGAAGAGCGCGTGGTGACGCCAACCGACGTCCATCTGCGACGAGGCTGACCGTCCGGGTTGACGCGCCCTAGCGCTGCACCACGACGCCGTTCTCCAGCGTCAGGATACGGTCCATGCTGCGCGCGAGCTCGAGGTTGTGGGTGGCGACGAGCGCACCGATATTCGCGACCTCGACCAGTCGCCGAAGCTGGGCGAAGACCTGATCGGCGGTGCCGGGATCGAGATTGCCGGTGGGCTCGTCCGCCAGCAGCAGCTTGGGCGCATTGGCGACCGCGCGGGCGATGGCCACGCGTTGCTGCTCGCCGCCGGACAGCCGTGCCGGGCGGTGGGTGGTGCGGCCGGAGAGGCCCAGCGCGCCGAGGAGCTCGAGCGCCCGCTGGCGGGCGTTCCGCTTGGTGTGGCCGGCGATCATCTGCGGCAGGATCACGTTCTCCAGCGCGGAGAACTCCGGCAGCAGGTGGTGATACTGGTAGACGAAGCCGAGCGCGCTGCGGCGGATCTTCGTGCGCTCTTCGTCGCCCAGGCGCCCACAATCGCGGCCGTCGATGATGACGTGGCCGGTATCGGGACGTTCCAGCAGTCCTGCAATCTGCAAGAGCGTCGACTTGCCCGAGCCCGAATGGCCGACGAGGGCGACCATCTCGCCCTTGTTGACGGCGAGGCTGACGCCGCGCAGCACCTCCAGGCGCTCGCCGCCCTGCACGAAGGCGCGTTCGACCGCACGCAACGCCAGCACCCGGGCGCCGGTGGCTGCCGAATGCTCGAGCAGCGAGCCTTGCGCCGGATCACTCATGACGGGCTCATTCATAGCGAAGCGCCTCGACCGGATCGAGCCGGGCCGCCCGCCAGGAGGGGTAGATGGTGGCCAGGAACGAAAGCGCGAGCGCCATCAGCACGACCTGCGTGACCTCAACCGGATCGACGATGGCAGGAAGCTGGGAGAGGAAGTAGATCTCCGCCGAGAAGAGGTCGCGCTTCAAGAGCGCTTCGAGGCCGCGCTTGATGTCGTCGATGCGCCAGCAGAACAGAAGCCCGAGGCCGAGACCTAGAAGCGTACCGGTGACACCAATCGCTGCGCCGGTCATGAAGAAGACGCGCATCACCGCGCCGCGCGTCGCCCCCATGGTGCGCAGGATGGCGATATCGCTGCCCTTATCCTTCACCAGCATGATCAGGCTGGAGATGATGTTGAAGGCGGCGACCAGGATGATCAGCGCCAGGATCAGGAACATGACGTTCCGCTCGACCTGCAACGCGTTGAAAAAGCTCGCATTGGTGCGTTGCCATTCGACGAGATAGACGCCCTTGATGCGTTTTGCCCGCAAGTCGCGCGCGATCGCGAAGGAGCTGTCGGGCTTGTCGATCATCACCTCGAGCTTGGTGACGGCGCCCGGTAGCCGGAAGAAGGTCTGTGCGGCCTCGAGCGGCATGTAGATGAAGCTCGAATCATACTGGTACATGCCGACATTGAAGGTCGCGACGACGGTATAGGTCTTGATCCGCGGCACCGTGCCGAAGGCGGTGACGTTGCCGCGCGGCGAGATCAGCGTCACCCCCTGCCCCACGCCCACGCGGAGCGAGGCGGCGAGCTTGTCGCCGAGGATCACCGCGTCCCCGCCCTTGAAGTCGGCGAGCTTGCCGCGCTTGATGTTGCTCGCGAGCAGCTTGAGCTTGGCGAAATCCTCCGCGCGGACGCCGCGCACCAGGGCGCCCGAGGCGCGCTCGCCCCGTGTCGCCATCACCTGGCCCTCGACCTGGGGCGTTACCAGGGTGACGCCCTTGGCGGCCGCGACCTGGCGGGCGACGTCGTCGAAGTTCTTTATCGAGCCCCTGGCGCCGACCACCGCGATGTGTCCGTTCAGGCCCAGCACGCGGCCCAGGAGCTCGTGGCGGAAGCCGTTCATCACCGACATGACGATGATCAAGGTTGCCACGCCGAGCGCGATGCCGAGCAGCGAGAAGACGGCGATGACGGAGATGAAGCCTTCCTGACGGCGCGCCCTGAGATAGCGCTTGGCGACCATCCGCTCGAAAGGCGAGAAGATCATCACGCCTGGATAAGCTTGGCCGCGAGCGCCTTGATCTCGGGCGGCGCGCGGTTGGCCGAGCCGCTGTCGAAGGGCGGCTCGGGATCGTATTCGATCATGAGCTGGATCGCCCGCGCCGTGTCCTCGCCTGCGATCTTGGCCGCGAGCGTGAGGCCCATGTCGATGCCCGAGGAGACGCCGGCCGCGGTGATGATCTTGCCCTCCTCGACGACGCGGCGGTCGGTCGGCACGGCGCCGAGCTTTTGCAGGAGATCCATTGCTGCCCAATGTGTGGTCGCGGGCACGCCGTTCAATATGCCGGCCGCCGCGAGCAGCAGCGCGCCGGTGCAGACCGAGGTGGTCCACTGCGTGGTCGCGTGGATCCTGCGCAGCCATTCGGCGAGCGTTTCGTCGTTCACCAGCGCGCGCGTACCCAGGCCGCCAGGGACGATCAGCACGTCGGCTGACGTGATGTCGTCCAGCCCGTAATCGGCGACGATGCCGAGGCTGCGCGCGCCCCTGCCGGCGCGGATAGGGCCCTTTTCGTGCCCGACGATCTTGAGCTCGGCGCCGGGCAGGAGCGCCATGACGTCCATCGGCCCGATGGCGTCGAGCGCGGTCATGTCGTCGAAGACAAGGATGGCGATATCCATGGGAAATCCGTTCCGCTAGCCGATCACCCGCGCGAGCGCGGCCTCGGCGGAGAGCTCCTCGCGCTCGCCGCTCTTGCGGCGCTTCAGCTCCACCGTGCCGGCTTTGACCCCGCGCGGGCCCACGACGAGCTGCCAGGGCAGGCCGATCAGATCCATATCGGCGAATTTGGCGCCGGCGCCTTCGTCGCGGTCGTCGTAGAGCACGTCGACGCCCGCCGCCCGCAGCTTGTCGAAGAGATCGTCGCAGGCGGCCGTGCAGGCCTCGTCGGAAACCCGGAGGTTCACGAGCCCCACCTTGAAGGGCGCTACCGCATCCGGCCAGATGATGCCGTCGTCGTCGTGGCTAGCCTCGATGATCGCGCCGACCAGACGGGAGACGCCGATGCCATAGGAGCCCATCTCGAAGGGGACGGCCTTGTCATCGGCGGTCGTCACCTCGGCGCCCATGGGCTTGGAGTATTTGTCGCCGAAATAGAAGATATGCCCGACTTCGATGCCGCGCGCCTCGACGAGATCGTCCTTGGCGACGGGGCAGTTGGCGGGATCATGCTTCTCGTCGGCGGCGGCGTATTGCGAAGTCCAATGATCGACGATGGGCTGCAGGTCACCCTCGTAATCGATCCCTTCGGCCAACGGGTCGTAATCGAGATAGGCCTTGTGGCAGTAGACCTGGCTCTCGCCCGTATCGGCGAGGATGATGAATTCATGGGAGAGATCGCCGCCGATCGGTCCGGTCTCCGCCGCCATCGGAATGGCGCGCAGGCCCATACGCGCGAATGTCCTCAAGTAAGAAACGAACATTCTGTTGTAAGACTTTTTTGCGCTTTCATAATCTAGATCGAATGAATAGGCGTCCTTCATCAGGAACTCGCGGCCCCGCATGACCCCGAAGCGCGGCCGCACCTCGTCGCGGAACTTCCACTGGATGTGATAGAGCAGCTTGGGCAGGTCCTTGTAGCTGCGCACATGGGCGCGAAAGATCTCGGTGATCTGCTCCTCGTTGGTCGGCCCATAGAGCATGTCGCGCTCGTGGCGGTCGGTGATGCGCAGCATCTCCTTGCCGTAGTCGTCGTAGCGCCCGCTCTCGCGCCACAGATCGGCCGGCTGGATCGTCGGCATCAGCATTTCCTGGGCGCCGGCGGCGTTCTGCTCGTCGCGCACGATCGCCTCGATCTTCTTCAAGACGTTGTAGCCAAGGGGCAGCCAGGAATAGATGCCGGCGCTCGATTGGCGGATCATGCCGGCGCGCAGCA
>CAZBRE010000222.1:0-5382 GCA_964494065.1 uncultured Alphaproteobacteria bacterium
CCAACGGTTCGGCGATGCGGCGCGACTGCCGGCCGAGCTCCTCATATTCCTCCTGCCATTCCGACGGCCCGTTGGACGGCATCACCTGCACGGCGGTGACCTTGTATTCGGGGCAGTTGGTGGCCCAGTCCGAGAACTCCGTGGTGACCACGTTCACCTGGGTGCTCGGATGGTGGAAGGTGGTGTAGAGCACGCCCGGCGCCACGCGCTCGGTGATATGCGCGCGAAGCGTCGTCTCGCCGGCCCGGCTCGTGAGCTTGACCCAGTCGCCGTCGCGGACGCCGCGGTTCTCGGCGTCGAAGGGATGGATCTCGAGCACGTCTTTGTCATGCCAGACGACATTGGCGGTGCGCCGCGTCTGGGCGCCGACATTGTACTGGGTGAGGATGCGGCCGGTGGTGAGCAACAGCGGATAGCGCGGGCCGGTCTTTTCATCGGTCGCCACATATTCGGTGATGGCGAACTTGCCCTTGCCGCGGACGAAGCCGCCGATATGCATCACCGGGGTGCCGTCCGGCGCCTTGGCGTTGCACGGCCATTGCACCGAGCCGAGCTCGTCGAGCAAGGCATAGGACACGCCGGCGAAGGTCGGCGTCAGCTTTGCGATCTCGTCCATGATCTCCGACGGGTGGCTGTAGTTCATGGGATAGCCGAGCGCGTTGGAGAGGAGTTGGGTGATCTGCCAGTCCTCATAGCCGTTCAGCGGCTGCATCACCTTGCGCACCGGCTGAATGCGCCGCTCGGCATTGGTGAAGGTGCCGTTCTTCTCCAGGAACGTCGAGCCCGGCAGGAACACATGCGCGTAGTTGGTGGTCTCGACCAGGAACAGGTCCTGGACCACCACGCATTCCATGGCGGCGAGGCCCGCAGCCATGTGCTGGGTGTTGGGATCGGACTGAAGAATATCCTCGCCTTGGATGTAGATGCCCTTGAACGAGCCATCGAGGGCGGCGTCGATCATGTTGGGAATGCGCAACCCCGGCTCGGCGTCGAGCGGGCGGCCCCAAAACGCCTCGAACATTTCCAGCGTCGCCGACTCCGAGAGATGGCGGTAGCCCGGCAGCTCGTGCGGGAACGAGCCCATATCGCAGGAGCCCTGCACGTTGTTCTGGCCGCGCAGCGGGTTCACGCCGACGCCCTCGCGGCCGAGATTGCCGGTGGCCATGGCGAGATTGGCGATGGCGATCACCGTAGTCGAGCCCTGGCTGTGCTCGGTGACGCCGAGGCCGTAATAGATCGCGCCATTGCCGCCGGTGGCATAGAGTCTGGCCGCGCCCCGGATCAGATCGGCGGGGACACCTGAGATCTTCTCGACCTCTTCCGGGCTATGGCGCGGCTGCGCTACGAACGCGGCCCAATCCTGGAACTCGTCCCAATCGCAGCGCTCGCGCACGAACTTCTCATCGACCAGACCCTCGGTGACGACGACATGGGCGAGCGCGGTGACCACGGCGACGTTGGTGCCGGGCTTCAGCGGCAGGTGGTAGGACGCCTCGACATGGGGCGAGCGCACGAGGTCGATGCGGCGCGGATCGACGATAATCAGCTTGGCGCCCTCGCGCAGCCGCTTCTTCATCCGCGAGGCGAACACCGGGTGGCCGTCGGTCGGGTTGGCGCCGATGATCAGGATCACGTCGGCCTGTTCGACCGAGTCGAAATCCTGGGTGCCGGCCGAGGTGCCGAAGGTGGTCTTCAGCCCATAGCCGGTCGGCGAATGGCAGACGCGGGCGCAGGTATCGACATTGTTGTTGCCGAAGCCGGCGCGGATCAGCTTCTGCACCAGGAAGGTCTCCTCGTTGGTGCAGCGCGATGAGGTGATGCCGCCGACCGCGCCGATGCCGTATTTCGCCTGGATGCGCTTGAACTCGGACGCGGCGTAGTTGATCGCCTCCTCCCAGGACACTTCGCGCCACGGATCGGTGATCTTTTCGCGGATCATCGGATTGAGCACGCGGTCCTTATGGGTGGCGTAACCGAACGAAAAGCGACCCTTGATGCAGGCATGGCCGCGATTGGCCTTGCCGTCCTTGTAGGGCAGCATACGCACCACTTCCTCGCCGCGCATCTCCGCCTTGAAGGCGCAGCCGACGCCGCAATAGGCGCAAGTCGTGACCACGGAATGCTCCGGCGTGCCGATCTCGATCACCGATTTCTCGTTGAGGGTCGCGGTTGGGCAGGCCTGGACGCAGGCGCCGCAGGACACGCACTCGGACTGAAGGAACGGCTCCTCCATGCCCGGCGACACCACGGAAGCGAAGCCGCGGCCGGCGATGGTCAGAGCGAAAGTGCCCTGCACCTCCTCGCAGGCCCGCACGCAGCGCGAGCAGACGATGCATTTGGAGGGCTCGTAGGTGAAATAGGGGTTTGAGGAATCGATGCCGGGATCCGGATGCCGCTGCCCCTCATAGCCGTAGCGTACCTCGCGCAGGCCGACGGCGCCCGCCATGTCTTGCAGTTCGCAATCGCCATTGGCCGAGCAGGTCAGGCAGTCGAGCGGATGCTCTGAGATGTAGAGCTCCATCACGCCCTTGCGCAGCCGCTTCAGGCGATCGGTCTGGGTGCGCACCACCATGCCTTCGGCGACCGGCGTGGTGCACGAGGCAGGCGTTCCGGCGCGGCCTTCGACCTCGACAAGGCACAGCCGGCAGGAGCCGAACGCCTCAACCATGTCGCTGGCGCAGAGTTTTGGAATCTCACGGCCGAGCTCGGCCGCGGCGCGCATGACCGAGGTGCCTTCGGGCACGGTCACGGCAACGCCGTCGATGGTGAGGGTCACCTCTTTCTCGGACTTGGACGCCGGGGTGCCGTAGTCGATTTCCTGGATCAGCGACATGTCAGTTTCCTCATTCAGCAGCTTCAAGGCGCTTCTTCTTGGCGCCGAAATCTTCGGGGAAGTGGGTCAGCGCGCTCATCACGGGGAAGGGGGTAAAGCCGCCAAGAGCGCAAAGCGATCCGAACGTCATGGTGTTGCAGAGGTCCTCGAGCACGATGATGTTGGCGTCGCGGTCCTCTCCGGCGACAATCTTGTCGACCAGCTCGACGCCGCGCGCCGAGCCGATGCGGCAGGGTGTGCATTTGCCGCAGGATTCGATGGCGCAGAACTCCATGGCAAAGCGGGCCTGTTTCGCCATGTCGACGGTATCGTCGAACACCACGATGCCGCCATGGCCAATCAGGCCATTGCGGGCGGTGAAGGCTTCGTAATCGAACGGCGTGTCGAACAATTCGCGCGGAAAATAGGCGCCGAGCGGACCGCCGACCTGGACCGCACGCACCGGGTGCCCTGTCCGCGTGCCGCCGCCGATATCGTCGACGAGGTCGCCGAGGCTGATGCCGAAGGCGGTCTCGAACAGGCCGCCATGCTTGATGTTGCCGGCGAGCTGGATCGGCATCGTGCCCCGCGAGCGGCCCATGCCGAAATCGCGGTAGAAGGCGCCGCCCTTGCTCATGATGATCGGCACCGTGGCGAGCGACAGCACGTTGTTGATCACCGTCGGCTGGCCGAACAGGCCGATATGAGCGGGCAGCGGTGGCTTGGCGCGGACCTCGCCGCGCTTGCCTTCGAGGCTCTCCAGCAGCGAGGTCTCCTCGCCGCAGACATAGGCCCCGGCGCCGACCCTGACCTCCATGTCGTAGGCGTAATCGGATCCCGCCACCTTCGGACCGAGCATGCCGCCGTCGCGGGCGAGCTTGATCGCGATCTCCATGGCCTCGACCGCCTGCGGATATTCGGAGCGGATGTAGATGTAACCGTAGGTGGCGCCGACGGCGATGCCGGCGATGGTCATGCCCTCGATCAGGACGAAGGGATCGCCTTCCATGATCATGCGGTCGGCGAAAGTGCCTGAATCGCCCTCGTCGGCGTTGCAGACGATGTATTTCTGCTGCGGCGGGGTCTGCGCTACCGTGCGCCATTTGATGCCGGTGGGGAAGCCCGCGCCGCCGCGGCCGCGCAAGCCTGAATTTACCACCTCCTCGACGATCGCCGCAGGGCCGATCTCAATCGCCTTTTTGAGACCCTGGTAGCCGCCGTGGGCCTGGTAGTCCTCGAGCGAGCGGGGATCGATGATGCCGCAGTTCTTGAAGGTGAGGCGGGTTTGGCGCTTGAAGAAAGGGATGTCCTCGACGAGACCGAGGGAGAGCTTGTGCTTGGCCCCTTCGAGCATGCCAGCCTCGAGCAGGCCGTCGATGTCTGAAGCCTTCACCGGCCCGTAGCCGACACGGCCTTCTGGCCGTTCGATCTCGACCAGCGGCTCGAGCCAATACATGCCGCGGGAGCCGGTACGGACGATGTCGACATCGAGGTTCTTGGTCTCAACCGCCTTGAACAGCGCCCGCGCCACGTCGTTGGCGCCAACGCAAAGGGCGCCTGCGTCCCGCGATATGAAGACGCGCGTCACGCTTGCGCCTCCTTCAACAGGGCATCGAGCCGGTCCTCATCGAGCATGCCGTGGGGATCCTCGTCGAGCATGGCGGCAGGGGATGAGTGGCAGAGGCCAAGGCAATAGACCGGCTCCAGCGTGACCCGGGCGTCCGCCGTGGTCTCGCCCCATGCGACGCCGAGCTTCTCCTGGGCCCTCGCCGCAAGGGCATCGCCGCCGACAGCCTGACAGGACTCGGCGCGGCAAAGCTTCAAGACGCGCCGCCCCGGCGGCTCGGTGCGAAAGTCGTGATAGAAGGTGCGCGAGCCATAGACTTCGGCGCGCGACAGGTTCAGCGCCTGGGCGATCATCGGGATCGCCGCCTCCGGCACGCAGCCGAAGACGTGCTGTAGCGCATGCATGATCGGCAGCACCGCGCCCTTGCGATGCTTTTGCGCGGCGATGATCACGCTCGCGCGCTCAGCGCTCCAGGGCTCATATTTGGGCATGCGAGAACAATTTCCCTGCTGCCTGCTTTTGGTGGTGGATCAAGTCCCGGTCCGCTGGGACATTTCTCCATGCATAAGAATATTGCTTCTGCTCTTGCATCGCAAGGCAGTACGACGAAATTTCCCTTTGATTACAAAGTTCTATCGGTCGATCGGGATTTCAGATCGAACGCCGGTGGAGATTGGCTCGGCGAGCAGTGGCGCGAGCTGCTTCGCTTCGCTCACCAGCGCACTGATCAAAGGTGTCAGAGGGTTGCGCTCAGGCACAACGAGGCCGATGGAATGGGTTACCTCGGGCTCGACGATGGGGATGGCCCTGACCGTGTCGGTGAGGCCCAAAGCGGCAGCAAGTTTTGCAGGCATCACGCTCGCCCAGCGCCCGGTGCGCACATGGGTGAACAGGACGAGGATCGAATCCGATTCGAGCGTCGGCGCCACGTCGGCGCCCGCGTTTCGGAGCAGGCCCTCGATGATGCGCCGGTTCTGCATGTCCGGGGTGAGGAGGCAGAGCG
>CAZBRE010000223.1:0-2282 GCA_964494065.1 uncultured Alphaproteobacteria bacterium
AGGCGCACCGGCGTACGCTGAGGATCGAGCCAGTTGGTGACCCAGAAGGTGTAGATCCACACCCACCACACGGCCATCAGCATGAGCACCGCGTGCAGAACCCCGATCGGCGTCAAGTGTTCCAGCAGCGTGTGCGAGAGCTGGGTAATCGCGAAGACAAAAACGAGATCGAAGAAAAGCTCGACGAAGGTTACCGGGCTGTGCCCATCGGCCGAGCGATCGCGAAGCAGGCTTCGGACGGCGGTGCTGGGTTCCGGCATGCGCGGGCGGGCCCTCTACGTGACGACGGCATTGCGGGATTTTAGCGCCTATGACGTCCGCGGTCCCCGGTCGTGCGCCGCGCGACGGGACGTCGATCGAGGTTCGCCTAAGAGGAAATGGTGGAGCCGAGGGGAGTCGAACCCCTGACCTTCGCATTGCGAACGCGACGCTCTCCCAACTGAGCTACGGCCCCACAAGCTGCATCTGCCCCGGCCGGCCGGTGCCGGCGGGTGCGCGGGATAATGTGGTGCGCCTTGCGACCCTGTCAAGGCGCGGGACGCCGGGCCCGGAACGCCGCCACGCCGCCGCCCGCCCGCATTGCTTGAACGCGTCCCTCCCGCCCGCTAGTGTGCGCCCGCCACCGTCCCTGGCGGGATTGACGGACGTCCTCAACCGACCTCGTTCGACGGCCCCCCACTCTACCGAACATTGGCCACGGACCAGCAGTATGTGCGCGCTCTACCAGGTCATCAGCATCATCCTCAATCTCTATTGGTGGTGCATCATCGTCTACGTGATCATGAGCTGGCTGGTCGCGTTCAACATCGTCAACACCTACAATCCCGTGGTGAACGCCGTGGGCGGCTTCCTGCACAAGATCATCGAGCCGGTGATGAAGCAGATCCGGCGCGTGCTGCCGGTAATGGGCGGGCTCGATCTCGCCCCGCTGGTGGTGCTGCTCGCCATCTTCTTCATCCGCCAGCTCCTGTTCGATAATTGGGGCTATCAAGCCTGCCGGGCTGTGGTGGGGTGAGCGCGGCGAGCGATCATCCCAAATGCCATAATTCGAGCAGTCATAATTCGAGCGGCCATGATTCGAGCGGCTTATGACCTCGTCCCCGCCACCGCCTTATGCCGTCACCGCATCCGGCCTGTCGCTCTCCTTGCGGGTCACGCCCAAGGCGCGGCGCAACCGGATCGACGGCATTGCGGACGACGCCGATGGCAAGACCGCGCTCAAGGTCGCGGTGACGGCGGCGCCCGAGGACGGCAAGGCCAACGCCGCCGTGATCGCGCTGCTGGCCAAGGAATGGCGGTTGCCCAAATCGGCCTTCACGGTCACGCGCGGGGTCGGAAATCGGCGGAAGACGGTCGCAATCGAAGGCGACGGCGGGGCCTTGAAGGAGAGGATCGATGGCTGGTTTGCAGCAAGAGGAGAGGGATGAGGTGACGGCGAGCGCTCAGATCATCGACGGCAAGGCCTTCGCGGCCGGCCTACGCGCGCGGGTCGGCGAGGCCGTGCGCGCAGTTACGGCCACGCACGGCGTCACCCCCGGCCTCGCCGTCGTGCTGGTCGGCGAGGACCCGGCGAGCCAGGTCTATGTGCGCAACAAGGGCAAGGCGGTCGTCGAGGCCGGCATGCAGGCCTTCGACCACCGCCTGCCCGACACCACCTCGGAGGCCGAGCTGCTGGCGCTGGTCGAACAGCTCAACGCCGACGACCGCGTCCACGGCATCCTGGTCCAGCTCCCCCTGCCCGACCAGATCGATGCCGATGCCGTGATCGATGCCATCGATCCGAACAAGGACGTCGACGGCTTTCACGTCGTCAATACCGGCCGCCTGTGGACCGGCGGCGAGGCCCTCGTTCCCTGCACGCCGCAAGGCTGCATCCTGATGCTCGAGGACGCCGTCGGCGATCTGACCGGCAAGGAGGCGGTGATCGTCGGCCGCTCCAACATCGTCGGCAAGCCGATGGCCGCGCTTCTGCTCGAGCGCCACTGCACCGTGACCGTCGCCCATTCGCGCACCCGCGATCTGGCGCAAGTCTGCCGCCGCGCCGACATCCTGGTCGCCGCCGTCGGCCGGCCGGAGATGATCAAGGGCGACTGGGTCAAGCCAGGTGCGGCCGTGATCGATGTCGGCATCAACCGCATCCCGGCCCCCACCGAGGAAAAGCCCGACCGCATGCGCCTCGTCGGCGACGTCGCTTACGACGAGGCGGTCGAGGTCGCGGGCGTGATCACCCCGGTCCCCGGCGGCGTCGGCCCGATGACCATCGCCTGCCTCATCCGCAACAC
>CAZBRE010000223.1:2382-5319 GCA_964494065.1 uncultured Alphaproteobacteria bacterium
CCCCGGTCCCCGGCGGCGTCGGCCCGATGACCATCGCCTGCCTCATCCGCAACACGCTCATCGCCGCCTGCCGGTTGAACGGGATCGACGTGCCGGACGTATAGGCGGGGCGCGGCCCGCGTCGGTGCGAAGAGTGTGACGCATCACACGGATACGCTAAGCTCCCGCGCATGACCAAAGCCATGCTGGTCCGGCGCCTTACCGCCGTCTTCCTCATTATCGTCGCCCTGGTGACGGCGGCGATCCTCGGCCGGCTCTTCGGCGGCGCGGCGGGCCACGCGCTCTACGAGATCATCGTCGACTTCACCGAGCTGCAGGTCGCGCTGATCGCGGTCTATCTCGCTTACGTCTTCCAGCAGCGTGCGTTCTTCGTGCAGATGCTGCGCGCGCTGTGGTCGCAGATCATCGTCGCCAAGAACGAGATCATCCGCTACGCCCACGACCCGGTGCTGACCCAGGAAAAATACGCGCGTGCCTTCGGCGCCGTCTCGATCGCGATCGACGAGATGCGCGGGGTCTACCGGAATGTCGGCGAGCACGGCGAGGCGCTCGGCGACTATCCTTACGAGCCGCTGCAGGACATGCTGCGGGCCCTCACCCAGCTCGGCTACGGCGAGCCGACCGACGGCCAGCGCGCCAATTGCCGGGCCCGGGTGGTGCGCGCCTGGAATGCGCTGCGCTACGACTTCCGGCGCGAGTTCCGCCCGCCGGAGCCGAGCCACCCGATCACCGAGCCCTACGCCGCCGACCCCCGGCGCAACACCGAGAACGACCCGCCGCCGCCCCGGTCGCTCACCCGCGGCAACCGGAAGAGCGACCCGGACAAACCGGGCTGAGCCGGGCCGTCGGCTCATTCCAGCCGCGCTACATCGTCGTCGTCGCTTTCGAGCTCGGAGAAGCGGACGGCGAGGATCTCGTCCATCTTGATCCGGCCGCCGGCATCCTTGGTGACCAACAGCAGCTTCTGGTCGTCGGCGATGCCCGCCGGGATCACCATGCGCCCGCCGGCTTTGAGCTGACCAAGAAGTGCTGCCGGCACCAGCTCGGGTGCCGCCGTCACCATGATCCGCTCGTACGGCGCGTGCTCCGGCCAGCCGCGTGCGCCATCGCCGATCCGCGCCTCGACGTTGTTGATCCCGAGCTGGCCAAGCCGCCGCTGCGCCTCATCGGCCAGTTCGTCGATGAACTCGACCGTGAACACGCGCTTGGCGAGCCGCGCCAGCACCGCCGACTGATAGCCGAGCCCGGTGCCGATCTCGAGCACGGTGTGCTCGGGGCCGACCTCGAGCAGGTCGGTCATCAGTGCCACGATATAGGGTTGCGAGATCGTCTTGCCGCAGCCGATCGGCAGCGGCCGGTCGAGATAGGCATAGGGCTGGATCTCGAAGGGCACGAATTCGTGGCGCGGCACCGCGCGCATCGCGGCGGTCACCGCCTCGTCGATCTCGCCGCGCCCGGTATGCGGCTCGGCCAGGCGCGCGTGGATCGCGATCGTCTCCACCATCGCTTCGCGCATCGCCTCGAAATCGTCGTCGCGATCGTCGCCCATCGCCGCAGCTACCATGACCCGGTCTCCATAATAGGTGGGTGTGCACCTAGACCCGTTCACCCCCTTGCGGTTAAAAGACCGCATGGACGGATTCGTCGGCAGCGTGTCCCACGTGCTTTACGCGGGGCTCGCCTTCATCGCTGTGCATGTGCTGACCAGCACGCCGATCCGCGCGGCAATCGTCGGGCGCATCGGCGAGCAGGCGTTCCAGGGTCTTTTTTCGGTTCTGTCGATCGTGCTCATTCTCTGGCTCCTCTGGGCCTACGCCGAGGCGCCCACTGTGGAGGTCTGGCCGGCAATGACCTGGGCCCGCCACCTGCCGCTCGCCGTCATGCCCTTCGCCTTCATCCTGCTCGTCTTCGGCATCACCAATCCGAGCCCGGCGATCCAGGGCGTGCAGGGTAAGCTCAAATCAGGCGATGCCGCTGTCGGTTTCCTGAAGGTCACCCGCCACCCGCTCTTCTGGGGCATCGCGCTGTGGGCGCTGGTGCATATTCCGGCCAACGGCGACCTCGCCTCGATCTATTTCTTCGGCAGCTTTGCCTTCCTCGCCCTCATCGGCATGCCGCTCCAGGACAAGAAGAAGGAGGAGACCGTGGGCGCCGAATGGGGACCCTTCGCCATGCGCACCTCGATCATCCCCTTCCTCGCCACCCTCCAGGGGCGCAACGCGCTCAAATGGTCGGACATCACCTGGTGGCGCGTGCTTCTCGGCCTGGCGATCTACGCGGCCTTCCTGTTCGGCCACGAATTCGTCATCGGCGTTCCCGTGCTTCCGGTCTAAAGCGATGGCGCTCCGCCTGCGGGGCCTGACGGCGCGTGGGCTCGACCCCGTCGATCTCGATGTGGCCGACGGCGAATGCGTTGCGGTGATGGGACCCTCGGGCAGCGGCAAGTCGCTGCTCCTGCGCGCCATCGCCGATCTCGATCCGAGCGAGGGCGAGGCCGCGATTGACGGCCGCGACCGCACCGCGATGTCGGGTCCGGACTGGCGCCGGCAGGTGGGCTATCTGGCGGCGGTGCCCGGCTGGTGGGCCGACCGGGTGGGCACCCATTTCGCCGACAAGGACGCCGCGCGTCCGCTCGTCGAGGCGCTCGGCTTCAAGGTCGAGGCTTTCGACTGGCCCGTTTCGCGCCTTTCCACCGGCGAGGGCCAACGCCTGGCGCTCGCGCGCCTGCTCGTCGGGGCGCCCTCCGTGCTGTTGCTCGACGAGCCCACCGGCGCGGTCGACGAGGCGGCGCGCAAATCCGTGGAAACGATCATCAAGGACCGCCTCGCCCACGGCGCCGCCATCATCGTCGTCACCCACGACCCCGATCAGGCGGCCCGCCTCGCCAGCCGCAGGCTCACCCTCGACGACGGCGCGGTGCGCGAGGACGCGGCATGA
>CAZBRE010000224.1:0-5291 GCA_964494065.1 uncultured Alphaproteobacteria bacterium
CGGGTGCGCGTGTGTTGAGGGCGAGGGCGTGCAGCTCGTTGCCCATGCGGCCCTGCAGCGCAGCGTAGACGAGTTGATGCTGCTGGACCCGCGACTTGCCCTCGAAGGCGCCGGAGACGATGGTGGCCGCATAGTGATCGCCGTCGCCCGCGAGGTCCTGGATCGTGACCTCGGCGTCGGGCAGCGCGTCCTTGATCATGCGCTCGATCTCAGTGGCGTCCATGGCCATCGTCAAACTCTCCCGTGAACCTTCGTCTCGTCCGCCTGGGCCGCCGCTTATGGCGCCGCCATATAGTCCGGCAGCCAAGCCTCGTGGATCTGCCTGAGCTCCGCAATCGATATAGGGTCGAAACCATCGACGGTCAACGCGTCCCCGCCGGCCGCGCCCAGTTGGTTTGCCTCGATCCCGGCGGTTTTGGCGGCGGCTAGAACGGCGCCGGCATCCGTGGCGGCGACCAGATAGCGGCCCTGATCCTCCCCGAACCAATAGGCATGGGCGGGGCCGGTATCGTCGGGCTGAGCGAGGGTAAGGCCGGTCCGGCCGGCAAGCGCCATCTCGGCCGCGGCGACCAGCAGGCCGCCGTCGGAAATGTCGTGACAGGCCGAAACCAGGCCGTCCGCGATGAGACGCCGGACCAGCTCGCCGGCGCGGCGCTCGGCGTCGAGATCGACCGGGGGCGGCGCGCCGTCCTCGCGGCCCGCAAGTTCGCGGAGATAGAGCGAGGCGCCGAGCCAACCGGCCGTCACACCCAGGAGAACGAGGCTCGCATCGGCGGGCAGGGCGATGCGCACGGCCTTGGAACAGTCCTCGAGCAGTCCCACGCCGCCGATCACCGGGGTCGGCAGAATGCCCCTGCCGTTGGTCTCGTTGTAGAGGGAGACGTTGCCCGAGACGACGGGGAAGTCGAGCGCGCGGCAGGCTTCGCCGATTCCTGTCACGCAGCCGACGAACTGGCCCATGATCTCGCTGCGCTCGGGATTGCCGAAATTGAGGTTGTTGGTGACGGCGAGCGGGGTGGCGCCGGTGGCGCAGATGTTTCGGTAGGCCTCGGCGACGGCTTGCCGTCCGCCCATCACCGGATCGGCCACGCAATAGCGCGGTGCGCAGTCGGTTGTGACGGCGAGCGCTTTCTCCGTATCGGCGACGCGGACCAAAGCCGCATCGCCGCCCGGGCGGATCAGCGTTTCGCCGCGCACGAGGTGATCGTACTGTTCCCAGATCCAGCGGCGGCTGGCGAGGTCGGGGCAGGCCATCAATGTCCGCAGCGCGTCCGGGACCGGCATCACCTCGGGCACATCCTCGGCTGCCAGCGCGGGCGGCGGAGTGGGCACGGCGTGGGGGCGGTCGTAGACCGGGGCTTCGGAGACCAGCGGGTCGACGGGAATGTCGGCCGCGGTCTCGCCGTGCATGCGCACGCGCAGGTGGCCATCATCGGTGAGCTTTCCGATCACGGCGAAGTCGAGCTCCCATTTCTCGAAGATCTTGCGCGCTTCCTCTTCACGGCCCGGCTTCAAGACCATGAGCATGCGCTCCTGGCTTTCGGAAAGCATGATCTCGTAGGGCGTCATCCCGGACTCGCGCTGGGGGGCGAGGTCGAGATCGAGCTCGATGCCGACGCCGCCCTTGGACGACATCTCCACCGAGGAGGAGGTGAGGCCGGCCGCACCCATATCCTGGATCGCCACGATCGCGTCGGTCGCCATCAGCTCGAGACAGGCTTCGAGCAACAGCTTCTCGGTGAAAGGATCGCCCACCTGCACGGTCGGGCGCTTTTCCTCGCTGTCGTCGGCGAACTCGGCCGAGGCCATGGTGGCGCCGTGGATGCCGTCGCGCCCGGTCTTCGAGCCGACATAGACGACCGGATTGCCGACGCCGGCGGCGGCCGAATAGAAGATCCGGTCCGTGGAGGCCACGCCGACGGTCATGGCGTTGACCAGGATGTTGCCGTTGTAGGCGGGGTGAAAATTGACCTCGCCGCCCACGGTCGGCACACCGATGCAGTTGCCGTAGCCGCCGATCCCGGCGACCACGCCGGCGACCAGGTGGCGGGTTTTCTCGTGCTCGGGCGCGCCGAAGCGGAGCGCGTTCAGGCTGGCGATCGGCCGCGCACCCATGGTGAAGACGTCGCGCAAGATGCCACCGACGCCCGTCGCAGCCCCCTGATAGGGCTCGATATAGGACGGGTGGTTGTGGCTCTCGATCTTGAAGATCGTCGCGAGCCCGCCGCCGATATCGACCACGCCGGCATTCTCGCCGGGCCCCTGGATCACCTGCGGCCCCTCGGTCGGCAGCGTGGCGAGCCACTTGCGCGAGGACTTGTACGAGCAGTGCTCCGACCACATCACCGAGAAGATGCCGAGCTCGGTAATCGTCGGCTCGCGGCCGAGAATGGCGAGCACGCGCTCGTATTCCTCCGGCGTGAGGCCGTGCTCGGCGACGAGGTCGTCGGTTATGGCAAGAGCGCTAGTGGACATATCGGCAAATCGTCAGGTTCGCTAGGCGGGCGGTCAGGAGAGTGCGTCCGTCATGCCGTCGAAGAGGCCACGCCCGTCCTCGCCGCCGATCGCCGCTTCGATGGCGTTCTCCGGGTGGGGCATCAGGCCGAGCACGGTCTTGGTCTCGTTGAAGATGCCGGCGATGTCGCGGGCCGAGCCGTTGGGGTTCACCCGCCCGTTCGCCTCGCCGTTCAAGGCGGCGTAGCGGAAGGCCACCCGGCCTTCATCTTCGAGCCGGTCGAGCGTCTCCTCGTCGGCGAAGTAGTTGCCGTCGTGGTGGGCGACCGGGAAGCGCAGCGTAGCGCCGGTCTCGTAGCGGCTGGTGAAGAGGGTCTGGCTGTTCTCCACGCGCACGCCGACGTCGCGGCAAACGAACTTCAAGCCCGCATTGGGCATCAGCGCGCCAGGCAGGAGCCCCGCCTCGGTCAGGACCTGAAAGCCGTTGCAGACGCCGAGGACGGCGGTGCCGGCGTTTGCCGCCTTCACCACCTCGCGCATGACCGGCGAATGCGCGGCCATGGCGCCGGCGCGAAGGTAATCGCCGTAGGCGAAGCCGCCCGGCACAACGATCAGGTCGACCGCCGGCAACTCGCTGTCGCCGTGCCAGACCATCACCGGTTTCCTGCCCGAGGCGCGTTCCAGCGCAACGCCCATGTCGCGCTCGCGGTTGGTGCCTGGGAAGACGATGATCGCTGACTTCATGCTTTGTCCTGTTTAGCCGCCTCGGCCTGTTTGCGATAGGTCTCAAGCCGCGCCGTGACCGCGCCGTAGGTCGAGACACAGTACGGCACGCAGTAGGTGAGGCAGATCTTCCAGAAATTGAGCGGTGTGCCGTCCATCAGAAAATCACCCTGGGCGATCAGATTGAGGATCGTTCCAACGATGGCCGCGATGATCAGCGAGCGCCGCACGATGCCGGGATCGAAGATGATGGCGGAGAGGGAAGGCTGCCGCGGGGCCAGGTCGTTCATCGTCCCTGCGCCCGCCCGCGCGCTCATGCCTCGATCTTGATCGCGTAGTTTTCGATCACCGTGTTCGCCAGAAGCTTCTGGCACATCGCCTCGACCTCGCTTTCGGCTTTCGCCGCATCGGTCTCTGCAAGATCGATCTCGATGTACTTGCCCTGGCGCACCTCGTCGACGCCGGAAAAGCCGAGCGCGTCGAGCGCGTTGGCAATCGCCTTGCCTTGGGGATCGAGAACGCCGTTTTTCAGCGTAACGTGGATGCGGGCCTTCACGAGCGGGCGATGCTTTCTCTTCGCGGGCGCTTAACGAGGTTTACTGAACCAGCGTCGGTCCCTTGATGTCCTGCGGGCCGGCCTCGGGCGTAATGCCGAGACGCCGCGCGACCTCCTGGTAGGCGGCCTCGACCCCGCCCATGTCGCGCCGAAAACGGTCCTTGTCGAGCTTCTCGTTGGTATGCACATCCCACAGGCGGCAGCTGTCGGGCGTGATCTCGTCGGCGAGCACGATGCGCATCTGGTCTTCTTCCCAGAGCCGCCCGAACTCGAGCTTGAAGTCGACGAGGCGGATGCCGACGCCGAGGAAAAGCCCGCAAAGGAAATCGTTGATGCGGAGCGCCAGCGCCAGGATGTCGTCGAGATCCTGCGGCGTCGCCCAGCCGAAGGCGGTGATGTGCTCCTCGGAGACCATCGGATCGTCGAGCTCGTCGCTCTTGTAGTAGTACTCCACGATCGAGCGCGGCAGCTTCTCGCCTTCCTCGATGCCGAGGCGTTTGGAGATCGAGCCGGCCGCGATGTTGCGCACGACGACCTCGATCGGAATAATCTCGACCTCGCGCACGAGCTGTTCGCGCATGTTGAGACGACGCACGAAATGGGTCGGCACGCCCATATCGGCGAGCTTGATCATCAGGAATTCGGAGATGCGGTTGTTGAGCACCCCCTTGCCGCTGATGATGCCTTTCTTCTTGGCGTTGAAGGCGGTCGCGTCGTCCTTGTAATAGGCGATCAGCGTGCCGGGCTCGGGTCCTTCGAAAAGCACCTTGGCCTTGCCTTCGTAAATCTGTCTGCGTCGGGTCATGAGATGGCCGGTCCTGGCTGAACCCGCCGGATAGCGCCCGGGAACGGGCCTGTGGCGGTGGCGTTGATATAGCACCGGTCCTGGGGCGCGACAACGGGCCGACGCGCCAAATCTTGGCGATAGGCTTGCCACTGGCGCCTCCGCGGCCGGACGGCTAGGCTGGCGGCCAATCCAGCCCCTTGTCGCCGGACCCCCGTGATGGACCGACCTCCTGAACAGCAAAACTTCGGACCGCCGATTTCGCGGAACAAGCGGCTGATTCTGGGGGTTGCGATGATCGTGGGGCTGGTCGGGATCGTCCTTCTGGCGGTCTTCTACGGGACGCCGTCAGGCTAGGGCGACGGCCTCGAAAGGCACCTCATCCGGCCGGCCGGCGGCAAAGCGCCAGATAGGCTCGGCGTCTTGCAGGTGTTGGGCTTGCAGCGAGGGCAGGGCGATCAGGGAGGATGAGACGGTTCCAAAACCGAAATCGGTGACAATGTTCATCGCCGAGGGCTCGCCGTCGTTTTCGTCCATCTCCCGCGACCCCAGTATCTGTTTCCAGCTTGCCCAATCGCCGCTGTCGGGGTCGGGCGCCGCGGCGGCCTCGAAGCGAGGCAGATAGAGCCGAACGCGGCCGGACCGCGGATCGTTGCGGTCATAGGCCGTCAGCATCGAGAGGCCCTCGGGCAAGGCGAAACCCTCGACCCGGCCGGGGCCGCCGTCGGGGTCGCTGCGCAGCCATATGGCGTCATGCGCATCGGCGACGATCAG
>CAZBRE010000225.1:0-5165 GCA_964494065.1 uncultured Alphaproteobacteria bacterium
GACGGTGCTTGACCGCGGCCCGCCCGCGCGCAACTTTGAGGCGATGCCCGTCTCGCCCGCCCGCGCCCCCAACCAATAATCGCCGCATGCCCGCACCCGATCCGATCGAACTGACCCGCGCGTTGATCCGCTGCCCGAGCGTGACGCCCGCCGACGAGGGCGCGCTCGACGTGCTGCAATCGGCGCTCGAGGCTTTGGGCTTCGCCTGCACCCGCCTGCCCTTCGGCGAGGGCGCGGAGCGGGTCGACAATCTTTATGCGCGGCTCGGCGCAGGCGCGCCCAACTTCTGCTTTGCCGGCCATACCGATGTCGTGCCGGTCGGCGAGCCCGCTGGCTGGACGGTCGATCCCTTCGGCGCCGAGCTCAAGGACGGCACGCTCTATGGGCGCGGAGCCGCCGATATGAAAGGCGCGATCGCCGCCTTCGTCGCCGCCGTCGCCCGCTTCAAGGAAGGGCGGGGCGGCAAGATACCCGGCTCCGTGAGCCTCCTCATCACCGGCGACGAGGAGGGCGATGCGGTGAACGGCACGGTCAAGGTGCTGGGCTGGCTGAAGGATCAGGGCGAGACGCTCGACGACTGCCTGGTCGGTGAGCCGACCAATCCGCAGGCGCTCGGCGACATGATCAAGATCGGCCGGCGCGGCAGCCTGACGGCGCATCTGACCGTGCACGGCGTGCAGGGCCACACCGCCTACCCGCATCTGGCCGACAACCCGGTGCATCGCCTCGCGCGCATCCTGGTGGCGATCACCGAGGAGCCGCTCGACGACGGCTCGGAGCATTTCCAGCCGACGACGCTGCAGGTCAGCACCGTCGATGTCGGCAACACGGCCTCGAACGTGATCCCTGGCGAGGCGCGCGCCACCTTCAACGTGCGCTTCAGCGACAAGCATACGAGTAAGAGCGTGATCGCCTGGCTGAACGAGCGTTGCGCGGCGGCGATGGCGGATGATGGAAAAGGTGGCGACGCCACTTACGATCTCGATGTCCGGGTGAGCGGCGAATCCTTCCTCACGCCGCCCGGCCGGTTGGCCAAGTTGGTGCGTGACGCGGTGGCCGAGGTGATGGGAACCACACCCGAGTTCAGCACCACCGGCGGCACCTCCGATGCGCGCTTCATCAAGGACCACTGCCCGGTGGTCGAGTTCGGCCTCATCGGCCAGACCATGCACAAGGCCGACGAGCGCATGGCTACGGCCGATATCGAAGCCCTGACCCGGATCTACGAGCGCGTGCTGGCGCGCTATTTCGAGGACGCGTGATCAGCTTCGCCGAGATCCGGTATTCGATCGCCGGCGCGCTCCGCCTTGCCCGCGGCGATGCGGGCGGGCTCGACCACTTCGACAACTCGGTCGAGCGGTTCTGGCGCTCGTTCTGGGCGGCGGTGGTCTGCGCGCCGATGTATTTCGTCATCCTGTTCACGGTCGAGCGCCCGACGCCGGTCAAGGATTGGACCTACACGGTCCTCGCGACCGGGCTCACCTACATCATTCTCTGGGCGCTCTGGCCGCTGGCGATGATCTATCTGAGCCAGTGGATGGACCGTGCCGGCCACTACTATCGCTACGTCCAGGCGATCAACTGGGCCCAGGTGGTCGGCACGGCGCTGCAGTTCGTGGTCGTCCTGCTGGCCCAGGGCATCGGCGGCCAGGGCTTGGCGGCCATGCTGGTTCTGGCCTGGGGCGCGGTGCTGGTCTACGAGTGGTATATCAGCCGCCTGGTGCTGGAGGTGACCAGCATCCAGGCGGTCGGCGTGGTCGCCTTCAATCTGGTGCTCACCTACGTGGTCAGCAGCGGCGTGGCGGCGATGGCACGGACGTAAAACGCAGCCGATCTCATTCCGGATAGCGCACGCTGACGAGATAGAGCCCCTCGGCCGGCGCGGTCGGTCCCGCCGCGCTGCGGTCGCGCGCGGCGAGCGCGGCCTCGACATCCGCGCGGCTCCACTTGCCCTCGCCGACGAGCTTCAGCGTGCCGGTGAAATTGCGCACCTGGTGGTGCAGGAACGAACGCGCCCGCGCCGTCAGCCGCACTTCGTCGCCGGCGCGGGCGACGGCGATCTCATCGAGCGTCTTGACCGGCGACTTGGCCTGACATTCGGCAGCGCGGAAGCTCGAGAAATCGTGCTTGCCGACCAGCGCCTGCGCGGCATCGTGCATGGCCTCGGCATCGAGCGGCACGGCGACATGCCAAGCCCGGCCGCGGTCGAGCGTCGGCGGGGCGCGGCGATTGAGAATGCGGTAGAGATAGCGCCGTTCCGTCGCATCGAAGCGGGCGTGGAAGTCAGGGTCGGCTGCCGCGGCCGCGAGCACGGCGATCGGCGCGGGCCGGAGATGCGCATTCAGCGCCTCGCGCACGGTTTGCGCATCGGTCTCCTTCTCCACATCGAAATGCGCGACCTGGCCGAGCGCATGCACCCCCGCATCGGTGCGCCCGGCGCCGTGGACGGTGACGCGCTCGCCGCTGAAGCCGGCGATGGCATCCTCGAGCGCGGCCTGGATCGACGGCCCGTTCTCCTGGCGCTGCCAGCCGACGAAGCCGCCGCCGTCATATTCGAGCGTGATGCGGTAGCGGGTCACGTGAGGACCGTGCCTTTGGGAATCGCGTAGCCGCGCAGGAAGTCGTCCGCGTCCATCGCGCCCTTGCCCGCGCGCTGCACGGTGCGGAGCTTCAGGAAGCCCTTGCCGCATCGGATGGTGAGGGCGTCGTCGATCACCGTGCCGGGCCTGGCGCGTGATCGGCCGCCCGTGGCTTTCGCATTCAACACGCGGATGCGCTCACCCACATGCTCGAACCATGCGCCGGGGAACGGTGTGAAGGCGCGGATCGTGCGGTCGAGTTCGGCGCTGGGTTTCGTCCAGTCGAGCCGCGCTTCGGCGCGGTCGATCTTGCGCGCGTAGGTAACACCACGTTTCGGGGGTTGCGGCTTCGCTTTCAAGGTCCCCGCCTCCAGACGCTTGAGCGCCTCGACGATCATGGCCGCACCCAAATCCGCCAGCTCGTCGTGCAGCTCGCCGGCCGTCATGCGCCCGATCTCCACCGCGTGGCTGAGCAGCATCGGCCCGGTATCGAGCCCTTCGTCCATCTGCATGATCGTGATGCCGGTATCCCGGTCACCGGCGAGGATCGCGCGCTGGATCGGCGCCGCCCCCCGCCAGCGCGGCAGGAGCGAGGCATGGATATTGAGGCAGCCGAGCCGGGGCGCTTCCAGAACCGGCTTGGGCAGGATGAGGCCGTAAGCCGCGACCACGGCGGCGTCGGCCTGAAGCGCGGCAAAGTCGTCCTGGGGCTCGGCGCTCTTGAGGCTCGTCGGGGTCCGCACCGGGATGCCATGCGCTTGGGCGGCGGCGTGGACCGGCTGCAGTTTCTCCTTCTGGCCGCGTCCGGCCTTGCGCGGCGGCTGTGAATAGGCGCAGACGATCTCGTGCCCGGCGGCGACCAGGGCCTCGAGGCTCGGCACCGCGAAATCGGGCGTGCCCATGAAGATCAGGCGGAGCGTCATCGCGCGCTGTTTAGCACGCGCGGCCGGATCGGCGCACGGCTGGTCTAGTCGTCGGATGGGGAAATGGGCCTCAGGCTTCGCTCGCCACCCGCATCGAGATCTCGGCGTAGTCGGGCAGCGTCTTCGTCTTCTTCGCCTTCAGGAGCTTACGCAGGATCACGTTGCGGCGGATCGAGGAAATCCGATCGACGAAGAGGATGCCGTCCAGATGGTCCATCTCGTGCTGGATGCAGGTGGCGAGCAGGCCTTCGGCCTCGAGCTCCGCCTCCGCGCCGGCCTCGTCCAGATGCTTCACCCGGATCGCATGCGGCCGCACGACCTCGGCGTAATGATCGGGCAGCGAGAGACAGCCCTCCTCGTATTTGAAATCATCGTCGGAGACCCAGACGAGCTCGGGGTTGATGAGCTTGAGCGCGCGCCTGGCCCCTTCATCTTCCGGGGGGGCCTCGGCGACATCGACCACCACAGCGCGCTTCAGCACGCCGACCTGGGGTGCGGCGAGGCCGATGCCGGGCGCCGCGTACATGGTCTCGAGCATATCGTCGAGCAGCCTGCGGACCGCGTCGTCGACGGCCGCGATCGGCTCGGCCTTCTGCTTGAGCCGCGGATCGGGCGCCGTGATGATGGGAAGATGGGCCATTGGTTAAGGTTCTGTTTTCGGTGTCTTACTAGGTATGCGGCGGCGCCCTGAGCGTCAACCACGGCGGAATACCTTGTGGTAGTCATGCGAAATATCGCAAGATATAGGGCGACATGGGCGGCGGCGTGGTATGGTTAATGACGCCTTGACGTCGCCCACGCAATCGACGAAGAATGTACATATGCAGAACATCTTGAACGCCGATCCGATGCTCCAGATCCTTCTCGTCGGCCTCGCCCTGGTGGCGGTGCTGGCGATCATTGTCGTCGTGGTCGTGCTGCGCACCACCCGCGGGGCGGCGACGCTGCAGGCGCGGCTCGACATGATGGCGCAGGACCAGGAGGCCAAGAGCGTCAACCTCTCGCAGCGCCTGTTCGATCACGAGCGCGCCATTGCCGACCGCCTCGCCGATGTCGGACGGCGGGTCGGCGACAGTCTGACGCAGACCAACGACAAGACGAATGAGAACCTGACCAAGCTGCGCGAGCGCCTGGCGCGCATCGACGCCGCGCAGGCGAACATCACCGAGCTCTCGAGCCGCGTCGTCAGCCTGCAGGATATTCTCTCGAACAAACAGGCACGCGGCGCTTTCGGCGAGTTCCAGTTGGGCCAGCTCGTCGCCGATGCGCTGCCGGCGGATAGCTACGATTTCGAGGTGACGCTCAGCAACGGCCGGCGGGTCGACTGCCTGATCCGTCTGCCCAATCCGCCGGGCCCGGTCGCGGTCGATGCGAAGTTCCCGCTCGAAGGCTACCGCGCTCTGGTTGAAGCCAAAGACGAGACCTCGTTGAAAGACGCGTCCCGCGCCTTCCGCACCGCGATCACCAAGCACATCGGCGACATCGCCGAGCGTTACGTCATCCCCGGCGAGACGGCCGAAGCCGCCCTGCTCTTCCTGCCCTCGGAATCGATCTATATCGAGCTCCAGTCGAATTTCCGCGATCTGGTGGAGCTCGCGCACAGGAAGCGCGTCTACATCGTCTCGCCGACCACGCTCTGGGGCGCGCTCGCGACCATGCGCGC
>CAZBRE010000226.1:0-5149 GCA_964494065.1 uncultured Alphaproteobacteria bacterium
CTCGTCGCCGCGGTCGCGGGCTTCGCCTTCGGGGCGGTCTGGTACATGGCGCTCGGCAAGGTCTGGATGGCCGCGCTCGGCATGACCGAGCATCCCAAGCCGCAGCCCGCGCCCTTCCTCATCGCCTTCGCCGCCCAGCTCGTCATGGCCTGGATGCTCGCCGGCGCGCTCGGCCATCTGGGCGACGTCTCGGTCGTCGCCGGGCTCATCACGGCGGCGCTGATCTGGGTCGGCTTCGTCGCCACGACGCTCGTCGTCAACCACCGCTTCCAGGGCGCCAAGTGGTCGCTGACCCTGATCGACGGCGGCCACTGGCTGGGCGTGCTTCTGGTGATGGGCGTGGTGCTGGGACTATTCGGCGCCTAGGCCGACCCCTCCATCAGCGCGACGCCCTTCCCGGCCAGCCCCGCCACGCGTTCGCCGAAGGTGGCGAAGCGCTCGTCCTTGGTCTGGCCGCGCAGATAGCGGATGTAGATCTGCTGGATGATCACGGCGAGCTTGAAGACGCCGAAGACGTGGTACCAGGTGACGTCGCCCAGATCGAAGCCGGTCCGCGCGGCATAGCGCTCGACCGCTTGGCCCCGCGTCGGGAAGCCCGGCTGGTCCGACGGCATGCCGGTCACCTCCGTCCAATGCGCCGGGTCGTCCGCCTGGGCCCAGAAGTTCAAGAGATAGCCCACATCCATCAGCGGGTCGCCGCGCGTGCACATGTCCCAGTCGAGCACGGCGACGCAGATTCCCGGATCGTCATTGTCGACCAGCACGTTGTCGAGCTTGTAGTCGTTGTGCAGAAGCGTGACGCGGTCGGAGGCCGGCAGCCCCCTGGCGAGCCAGGCGATCTGCGCGTCGATCTCCGCGTTGTCCTTGTCCTTGGCGGCGTGCCAGCGCTTGGCCCAGCCTTCGAGCTGGCGTTCGACGAAGCCCTCGGGCCGTCCGAGATCGCCGAGGCCCGCCGCGTCGGGGTCGACCAGGTGGAGGTCGGCCAGCGTGTCGATCAGCATCTCGCCGATACGGCGGTTCACCTCCGGCCGGCCGGCGAAGCGCTCGGGGATCTCCTTGCGGATGACGAAGCCGCGGCGCCGCTCCATCACGTGGAAGGGCGCGCCGATCACGCTCTCATCCTCGCAAAACACGAATGACTTCGGCGCCTTGTCGAAGACGCGCGACAGCGGCGCCAGCACCCGGTGCTCGCGCCCCATGTCGTGCGCCGACGGCGCCACCGGACCGAGCGGCGGCCGCCGCACGACATAGTCGGCGCCATCCGCGAAGCTGACGAGATAGGTGAGGTTCGCGTGCCCGCCGCCATACTGCGCGACGGTCATTGCGCCGTCGGTCTCGGGCAGGTTCGCCCGCAGCCAGGCTTCGAGCGGCGCCGGGTCGAAGCGCTCATCGGCCCGGACGGCGATGGTTTCGGGATCGGCAGTGATGGTCGTGGTCATGCAGCCGAGATTAAGGCCAGACGGGCGGGTTTGAAACCCGCCCCTACAGGTATGCCCTGTTTCTATTTGTAGGGGCGGGTCTGAGACCCGCCCTCCCCTGCGCCGCTAAGCCTGGTTCTCCAGCACCATCATGCCCGCGGCCGTGTTGGAGATCGGGATGTGGTAGTTGCGGTGAACCTCGGAGACCTTGCCCGTCAGCGCGCCGCGCATGACGATCCAGTTGATCAGCTCCGCCCCCTGCGCGCCCGCCAGCTCGACGATGTCGTGGATCGAATACTTCGCCAGCGCTTCGGGGTCGCTGACGATCTTCTCCATGCACATCATGTCGAAGTCCTTGTTGATGAAGCCGGCGCGGGTGCCGTCGAGCTGATGCGACAGCCCGCCGGTGCCGATGATCACCACCGTCTCGTCGCTGTCGTAGGATTCGATCGCGCGCCCGATCGCCTGGCCGAAGGCGAGGCAGCGGGCCGGTTTCGGCAGCGGATGCTGCACCGTGTTGACTACAACCGGCACCGTCTTCACCGGGCGCTTGGAACGGTCGGGCCAGAACAGCGACATCGGCACGGTAAACGCGTGGTCGACATGCATCTCCTGGCAGGAGGTGATGTCGAACTCGTCCTCGACCAGCGATTCGATCATGTGCCACGAGAGGTCCGGATCGCCCGGATACGGCGGCAACGGCTCCAGTCCCCAGCCCTCGTCGACATTGGTGTATTCGGGCGCCGCACCGACCGCGAAGGTGGGCAGCTTGTCGAGGAAGAAGTTGAGGCCGTGATCGTTGTAGATCACCACCGCAATGTCGGGCTTGGTCTTCTCGAGCCATTGCTGCGCCGGGGGATAGCCGTCGAAGAACGGCTTCCAGTACTCGTCCTCGAACATCTCGCGGCTGATCGCATTGCCGATTGCAGGAATGTGGGAGGTCGAAAGCCCGCCGATGATCTTTGCCATGGTCTTACTCCCCCGCGGCCAAGAGCTTCGCCTTGAACTCGTCGACGCTCATGCCGGTTTGCTGGGCGCCGACGTCCTGGACGCCGAGCCCGAAAATGCCGGCGAATTTCGCCAAATAGTAGATGTTGCCGCCGGCCTCGAGCAGCTCAAGCACGTTGCGATGCTTGATCGCCGCGCGCTGCTCGTCGTTGAGGCCGTACTTGGTGCAGTAGGCGTCCTCGTCGCGCTGGAATTCGTCGCGGTTCGCCGCCTCGTTGAACGAGTAGCACATCTTGTTCAGCGCATAGCCCTTCTGCGCCATCTTGCCGTCGAACATGATCGTGCCGGGAATGGGTTTTTCGGCCAAGCTTTTCCGAGCCATCGAAGCCCTCATCGTCGATAGATCCGCCACGCGGGACGCACCCGCAGCGTCAGGCGACCACAGGCGCGCCAATCGTGGAATGATTTAGGTCAAATGGGCGAATCCGGCCGATGCGCCCGATCGGGCGGGTTTTCAACCCGCCCGCTATACCGCTCCCAGGCGCTTAGCGCGGCAGCATGAAGGACAGCGTATAGAGGTCGTCCGGCCGGGCGACGAGGTCGAACAGCACCTTGCCGCAGACCACGAGGACGAGAAGCGCGAGGAGCGCCCGCAGCTCCTCGGCGCGGAGCCGCCCGCCGAAACGGCTGCCGATCTGCGCGCCGATAACGCCGCCCGGGATCAGCGTCAGCGCCAGGAAGATATCGACGGTCTGGTTGTTCACCGCCTGCATCATGGTGACGAAGGCGGCAACGAAGGTGATCTGGAACAGCGAGGTGCCGATCACCGTCTTGGTCGGCATGCCGATCAGATAGATCATCGCCGGCACCATCAGGAAGCCGCCGCCCACGCCCATGATCGCGGTCAGCACGCCGACGAAGAAGCCGATGGCGATCACCGGCAGCACGCTGATGTAGAGCCGCGACTGGCGGAAGCGCACCTTGAACGGCAGGCCGTGGATCCAGGTGTGTTGATGCAGCTTGGGCGATCGGCTCTTCTTGCGCCGCAGGATCGCGCGCAGCGATTCCTGAAGCATCAGGGCCCCGACCGTGCCGAGCAGAATGACATAGGCTAGCTGCACGACCAGGTCGACCTGGCCGATCCGCCGCAGATAGCCGAAGAGGAAGATGCCGCCCGCCGAGCCGGTCAGCCCGCCGCAGAGCAGCACCGCGCCCATCTTGATATCGAGCGTGCGCCGCCGCCAATGCGCCAGCATCCCCGAAACCGAGGAGGCAAGGATCTGGTTCGCCTGGGTGCCCACCGCGATGGCCGGCGGCACGCCGATCAGGAACAGGAGCGGCGTGAGAAGAAAGCCCCCGCCGACGCCGAAGAGCCCCGACAGGAACCCGACCGCCGCCCCCAGCCCCAGCAGCAGCAGGATGTTGACGGAGATATCGGCGATCGGCAGGTAGATGTGCATTCGTTGGACAAAGCACGTTGCGGCGGGTCCGCATCGGCAATCGAAGCGGCCTCGACCTCTTATGACCCCTCCGCGCGCCCCGCGCCAGAGGCAACATCAAGCACGCCAGAGGCGAAACCCCGCGCCGGGACAAACGCCGACAAAAAATACCCTACGCGACCTCGAACAGCCCGGCCGCCCCCATGCCGCCGCCGACGCACATCGTGCAGACGACATACTTCGCGCCCCGGCGCTTGCCCTCGATGAGGGCGTGGCCGACCATGCGCGCGCCCGACATGCCGTAGGGATGGCCGATCGAGATCGCGCCGCCGTCGACATTGAGCGTCTCGTCGGGGATCCCCAGCGTGTCGCGGCAATAGAGCACCTGCACCGCGAAGGCCTCGTTGAGCTCCCAGAGATCGATATCGTCCATGGTGAGCCCGTTCTTCTCCAACAGCTTGGGCACGGCGTAGATCGGGCCGATGCCCATCTCGTCGGGATTGGTCCCGGCGACGGCGAGGCCGCGATAGATGCCGAGCGGCTGAAGCCCGCGCTTTTCGGCCTCCTTCGCCTCCATCAGCACGGCCGCCGAGGCGCCGTCGGAGAGCTGCGAGGCGTTGCCGGCGGTGATGTGCTTGCCTTCCTTCACCACCATGCCGTCCTTGAAGACCGGCTGCAGCGACGAGAGGCTTTCCATGTCGGTGCCCGGGCGGTTGCCCTCGTCGCGCTCGAGGAGGGTCTCCTCCTTGGTGATCTCGGAGGTCTCGCGGTTCTGCACCAGCTTGACCGAAGGCAGCGGCACGATCTCGTCGTCGAAGCGCCCGGCCTGCTGCGCCGCCGCGGTGCGCGCCTGCGACTGCACCGAATATTCGTCCTGCTTCTCGCGCGGCACGCCGTAGCGCTCGGCCACCGTCTCGGCGGTCTCCAGCATGGTCATGTAGATCGCCGGCATGTGCTCGACGATCCAGGGATCGCGCGCGCGGGTCAGGTTCATGTCCTTGGTCTGGACGAGCGAGATCGATTCGAGCCCGCCGCCAACCGCGATCTGCATGCCGTCATCGATGATCTGCTTTGCCGCCGTGCCGATCGCCATCATGCCCGAGGAGCACTGCCGGTCCATCGTCATCCCCGGCACCGTTTCGGGCAGCCCCGCGCGGATCGCGCATTGCCGCGCCGTATTCGTGCCGGTCGAGCCCTGCTGCAGGGCCGCGCCCATGATCACGTCCTCGATCTCGGCCGGGTCGACGCCCGCCCGCTCGACCGCGTGTCTGATCGCGTGCCCGCCCAGCTCCTGGGCCTGCGTGTCGTTGAAGGCGCCGCGATAGGCCTTGCCGATCGGCGTCC
>CAZBRE010000227.1:0-5032 GCA_964494065.1 uncultured Alphaproteobacteria bacterium
CTGCGTTGCTTCCACACGATTATGACGAGATCTTCGACAAGATCCGCTTCGAACCCCCCCCCCCCCCCCCGGAAAACGGCGGTGGTCCGAGCCTACGACTTAAGGAACGACGATGATCTCGCCTGCCCGATGAAAAACACGGGTTGCCCAGACCCCACCGGCGTGACGAACGCATCCGCGGTCAAATCATATTGCTAAGCGGCCGGCGCCCAGCTTTGCGGCCACCACATCTTTGCCAAAGCTGTCAATAACAAGAACTTCGACATCGAACACATCGGTTTGGGTCTTGCAAAGGGTAGGCCACTTGGTGCATGCTATTGAAAGTAGAAAAAATAAATGATATTTCTATCAGTGTTCGTTGTTCCTAACTGTAAATCAGCTGTATTAACAGTTGGAACGAATGACATCGCACCTGTCTCAACGAACAACCCATTTCTAGTGTTGGACACGTGATTTGCTTCATTGAGATTATGACTATCTGGGGTCAAAGGAAGGCTTTGGTCGGTTGATGCAGCGCCGCTCTGACCGAATCTGCAGAACGGTTCTGCCGCTTTGGCTTAAAATGGCTTGCGCTAATACAACTGCGCGTAGTTGCGATTGGGCAATGAGCTTGGCTACAAATTCGCTACGCCTTTGGTGCCATAATCGGCTAATCCCGCGATGTCCTCACCGAACGCTCGCGCGTCTCCAATCGCACCATCGTCGACTTCGAGCGCGGTGCCCGCTCCCCCATGTTCGCACCCTCTCCGTCATCCGATCAGCTTTCGAATCCGCCTGTTTAGAATTCATCGACGCCAATGGCGGCGAACCGGGTCGGCTTTGGGGTGGACCCAGGTTAAGTGACGGAGCTCGGCTATCGCCGGCGCGGACCACCGACAACGGGAACGCCTTATGATTCGATCGCGGGTCGAGCTTACCGCTCCTTCAGCTTCAAGAGTATCGCCAGCACTTTCTTCTGCTGATTGTGGAGGCGTGACGAGATTGCTGCCGCGCTCCGACACAGGTAACTGCTCGCCGGCGAGCGCAAGGTGGTCACGCTGGACGAGGCGGTCGCAGGGGCCGCGGCCCGGCGCGCGCAAGGTCTCAAGGTCGGCTTCACCAACGGCTGCTTTGACCTGCTGCATCCGGGCCACGTCTCGCTGCTGGCACAAGCGCGGGTCACCTGCGACCGTCCGCGTCCTCGCGCCTAAACGCGCCGGTTACCCCGATGCCGGATAGGTCGGCAGCAAATGCTGTTGGCGCTGCTGACAGCGGATGAGCTCGGCGGCGCTCAGCGGCTCGAACCCGCGGTCGCGGTTCGCCGCGCCGATCATGAACATCAGCCGCTGCTGTTCGAACAGCACCCGGTAGCCCTCCAGGACCGAGCAATCGGGGTCCCAGATGTGAACCGCCTCGGCCCCGGCGCCATTGATCTCGATGACCGAGAAGTCTTCGCCGCGCTGGAGTGCGTCCAGGGTCCGGAAACGGATGTCGAAGCGCCCGAAATGGAACTCCGGGATGCTCTTGGCGATTTCGTCGAAGCGGCGGGTCATGGCGTCGGTGACATATTGATTGCCCGCGATGTAGAGGCCGCCGACGCGGTTCGAGCCGACGGTCGCAAGGCGGATCAGCGCGCCCGCCGGAGGCACGTCGTCGAGCCAGTCGCGGTGGAGGGCGAACAGCAGCCCCTTCTTCCAGCGCGTCCGCGGGTTCGCCAGAATGAGCCGCCGCAGGCTGTGCACGCCGTCGCCCCGCACGAAGGGGTAATAGCGCAAGGTGAGCGAGAAGATCTCGCCTTCCGCCTGTCCCGGCCGGCGGACGTAGAAGACGCCGGCTTCACCGTGCCAGGGCACGTAAGACTGGATAATGACGCGCTGGTCGGCCGGGAACTCGCGCATATAGGCCGCGAGCTGTTCCTCGTTGTCGATGCGGCGAACGCCGAACCCGCGCCAGCCGATATCCGGTTTCATGATGACGGGGAAGGTCAGGCCGGCGCTGCCAAGCGCGAACATGGCCTGCTTTACGTTGTCGGCGGGATCGTCGCTTTGCGCGCAGACTACCGCCGTGGTCGTCGCCATCCACGGTTGAGCGCTCGGCCCCGCCATCGCCATGCATTCTGATTTCGATTCGCCGATCAGGCCGCCGGCCTCGATCAGCGGATTTGATACGGTCGGCAAGGTGAGCCCGCGGAACCGCGCGGCCAGCCAGAACCATTGGATCACCAGCGGAATGTAGTAGAGCGGCGGAGGGATCCGTTCGGCCAGGGCTACCCGGACCTTGGCGGGCGCAAGCGGCGGCATGCCCGGATGGCTCGTCGCCGGCACCGAGCCGGCATCCTTGCGTGCCGGTTGCCGTGACAGGATCAGCCGCTGGCGGTGGCGCCACCACAATCGGCGTGCGATCGAGACGCCGAGCACGATCCCAGCGAGGCAGAGCCAGCCATAGGTCCGCGCCCATGGCGGCAGCGAGCGACCACAAATCAGCAGCAGCGTGAAGGTGCCGGAGACGTAAACGACCGCCGAGGCCACGGCGGCCAGGGCGAAGCGCCTGAACGGGATCCCGAACCACCCGCAGGCGGCAAATGTCGGAAAGGTAAGCGTCGGGATCACCCGCGAGGCGCCGACCGCGACCAGCAGACGGCGGTCAAGCCATTGCTTGGCCCGGTCTGCATCGATGCGTGCGACAAGCCAACGCGGGCGCTCCCAGCGACGCGCCAGCACACCGAGGCCGTAGATCAGAAAGTCGCCGGCGGTGACGCCGGCCAACAGCGCGGCAAGCGCGAGCCCCGCCGGGAACGCGCGCTGGGCGACCAGGTAGGCGCCGGCGAAAATCGCGGCGTCCTCCTGCACGAACGTGCCGAAGAAAAGCGACACGACCTGCCACGACCAGTCGAGATATGGCGCGATGCTCAAGTCCATGGCCGGACAGTATCAGGAACCCGCAAGGTCGACATCTGCTCTGGCAGTGGTGTCCGGGCACGGTGTGGGGCCGTCCTGAATGGGGCGGCCAGCGACAGTGCGAATATACCCTATGATGTCGGCGTTGTACCAAAAAGTGGCCGTGGCGATCGGCCGCTAGAACCTCCGCTCATAGCTAAGTCCCGGGCTCGATATCCCGGGCACTCCTCTGGGCTCGGCTCACAGCCACCACTGGATCACATAGTCGAACGGTCCCTCGGCATTGAGCAGATCGACCCGTTGCAGGCGGATGCGGTAGCCGGCCGGGGTCTTGGCGAGCTCGTGGCGATATTTGCCGCTGAAATGGCGCACCTCGTAGCGCAGATATTCCGCGCAGTGGAATTTCGAGCGCACGACGAGGTCGCCCGTATCGGCGTCCTCGCTCTCGACGATGACGTTGGAGACCACGTGGCTGAGGCGGTTGGGCGGGTTCTGCGACCAGGCATGGGGATGCGTGTTGCGGCCGATGCGCACCGTCATCAGGTCGAGGTCTTCCCAGAAGATGTTGGGCACACCGTCGCCGGTTTGCTGCGCCTCGTTGGCGGGCATCCAGTAGCGGCCGTCCTCGGTGAAGAGCGCGAGCCACTCGTCCCAGCGCCGGTCGTCGAGAATTTCGGCCTGGCGGTAGAGCAAGAGCTCCGCCGCGCGCTGGGTCTCGAGCGAGACATCGGCCACCGGCAGCGGGCTGATGGGGGTCTGTCCTCCTTCGGGCATGGCTCAGTCTCCCTGCGTCATGTAGTGCTTCCAGGCCTGCATCATGCTGCGCAGCGGCATCTCGCTCATCGTGTCGGGGGCGCTGTACTGCACCCCGTCCTCGATGCGGTCCTGGCCCGCATTGCGGTGCAGGCTGACCCAGTCGCCGCCATCGCGCCGCAAACCCTCGTGGCATTTCCAGAAATTGTGGAGGTCGTCGGCGTTGACCATCGTCGAGGGCGAGTTGACCAGATAGTAGTAGTCGAGCGCGCGGCGGTAGATCGGCTCGGGCGCGCCCTTGAGGCGGAAATGCCAGATCTCGGTCAGCGTCCGGTCGGGCCCGAGCGGGCGAATGGCGCGGAGCTGCTGCAGCGGCGGCTGGACCGAGAGGCAGGGATAGACGAGCACGTGGTGGAGGTCGGTCGAAAGGATCTCCTCGCCGCGCTCCTCGCCATAGGCCTTCTTGATCAGACCCTCGTATTCGAGCGTGTCCGGGTCCTGCGGCCGCAGGCCCATATAGCCCTGGAGCATGCAGTGCCCCTGGGGATGGCCGACCGTCTCGAACATGCGCCAGTCCTCGATCGGCATCTTGAAGGCCGAGAGGAAGCTGTAGGAGAGCGGCGCCTTCTGGCCGGTGCGCTTCTCCATCGCGCGCTCGATCTTCCAGGTCGCGACACCGGTCGACTCATGCGTGGCCGACGGATGCGAGACGTCGAGCTGGTTCTCCAGGAAGATCTTCCAGTTCGACTTCTGGATCATGCGGAAGCAGTCGCCGACGACCTCGACGTCGCCCTCGGGCGCCCGGTCGACGAGCTGGTCGAGCGAGAGCTTGGCGCCGCCGAGGAAGCTGTCGAGATCGGGGCCGTCCTCCTTCAGGCTCACGAAGTAAAAGCCGCGATAATCGTCGACTCGCGCGGCGGGTTTGAGCTGGGCGTCGGGATCGTCCTTGTTGAAGCGCGTGCCCTCATAGCCGTTCAACGCCGGAATGCTGGCGACGCTGCCGTCGAAGTCGAACATCCAGGCATGGTAGGAGCAGCGGAAGCGTCGCCCTGCGTTGCCCGACCGGCTCGAGCACAGCATGGCGCCGCGATGCGGACAGCGGTTGTAGAAGACGCGGATCTTGTCGTCGGCGCCGCGCACCATGAAGAGCAGCTGGCGGCCGACCTGGACGGTGTAGTAGTCGCCCGGCTCCTTCACCTGGGATTTGTGGCCGACATAGATCCAGACCGTCTCGTGGATCTTCTCCATCTCGCGCTGGAAGATGTCCTCGTCGGTGTAGCAAAGCCGGTGGACCCGGTCGGGCTCGACCAGGCTTTCGATGCTTTTCGTCGTGAGCGATCCGTCCATTGGGCAGGCCTCCTCGTCAGAACTCCCGGTGCGCAACCAGAGCACGGGCGGGCATG
>CAZBRE010000228.1:0-4990 GCA_964494065.1 uncultured Alphaproteobacteria bacterium
CGACGAGTGGCATGACGGTTCCTTTCCTGCATAACTGTTGCGTTGCTTCGGTCTTGCGAGCGCCGGGAGCACCCCGTCGCGTGAGCATTGGAATAGACCGCCGCGGCGATGCATGCTTGAGGACGGTTTGAGGATATGTTGCGGAATGTTTGAGAAATCACCCAAACGCGCGGGCGCGCCCCAATGACCTATCGGTTTGCCGAGTGGGAGCTCGACCCGGAGCTTTACGAGCTCCGGCGGGACGGCCGGCCGCAAAAGGTCGAGCCGCGGGTGTTCGATCTGCTGCTGTTCCTGGTGCGCAACGCCGGACGCGTCGTGAACCGGGACGAGATCGTCGATGCGGTCTGGGACGGCCGCATCGTCAGCGAGGCGACGATCTCCACCTGTCTCAAGGGGGCGCGCCAGGCGCTGGGCGACGACGGCCGTACGCAACGCTTCATCAAGACGGTGCACGGACGCGGCTTCCGGTTCGTGGGCGAGGTAACGGAAAGCGACGGGGTTCCGGAAGGCGGCGACGCGCCTGCCGCGCTGCCTGCCAGAGAGGTCAGCGCCAACGACAACGCCCCGAAAGGACCGAAAACCGGGCGGCCCGTCCTAGCCGTCCTGCCCTTCGACAATCTGAGCGCCGAGGTCGAGGAGTATTTCGCCGACGGTCTTACCGAAGACATCATCACCAACCTGTCGCGCTTCCGCGAGCTTCAGGTCATCGCCCGCACCGCGACCTTCCAGCTCAAGGGCCAGCCCATCAATTTCGCCAAGCTGGCCGAGGAGCTGGGCGCCAACTACCTGGTCGAGGGCAGCGTGCGGCGCGCCGGCGGGCGGGTGCGCATCACCGCGCAGCTGATCGACGCGGCGACGGGGGTGCATGTCTGGGCCGAGCGCTACGACCGCGAGATGGAGGATATCTTCGCGCTGCAGGACGAGGTGACGCGCACCATCGCGGCGACCTTGGGGGTCAAGCTTCAGGATGCGGCGCTCACCCGCGCGCTCAAGAAAAGCCCGGCCGAGCTCGACGCCTACGACTGCGTGCTGCATGCACGGCGCTATACTTCGTTGCTGAGCACCGAGATGCACGCCGAGGCCCGCGACTATCTGGAAAAGGCCGTGGCGCTCGATCCCAACTCGGCGGAAGCACATGCGCTCCTGGCGAATGTCTATCTGGCCGAACACCGTTTCGACTCCAATCCGCGCCCCGATCCGATCGGCCGCGCGCTGAAGATGGCGCAGACCGCGACGCGCCTCGATCCGCAGGACGCCTACGCCCATTGCTGGCTCGCGATCGTGCATTTCTTCCGCGGCGAGAACGACAAGTTCGAGGCGGAGGCCCAGCGCGCCCTGGCGCTCAATCCCAACGATCCCGAGACGCTCGCCGATATCGGCCACTATCTCGCTTTCATGGGCGAGTTCGAGCGGGGGGCGGAGCTGTCGCGGCGGGCAATGGCGCTCAACCCGTTGCATCCGGGCTGGTACCATTTCAGCCTCTCCCGCCTGCATTACGACCAGCGCGACTACGAGGCCGTGCTGGCCGATCTCGAGCGGATCAGCCTGCCGGACTTCTACTGGTGCTGGCTGCTGCGCGCGGCGGCCGAGGGTCAGTTGGGCCGCGAACAGGCCGGCGCGTCGCTCAAGCGGATCTTCGCGCTCAAGCCCGACTTCTCCGCCCGCGCCGAGCTGCAGAAATGGAATGCCGCGCCGGCCGACCTGGAGCATCTGCTCGACGGCCTGCGCAAAGCGGGGCTGGAGGAATAGGAAAAACCCTCCCCCGGATATCCGGGAGAGGGTTTGTTTGCATGGCGTCGATTCGTCTTGCGCTACACCCAGCGGCCGACGCAGAGGCGGATGGTCACGTAGTTGCGTGCGCCTTCGTTGAAGTCGTTGTTACCGACATTCTGGAAGCGGACGGCGCTGACAGTGCGCGTGCCGGCGGGGCAGTGGCGCGCCGAGATGGCGATGCGGCGATGCATCGGGCGCTGGGCGCAGAGGCCGAGATAGACGCGGTTCGGCGCGCCTTCGTAGCGGTCGTTCAAGCCGACATTGCGGAAGCGGGTCATGCTGACCCGACGGCCACCGCAATAGCCGGGGGTGAGAACGACCGGGCTGTGCGGGGTCACGGAGCACAGGCGGATGGTGATGTAGTTCCGCGCCCCTTCGTTGAAGTCGTTGTAGCCGACATTCTGGAAGCGGACGCGGCCGGCCTGGAAGGTGCCGGGGGCGCAGCGATGGAGCGAAAGCTGGAGCGGGCCGTCACCGTAGGCGGAGGCGGTGCCGGCGGTACCGATGGTGCCGATGGTGACGGCGGCGGCCGCGGCGGCGGCGAGAGCGATCAGTTTGCGTTTCATGTCCCTAATTCCTCTGTTTGCTTGCCCGGCGCGTTTGATGGGCCTTTCCCCTGCGCCGGTTTCTGGCGGGGGTTATGCCAAGCGCTGCTTGAACGGACCCTGAAAGGTCCGTTCATCTGGCGTTCATCGAGGTTACGAGGGAAAAACGCTTCGGCGTCAGAGGGTTAGAAGACCCAATACCCGCCGTCGATCAGAATGCTGTCGCCGGTGTGGTAGGCCGACGCGCCGCTCATCAGGTAGACGGCGATGCCGGCGAAGTCGTCGGGCTGGCCCCAGCGGCGGAGCGGGATGCGTGGCAGGACGTTGTCGCGGAAGCGCTCCCAGTTGAAGGCGGCCTCGGTCATCTCGGTCTCGATCCAGCCGGGCAGGATCGAGTTGGCGGTGATGCCGTGGCGCGCGAGCTCGGCCGCCATCGCCCGCATCATCGCGGTAAGACCGCCCTTGGTGGCGCCGTAATGCTCGTTGCGCGCGGCACCTGAGAGCGCGGCGAGGCTCGCCGTGGCGACGAGGCGGCCGCCGGGATCGCCGTCCTCGGCGCGCTCGACCATGTGCCGGGCGGCGGCGCGCAAGGTCCAGAAGGCGCCGTCGAGGTTGACCTTGGTGACGCGGTGGAACTCCTCGTCGGTGATGTCGAGCACGCTCTTGACCGAACGGTCGCCGGTGACGCCCGCATTGACGAAGGCGCCGTCGAGCCGGCCGAAGCGGTCGATCGTTTCCGCCATCGCCGCATCGACCGCGGCGCTGTCGCTGACATCGCAGGTCATCGCTACCGTCTTGCCGGCGCCGGCCGCATCGACCGCCCGCGAGGCTTCGTCGTTCTTCGCCTCGTTCGTGCCCCAGATACAGACGTCGGCGCCGGCCTGGGCGAGCGCCGTGGCCATGCCGAGCCCGATGCCGCCATTGCCGCCGGTGACGAGCACCACCTTGCGGGTCAAATCGAAACCTGTGAAACGGTAGGCCATAGTCACGGGGCTCCTAAATCTGGGCTCGGTTGTGCGGGATTACATCGCCGCCTTACACTGCGGCCCTACAGTGCCGATAGAACTTTTTCATAGACCGCCTTGACGGCGTCCATGTCGCCGGGGCTGTGGCCCCAGTTGAGTTTCAGGTCGCCGTCGCCGCCGCGGGGCAGGATGTGGAAATGCAGGTGGAAGACCGACTGCCCCGCGCCCGGCCCGTTGGCCTGGATGAGGTTGACGCCTTCCGGCGCGAGTGCGGTGTTCACGGCCGTGGCGACAAGCTTGGCCGTCCGCGCAACCGCGGCCACTTGGTCGTCCGGAATTTCGTAGAGCGTCGGCCAGTGCTCCTTCACCACGGCGAGCGCGTGGCCGGGGTTGGCCGGGTTCACGTCCATGAAGGCGATGCTGTCGTCGTCCTCGTGCAGCTTGAAGCACGGGATCTCGCCCGCGATGATCTTGCAGAAGATGCAGTTGTCGTCGGTTTTCATAGCCTGCCTCCCCTCTACCGCCGGCGCGCCGTCTTTTGGGCGCGTGGAATTTGGGTGGCGAGAAATTTAGCCTGAATATTCGCGCATGTCGTGGTTTGCGACGCGCGGCGCCTCACGCCGTGCCGCTGCCGCCGGTGTTGCCGATGGCGGCCTGGGCGGCGGCGAGGCGCGCGATGGGAACGCGGTAAGGCGAGCAGGAGACGTAGTCGAGGCCCACCGTCTCGCAGAAGGCGATCGAGGCGGGATCGCCGCCGTGCTCGCCACAAATACCGAGCTTGATGTCGGGCCGGGTCTTGCGGCCGCGCTCGCAGGCGATCGACACCAGCTCGCCCACCCCGTCGACATCGAGCGAGACGAAGGGATCGTGCGGCACGATGTTCTTGGCCTGATAGTCGGGCAGGAAGTTGCCGGCGTCGTCGCGGCTGAGCCCAAAGGTGGTCTGCGTAAGATCGTTGGTGCCGAAGCTGAAGAACTCCGCCGTCACCGCCAGCTCGTCGGCCCGCAAGGCAGCGCGCGGCAGCTCGATCATGGTGCCGACGAGATAGTCGAGCTTGGCGCCGGTCTCGTCCTCGACCGCGGCGGCGACGTCGATGATCGCGGCCTTCAGGATATCGAGCTCGGCCTTGGTGGCGGCGAGCGGGATCATCACCTCGGGCACGACAGGCTTGCCTTCCGCTTTGCCGGCGGCGATCGCCGCCTCGAAGATGGCGCGGGCCTGCATCTCGTAGATCTCGGGATAGGTGATGCCGAGGCGGCAACCGCGGTGGCCGAGCATCGGATTGCTCTCGGCGAGCCGCGCCACGCGCCGCTTCACCACCGCGACGTCGACGCCGGCAGCCTTGGCCACCTCTTCCAGCTCGTGCGGCTCGTGCGGCAGGAATTCGTGGAGCGGCGGGTCGAGCAGGCGGATGGTGACGGGCAGCCCCGCCATCGCCTCGAAGATCTCGATGAAGTCCTGGCGCTGCATCGGCAGGATCTTCGTGAGCGCCGCGCGGCGGCCGGCCTCGTCCTCGGCCAGGATCATCTCGCGCATGGCGACGATGCGCTCACCATCGAAGAACATGTGCTCGGTGCGGCAGAGCCCGATCCCCTCGGCGCCGAAATCGCGCGCGGTGCGCACGTCGGCCGGGGTCTCGGCATTGGTGCGCACGGCCATGCGGCGGGCGGCGTCGGCCCATTCCATGATGGTGGCGAAGTCGCCGGA
>CAZBRE010000229.1:0-4877 GCA_964494065.1 uncultured Alphaproteobacteria bacterium
GCGCCGTTGAACCCGAGCGCGCGGCCTTGGGCGGCGAAGCGCTTGAGGCAAGAAATGGCCTGGTCGAGATGATCGAGGGCGCCGTCGGTGTCGGCGGCTTCGGTGAAGAGCGCGATGCGGGCCTGGGCGACATGGTTCGCCGCGTCGTTGCAGAGCTCGGTCAGCGTGGTGACACTTTCGCTGCTCGCCGCTGCCGGCGCCATGGTCGCGGTGGTCGTGCTCTGCATGTGAGGCCCCCCTCGTGTGGCTTGCGCATGATGCGGCCCCAAATCGCGATCGGGGCGTTCCTTTGTCCGGCCGATAGGGTTAAGGCTTTGCTAACGGCCCGCCTTGGCCCCGCATCAGGCCCGTGGGGCTGTGGATTTTGACCTTTCCCGACCGTAGACCGTATAAGCGGCACCATCGGGGAAGGGCTGAGCAATAGGACCGTTGATGGCTGGCCATTCGAAATTCAAGAACATTCAGTTCCGCAAAGGTGCTCAGGACAAGAAGCGCTCGAAGCTGTTTTCCAAGCTCGCCCGCGAGATCACCGCCGCGGCGAAGATGGGGCTGCCGGACCCCGCCATGAATGCAAGGCTGCGCGGCGCCGTGCAGGCCGCACGCGCCCAGAACATGCCCAAGGACAACATCGATCGGGCGATCAAGAAGAGCGAGGAGGCCGGCGGCGCCAACTACGAGGAGGTGCGCTATGAGGGCTTCGGTCCCGGCGGCGTTGGCGTCATCGTCGAGGCCTTGACCGACAACCGCAACCGCACTGCGAGCGAGGTGCGCTCGATCTTCTCCAAGTTCGGCGGCAATCTCGGCGAGACCGGCTCGGTTTCCTTCATGTTCGACAGGCTCGGCGCCATCGAGTTCGATGTAAGCGCGGCGAGCGCAGACGAGATGCTGGAGGCGGCGATCGAGGCCGGCGCCGACGATTGCGAATCGAGCGACGACGGCCACGTGGTCTATTGCAATCCGGACGAGTTGCATCAGGTCGCCAAGGGGCTCGAAGACCGCTTCGGCGAGCCCCGCGCCGTGCATATTGTGTGGCGGCAGAAATCTGGCGTTCCCGTCGACGAGGAATCGGCGCAAAACCTCTTGCGCATGATCGACGGGCTTGAAGATTCAGACGATGTGCAGAACGTCTATTCCAATTTCGAGATTGCCGACGAGGTGCTCGAGCGCCTCAGCGCCTGACGAGGTCGCGCCATGACATCAACGCGAACGACGCCAAGTGCCGAGTATAAGCACGGGCGCGAGCAGGCGGCTCTCCCGGGCAAGGGTGGGCTCGCGCGCATCGGCCACGCGTTCTGGAACACGGTCGGGGGCTTGCGCGAGGGCCTCAAGACCGAGGCCGCGATCAAGCAGGAGGTCGCGATCGGATTGATTGCGCTGCCCGCGTCCTTCGTCATCGCCACGGACCTTTGGATCTGGGTGGCACTGATCGGCAGCCTGTTTTTTCTACTCGCGTTCGAATTCCTCAACACGGCCATCGAGCGTCTCTGCAATCACATCGAGCCCGAGAAGCACGACGCCATCAGGGTGACCAAGGATCTCGGCTCGGCGGCGGTATTCTTCGCCATTCTGCTCGCCGGCCTGGTCTGGATCGCGGCGCTTCTCGCCAAGTTCGGGTTTTGAGCCTGGGGCTCGCCTCAATGGGAGCTCAGGCGATGACCGGAAGCGGCACGACGACCTGGCAGCTCCGCGACAGCGAGCAGATCATCACCGGCAATGAGGCGCTGCTCGGGCGCGAACATCTTCTCGTGGCGATGACCAGGATGCGCAACGAGGCGCTGATCCTTCCCGACACGCTCGATTATCTCGCGACCCAAGTTGACGCCATCGTCGCCTATGACGATGCGAGCACCGACGACACCGTCAATATTCTCCGCCGCCACCCCAAAGTGGCGCTGGTCGTCGCCAACCGGTCCTGGGAAGAGGACATCGATGCGCGGAAGCGCGCGGAAGCGCGTCACCGTGGTCTCCTTCTCGACATGGCGCGCGCCGAGCTGCCGCATCAATGGATGTTCTGCTTCGATCCCGATGAGCGCGTGACGGAAAAAATGCGCAGCTTCGTCGAAGGGCTGCACGCTGACGACTGCGACGCCGTGCGCGTCAAACTATTCGACGCCTACATCACCCCTGAGGATCGCGAGCCTTATCGGCCCGAGCGTCCGCTCCTTCACTTCCGCCGCTTCTACGGACCGGAGCAGCGCGACATTCTGATGCTGTGGCGGAACCACGCCGGGATCGGCTTTGCCGAGGGCGACGGCCGCACGCCGCGCGGCATGTCAAAGGTCAAGACCGAGCTTCACTGCCAGCATTACGGCAAGTCGCTTTCGGTCGAGCATTGGGAAGAGACCTGCGACTATTACATCCGCCACTTCCCCTACGAGACCTACGGCAAGAAGTGGAGCGCCCGCAAAGGTCAGGCCGTTCACACCAAGTCGGATTTCGAGCGGCCGCTCTATGAATGGGGCGAAACCCTGTTCGCCAACGCCGTCAAGATCTAAGCGCGTCTCGTAAAAAGAGGGGCGGGAGCCGTGCGCTCCCGCCGCAATTCACCGAGGGCTAGAGGGAATCGTTGTCGGGACCGTCCGGGGATCCCGCATCGGGCGGTCCGGCATCTGGGCCCGGTCCACCGTCATGCTGCTCAGGTCCGGCGTCCGGATGCGGGCGAGGACCGAAGCGGTGCATCGGGCCGTGATGCCAAGACCGGAACCGGGCTTCGATGGCTTCCACCTTGGCGAGCTGCTCTGGCGTTAGCGTCGTGCGCAGTGTTTCCACCGCTTTCTTCAGCGCTTCACCGCTTTGGCCGCGCGCGATCGCGTTGTCGGCGAGGCGTTCGGCAAGCGAGAACGGCTTGTTGTCGTCACCTGACGAGGCTGTACTGGCGGCGTCCTGCCACGGCGGCGACGGCGGCTTGATGGTGGCAAGCAGAGCATCGGTGAAATCGCGCCAAGCATCGAGCTGGTTGGCACGGATGCCGATCTCGGTTTCGACCGCACTCAGCTTTGCGGCGAGGCGCCCAGGGCCTTGAGGACCGGGGCCATGATGCATGGCGCCTGGGCCATGGTGCCGGCGGGCGCAGCTCGGCATGTCGCCGCCGCGGCCGGGACCGTCACGGCCAGGACCGGCCCAGGCGTAAGACATCGGACCTCTATCGGGCGCCGCGCCCCAGGCCGAGGTGAGAAGGGTCAGGCTCGCGCCGCCCAACAGGACGAGCACGAGCAGGGCTGCAATCATTCGTGCATTTTTCATGGGGGCATCCTCAGTTGTTGATGCCCCCTACATAGGCAGAGATTGTTGCAGGGGTTGGTCTCGACATGTTCGAATGTTGCCGCCGGGGCGAAATTTGTTTCTCGCTGCGGTTTTTTTCGCGGGTTTACGGAAACTGTCCATCGCCGCCCGTGCTGAAGAGTCGCAACAGCACAAGCCATATCGAGACGAGGGCCAACCCGCCCCAGAACCTCAGCTTGGCCAATGCGTCGGACAAGCGGCGCCGGCGGTCCCTGGCTCGCCGAGGAAAAGTCGCCAACGATCGAAGCCCCGTTCTGTTGGCGCGCGCCAAGTGTTTTTTCGGGTGGGGCTCGGCCCTGCCGGCGGTCGACAGGGCCGAGTATGCACGCCGGACAATGTCAGCGGGCTGACATCGCACGAGGCCAGCTTACCGACAGGCCGACGATAGGGACTCCGTTTTTCGCTAATTTATCCAAAGATTGCCGGATTGTTTCCAGCAGGGGCGATTTGTGTCGAAATATTGCTGAGGTCCGCCCGGCGCCGTTTCGGTTACAAAAATGCCCTCGTTGCCGAGGCTTGTGCGCGCTAGTACCAGCCGAGCACGGTCCCCAACTCAATACACTATGACCTCGACAACACCGCAGATTCTCGTCGTCGATGACGATCCGGAAATTCGCAAGCTCCTGGCGCGCTACATCGAGAGCCAGGGCTTTCGCGTGCTCTTGGCGGCGACTTGCCGGGAACTCCGCGAACGCTTGGCAACGCATCAGGTCGACCTGATTGTTCTCGACGTGATGCTTCCCGACGGCTCGGGGCTCGATCTTTGCCGCGATTTGAGGGCCCAGCGCTCCAAGGTCCCGATCATCCTGCTCACGGCGCTGAAGGAGGATGTCGACCGCATCATCGGTCTCGAGATTGGCGCCGACGACTATCTCGGCAAGCCCTTCAACCCCCGCGAGCTCGTAGCCCGGGCGCGGGCGGTCCTTCGCCGCCGGGCCGAGGCGCCACCGGCGGAAGCAGAGACCAAAGTCTACCGCTTCGAGGGGTTCGCGGCGGATCCGCAAACGCGTCGCGTCACCGACCCGCGTGGCGCCAACATCGAGTTGACCGGGGCCGAGTTCGACCTGCTCAAGGTCTTTCTCGACCGGCCCGGTCGCATCCTGTCCCGGGATCAGCTCCTCGACCTCACGCGCGGCCGTGAAGGCGACGCGCTCGATCGCTCCATCGACGTGCTCGTGAGCAGGCTGCGTCGCAAGCTCGGCGATGCCGGCAACCGGCAGCTGTTCAAGACCGTGCGCAATGGCGGCTACCAGCTCGCGGTCAAAGTCGATGTTCTGGATGCGATGCCGTGAACACCCTCCGCGTCAAAATCGCCCTGCTCCTGATCGCTGCCATCGTCTCGGTGGTCGGCCTTCTGACCGTCGCCCTGTTCGCGGTGCTCGGGCCGCCGCCCCGCGCTGGCCGTTCCCTGGAGCCGGTGGCGGAGCAGGTCCAGTTGCTGGTCAAATTGACGCTTCAGGGAACCGGCGATGTCGCACTGACAACCGAACCGGCGCCCGGGCGCGTCTGGGAACGAGCGACGCAGGATCTGCGCACAAGGTTGCAACAACAGGGAGTCAACCTCCCGGTCGTGATCTCGCGCCAAGGCTGGGACG
>CAZBRE010000230.1:0-4858 GCA_964494065.1 uncultured Alphaproteobacteria bacterium
CGTAGGTCGCCATGTTCCAGACGAACTCGCCCGTCGCCTCGGCGTTCACCACCGAATCCTTGCGCCCGCCGACCGTGCGCTGGTTGGCGGCGAACATGACGTAGGGCGGATCGAAGGTGAGGTTCTGGAACTGGCTGAACGGCGCCAGGTTCGGCTTGCCTTCCGGCGACAGCGTCGAGATCCAGCCGATCGGCCGCGGAATGCAGCACGATTTGAAGGGGTTGTGCGGCAGGCCGTGGTCGTTCTTTTCCGGTTCGTAGAACATCGTAAGCGCGCTCCCCTTATGGGCGGGCCGAGTCGTTCGGTGTCAATCTAGCCGCTGACGGCCGGCAGATCGATAGACGGTGGGACCGGACCGCCTCGCGCTCACCGGTAATCCGGATTGTCGAAGTCGAAGCGACAGCCGGCGTCCCATGCGGCGCGCTGGTTGCCATGCGCCGGAATACCGCCTGCGTCTTTGATCATGCGGGCGAGGTGCAGCAGGTTCCAGGTCATGAACGTGGTGTTGCGGTTGGTGAAGTCGTTCTCCGGTCCGCCCGAGCCCTCGTCGAGATAGGAGGGTCCCGGCCCAGCCTCGCCGAGCCAGGCGGCGTCGGCCTGCGGCGGGACGACGTAGCCCAAATGCTGGAGCGAATAGAGGATGTTCATGGCGCAATGCTTGGCGCCGTCCTCGTTGCCGGTGATGAGGCAGCCGCCGACCCGGCCATAGTATGCGTACTGGCCGGCGTCGTTGAGCTGCGAGGAGTTGCCGTAGAGCCGCTCGATCACGCGGGTGCAGACGGAGGTCTTCTCGCCGAGCCAGATCGCCGAGGTGAGGACCAGGATGTCGGCAGCCTCGACCTTCGCGAAGATCGCGGGCCAGTCGTCGCGGTCCCAGCCGTGGTCGGTCATGTCGGGATAGACGCCGCTGGCGATCTCGTGGTCGACGGCGCGGAGGCGCTCCACCGCGACGCCGTTCTTCTCCATGATCGCCGCGGATATGTCGACGAGCCCGTCGGTGTGCGAGCGTTCGGGCGACTTCTTGAGCGTGCAGTTGATGAAGAGGGCCTTGAGGTCTGAGAAGTCCCAGCGGCTTTCGGCGCACCATTTCTCCTGAAGCTCGTTCAGCATCGGCTCGTCCTCGCGGGGTTGGCATATTGCGGGCGGGTTTGAAACCCGCCCCTACAATAAAGGCTCGGCCGCGCCTGTGTGGCTGAAACCGCTTCGCGGCTGAAACGGTTTCGGCGTTTCAGTCGGCGAAGGGGTCGCGCACCAGAATGGTGTCGTCGCGCTGGGGGCTGGTCGAGAGGAGGGCGACGGGGGCCTCGATCAGCTCCTCGATGTGGCGGATGTACTTGATCGCGGCGGCGGGCAAATCGACCCAGGACCGCGCGCCGGCAGTACTTTCCTGCCAGCCCTCGAGGGTCTCGTAGACCGGCTCGATGTGGCTCATCGCCCAGGACGAGGCCGGGAAGTAGTCGAGCGCCTTGTTGCCCTGCTTGTAGCCGACGCAGACCTGGAGCTCGTCCATGCCGTCGAGCACGTCGAGCTTGGTCAGCGCGATGCCGTCGATGCCGGCGACCTTGACCGCCTGGCGCACCATCACTGCATCGAACCAGCCGCAGCGGCGCTGGCGGCCGGTGACGGTGCCGAACTCGCGGCCGCGCTCGCCGAGGCGCTTGCCGATCTCGTTGGTCTGCTCGGTCGGGAAGGGACCGGAGCCGACGCGCGTCGTGTACGCCTTGGTGATGCCGAGCACATAGTCGACCGCGCCGGGGCCGAGCCCGGAGCCGACCGCCGCAGCACCCGCGACGGTGTTGGAGGAGGTGACGTAGGGATAGGTGCCGTGGTCGATGTCGAGCATGGCGCCCTGCGCGCCCTCGAAGAGGATGCGCTTGCCCTCGCGGCGGAGCGCGGAGAGGCGGCGCCAGACATTCCCTGAAAAACGCGTGATCTCCGGGCCGATCTCCAGAAGCTGGGCGAGCAGGGCATCGCCGTCGATTTCGGGCGCGCCGAGCCCGCGGCGGAGCGCGTTGTGGTGGAAGAGGAGCTGCTCGATCTTGTCTTCCAGCGCCTCCTTGTCGGCGAGGTCGCAGACCCGGATCGCCCGGCGCGCCACCTTGTCCTCGTAGGCCGGGCCGATGCCACGGCCAGTGGTGCCGATCTTGGCGTCGCCGCGGGCCTCCTCGCGGATGCGGTCGAGCTCGCCGTGCAGTGGCAGGATGAGGCAGGCATTGGCGGCGATGTTGAGGCGCTCGGGCGTGACCTCGATGCCCTGCTGCTTGAGGCCCGCCATCTCCTTCAGCAGCGCCCAAGGGTCGATGACGACGCCGTTGCCGATCATCGAGAGCTTGCCCTCGCGGACGATGCCCGAGGGCAGCAGGCTGAGCTTGTAGACGGCGTCGCCGATTACCAGCGTGTGGCCGGCATTGTGGCCACCCTGGAAGCGCACCACGACGTCGGCGCGTTCCGAAAGCCAGTCGACGATCTTTCCCTTGCCCTCGTCGCCCCATTGCGAGCCGACGACCGCGACATTCGCCATCGCTATTTGCCTTTCTTGGCTGGCTTTTGCGCCGGCTTTGCGGCCGGTTTCTTGAGTGCCTGGGCCTTGCCGCCGGCGAGGATGTGGGTGCAGCCGAGGCGCGCCGCTTCTGCCTGCGGATCGGTGTCCGGGTCGAGGCAGGCGAGCGTGGTCCAACCCTTCTCGCGCAATTTTCGCGCCTGGTCGAGCGTGGTACCGGCGGGCAGGAACAGCCGCTCGCCGGGCGCGGGCTCGGGCAGGGCGCGGAGAATGGTCTCCAGATAGAGCGTGGCGCCGGTCGCAGGCTCGCCCGCGCCGCCGTCGGCCCCACCTCCATTATCGGCGTGATAGCGCCCGCCGGTGCCGAGCTCGCCGCGGACCCGCGGGGCGAAGAGCGTGAAGCCGACCCCGGTGTGATACTCAAAGCCGCGATGCTCGGTCGGATCGACGGTGATCTTGAGCGTCGGATCGGCCTCTGCCACCGCCGCCGCGACCTCGGCCAGGCGCTCGGCATCGGCACCGGCCTCGCCGTCGAGGCCGAGCGACAGGAGGGCCTTCACCGCCTTGGCCGCGGGGCCGGCGGCGGCGAGCAGCTTGGCGAAAAGCTCGCCGTGGATGCCGGCGGCTTTCTCGACCGCGGCGGCGTCCTTGCGGTCGAGGGCATCGCGCAGCGCCCCGCCGTCGTCGATGCCGAGGGCGCGGCAGAGCGCCGGGACCAGGGTGGGGACGTTCAAGTCGACCGAGATGGTCTCGATGCCGGCGGCGCGCAGCGCCTCGGTCGCGAGCAGGATCGCCTCGACGTCGGCTGCCGCGGTGGGCGCGCCGATGAGCTCGAAGCCGATCTGCATGAACTGGCGCTCCGGGCGGAGCTGGGCGGCGCGCACCCGGAAGACGTCGCCGGCATAGGCGAGGCGGACCGGGCGGGGCGCCTTCTTGAGGCGCGTGGTGGCGATGCGGGCGACCTGCATGGTGATGTCGGCGCGGAGACCCATCATGCGCTGGGAGACCGGGTCCATGAGCCGGAAGGTCTGCTCGGCGAGCGGGGCGGCGGGGCCGGTCAGCAGCGTGTCCTCGAACTCGATCATCGGCGGCTTCACCCGCTCGTAGCCGTGGCTTGAAAAGCAGGCGAGCAGGCGCTCCACCACCGCCGCGGCGTGGTCGGCGCCGGGCGGCAGATGGTCGATCAGCCCTGCCGGCAGCAGGGCGCGCGTGGCGTCGCGGCTCATATCGTCGCTTCCGGGCTCACTGGCCTCCGAAATGGGGGCATCGGCAATGGGGGGCGGCGCAAGGGGTTTAGCGGCTCGGGGCCCGATGGGCAAATGGAAATCCGCCCGAAATAGAGCCGGTTTTCCGGCTCAGGCGTGACGACCGTCACTTCCCGGCAGAGCCATTTTGCGATAGCGTCGGCCCTGTCGCGTGGGGATGGGCCCGGCGCGGACGAGCAATTCTCGCGAAGGACACCGGTTCCATGGCGGAAGATCGCCATCAAAACGCGTTGCCGAACGGCTACCAGTTCGAGGGCTACCGCATCGAGGGCGTCCTCGGCGCGGGCTCGTTCGGGGTGACGTACAAGGCGCGAGAGCTCGCCATCGATCGCTTGGTCGCGATCAAGGAATATATGCCTTCGGGTATCGCCCACCGCAATCCGGACGACAGCTCGGTGCGGCCGATCAGCTCGGCCGACGCCGAGGAATTCAGCTGGGGCCTCGACCGGTTCCAGAAGGAAGCCTCCACGCTGGTGAGCTTCCACCATCCGAACATCGTGCCCGTCTACCGCTTCTTCGCCGCCAACGGCACCGCCTACATGGTGATGGAATACCAGCAGGGCGAAAGCCTGGCGGAATTCCTGATCGCCGGCGGCAAACTCAACGAGCGCGAGATCTACGACATCATCGACCCGTTGCTGGAGGGCCTGGAGCGCGTGCACGCGACCGGCTTCCTGCATCGCGACATCAAGCCGGGCAACATCTACATCCGCGACGACGGCTCGCCGGTGCTGATCGACTTCGGCGCGGCCCGCCAGGCGCTGGGCGAGAAGAGCCAGAACCTGACCCGCATCTTCACCCCCGGCTACGCGCCGCACGAGCAGTACGAGACGAGCGGCCATCAGGGGCCGTGGACCGACATCTATGCGCTCGGTGCAGTGATGTATCTGCTGGTGACCGACGAGCCGCCGGTCGATGCGCCGACGCGGCTGTCCTCGCAGGCGCGCGGAAACCCCGACCCCTTGAAGCCGGCCGTCGAGGCCGCGCGCAAGGGATTCTCGCGACCGCTTCTCGAGACCATCGACCGCGCGCTGTCGATCATGGAAACCGACCGGCCGCAGACGATCGCCGAGTTTCGCGGCGATCTGCTCGG
>CAZBRE010000231.1:0-4843 GCA_964494065.1 uncultured Alphaproteobacteria bacterium
GGGCAGCAGCTTGCCGCTCTTCTCGGCGAGATAGAGCAGGATCGCGCCCGATTCGAAGAGCGAAACCGGCGCGCCGCCCCCCGGCGGGTCGTGATCGACGATGGCGGGGATCTTGTTGTTGGGCGCGATCTTGAGGAAGGCCGGGTCGAACTGGTCGCCTCGGCCGATATCGACATGGATCAGCTTGTGTTCAACGTCCATTTCCTTGAGGGCGATTAGCATCTTGTGGCCGTTCGTCGTGCCCCAGTAGTACGCGTCGATCATTGTCTATTACCCGTTCGTTATTTTTCAGCTGGCACCGGCCGCGGCTTGCGGTCCTGGTCGACCGCGACATAGGTGAAAACCCCGTCGGTGACCAGCACCCGCTCGCGCGTGCCGCGCCGGATCGCCCAGGCCTCGACCCGCATGGCGATCGATGTGCGGCCGACCCGCTCGACGCCGGTATAGCATTCCAGCACGTCGCCCACGAAGACCGGCAGATGGAAGGTCATCGCCTCGATCGCCACGGTGGCGGTGCGCCCTTGCGCGCGCATGGCGGCCGCTTCGCCCCCGGCGATGTCCATCTGCGACAGCAGCCAGCCGCCGAAGATGTCGCCCACGATGTTGGTGTCCGTGGGCATGGCAAGGGTGCGGATCATGAGCGTCCCCTTGGGCTCGGCGGAGGCCGTGCCGCCGGTCGATGATCGCGCCATGGGCGGCTCCTTTGGTTCGTCGTCGGGACTAGTTGCGCATCACCGCATAGGCGACGAAGGCCTGCAAGCGCCGCGGCAGCAGTCGCGTCGACCAGGTGAGAAAGGCGTTGAGCAGGCCCGCCACGACGCTCGGCTTGCCGCGGAAGAGCGCATTCAGCCCCTCGCGGACCGCGCGCGGCGCCTGCATCATGGTGAGCTTCTGGTAGAGCGTGCGCCGTTGGCCCGCGACGTCAAGGAACTCGGTCGCGGTCACGCCGGGAGACAAGACCGTCACCTTCACGTTCTTGCGCTTGAGCTCGAAGTTGAGCGCTTCGCCGAACAGCAGCACGAAGGCTTTCGCCCCAGAGTAGATGGCATAGGTCGGTGTCGGCTGGTAGCCGCCGATCGAGGAGACCTGAAGGATGTGGCCGCCGCCGCGTGCGATCATATCGGTGGCGAAGAGCTTGGTCAGATGTGCCACGGCAAAAATGTCCACTTGTAACAGCTCGCGCTCGCGCGCCCAGTCCGTTTCCGCATAGCGGCCGTAGATGCCGAACCCGGCGTTGTTGATCAGCACGTCGACCGGCAGGTTCTTCTGCTTGATCGCGTCGTAAAGCTTTTGCGGTCCGTCGTCGGTCGAGAGATCGGAGACGATGATTTCGATCTGCGTGGCCGACGAGGTCTCGCCGATCTCCCGTTTCAATGCCTCCATCCGGTCCGCGCGGCGCGCCGCCAGAATGAGATTGTAGCCGCGCGCGGCCAGTTGACGCGCGAATTCCGCGCCCAGGCCGCTCGATGCTCCCGTTATCAGGGCATAGTCGGCCGTCCCATTCGTCATCCTGCACCCCCTTCCCCGCCATGGACCATCATCGGGTGTCCCGATGCGCGGTGCAATCATACAATAAATCAATATCTTGTGATGACCACCGGCACAGAATACAGTATAGGGCGTCTCGCGAGACCACCCGACATTAACTATATGTACTGCAATCGGTTCTCCTGGAGTGCGGCATGACGGCGACGCCGGATCTATTCAGTCAGAAAAACCAGGCAAAATCAGGACGTAACGTGGCGGTGACCGGACGCCGAAAGGCGAAATCGGCCGAAGACAGCTATACGGCCAAGGATATCGAGGTGCTGGAGGGTCTGGAGCCGGTGCGTCGGCGTCCGGGCATGTATATCGGCGGCACCGACGAGCGGGCGCTGCATCATCTGATCGCCGAAGCCCTCGACAATGCGATGGACGAGGTGGTGGCGGGTCATGCGAGTTGGATCGAGCTCGAGCTCGCCGCCGACGGCGCCGTCACCGTGCGCGACAACGGCCGCGGCATCCCGGTCGACCCGCACCCCAAGTTCAAATCGAAATCGGCGCTCGAGGTGATCGTCACTACGCTGCATGCCGGCGGCAAGTTCGGCGGCAAAGCCTATGGGACGTCGGGCGGTCTGCACGGCGTCGGCATCTCCGTGGTGAACGCGCTCTCCGATCAATTCGATATCGAGGTCGCGCGCGACCGCGTCTTATGGAAACAGAGCTATTCGCGGGGCAAGGCCAAGGGCAAGCTGAAGCAGGCGGGCAAGGTCAGCAACCGGCGCGGCACCACGGTGCGGTTTCACCCCGACCCCGAGATCTTCGGGGCCAAGGCCGCGTTCCGGCCCTCGCGGGTCTACCGGATGGCCCGCTCGAAGGCCTATCTCTCGGGCGGCGTAGAGATCCGTTGGTCGTGCGACAAGAGCCTCGTGCCCGAGGGCAGCGACACGCCGCAGTCGGAGACCATTTGCTTTCCGGGCGGCATCCGCGACTTCCTCGCCGAAGCGATCGGCAAGCGCCCGACGCATTTCATGGATCCCTTTGCGAGCTCGGTCTCGCTGAATGGCGAGGGCCGCATCGAATGGGCGATCGCCTGGCCCGGCGACGAGGACGGCTTCATCAACTCCTACGTCAACACCGTGCCGACGACGCAGGGCGGCAGCCACGAACAGGGCCTGCGCGCCGCGCTCACCAAAGGGCTCCGCGACTATGGCGAGCTGATCGGCAACAAGAAGGCTGGCTTGATCAGCGGCGACGACGTGATGGAGGGGGCCGCGATCGTGCTCTCGCTCTTCGTCAACAATCCCGAATTCCAGGGTCAGACCAAGGAGCGCCTCGGCATGCCGTCGGCCGCGCGGCTGGTCGAGAACACGATCAAGGACCACTTCGACCACTATCTCTCGGCCGACCCCGCCTCGTCGCGCCGCCTGATGGAGCGGCTGATCGAGAAGGCCGAGGACCGCAAGCGCCGGAAAGCCCAGAAGGAGCTCGACCGCAAATCGGCGACCCGGAAGCTGCGGCTGCCGGGCAAGCTCTCCGACTGCTCGCGGCAATCGGCCGAAGGCACCGAGATCTTCCTGGTCGAGGGCGACAGCGCCGGCGGCTCGGCCAAGCAGGCGCGGATGCGCGAGACCCAGGCGATCCTGCCGCTGCGCGGCAAGATCCTCAACGTCGCCTCGGCCTCGGCGGAGAAGCAGAGCCAGAACCAGGAGCTGCGCGACCTCGTGCAGGCGCTCGGCTGCGGCACCGGCGCCAATTACGACGAAGGCCGGCTGCGCTACGAACGCGTCATCATCATGACCGACGCCGACGTCGACGGCGCGCATATCGCCTCGCTGCTCCTCACCTTCTTCTACAAGGACCTGCCGGAGCTCATCGAGGGCGGGCATCTCTATCTCGCCATGCCGCCGCTCTACCGGCTGGCGAAAGGTGGCGAGGTGATCTACGCCCGCGACGACGCCCACAAGGACGAGATCATGAAGAAGCAGTTCAAGGGCGCCGGCAAGGTCGAGATCAGCCGCTTCAAGGGCCTGGGTGAGATGCCCTCCTCCCAGCTCAAATCCACCACCATGGACCCATCGAAGCGCACGCTGATGCGGGTCGTAATCCCGTCGGACGCCGACGAGACCGCCGCCGGCAACAAGAAGGGCCACACGCTGCGCACGGTCGAGGCGCTGATGGGCCGCAAGCCCGAGCTCCGCCTCGCCTTCATTCAGGAACGCGCGCGGTTCGTGGACGAGTTGGACGTGTGAGTCCAGGACGGCTCTCGCGCCTGTTCTGATCGCCGTATGGTGATAAACTGCGCGCGACCTAGCACGGGAGCGTCCCGATGAACGAGCAAATCACCGATACAACAGCTCTGCGCGAGATCATCGACGAGCCGATGGCGCTCGCGGCGACCAAGGAAATGCCGGCACTCGACAAGCATTGCCGGCGTTTCATCGAGCTGTCTCCCTTCCTCTGCCTTTCCAGCATGAGCGCCGACGGCAAGGCCGACGTCTCGCCGCGCGGCGACCCGCCGGGCTTCGTCAAGGTGGTCGACGACAAGACCGTGCTGATCCCCGACCGCAGGGGCAACCGGCGGCTCGATACGATGCAGAACATCCTCGAGCAGCCTTCGGTGGCGGTGATCTTCTTCGTGCCGGGCATCGAGGAGACGCTGCGCCTCAACGGCAAGGCCAGCATCACGCGCGACGCCGCGCTGCTCGACGATATGGCCGTGCAGGGCCAGAAGCCGGCGCTCGGCATCAAGATCGAGATCGACACGGTCTTCTTCCACTGCGCCAAGGCGCTCAAGCGCTCGCGGCTCTGGGACCCCGAGACCCGGATCGACCGCGGCGACTTCCCGCGCTACGGCCAGATCGTCAAGGACCAGCGCAATCCCGGCGGGACGGCCGACGAGATCGAGGACTACATCCAGACGAACTACAAGACCGAGATGTACTAGCGCGCCGGCGAGCGCCCCAGACGCCGCCGATACCGTCTACTAGGGCGTCTCCTAGTAGACCTCCGGGCGGCTCGCTGTTCCCGCGGCCCTCACGCACACGGTCGCGTTCATCCCCATCGCTCAATTGTGACTTGGCGACGGCCCGGCAGCCGCCCATCTGTCCGTGGCGTGAGCTTGCGAGCAACAAGGCATCCAATTCGATCGCGGCGGCGTATTCAGCAATACGGCGATGCCACTGCGCTCGACTGATGTTGGGAGACGACAGACCATGCGAACGATCCTTCTCACCACGATTGCCGCCATCCTGGCCGCCTCGGCGGCGCACGCCGCCCCGCCGCCCCGCGCGCTGATCGAGAACAGCGAGATCCGCCGCAATGTCGAGTTCGGCGGCATCCAGCGCTACGAGGTGCTGCAGCT
>CAZBRE010000232.1:0-4787 GCA_964494065.1 uncultured Alphaproteobacteria bacterium
TCGTAGCGCTTGACCTCGTAGTCGAGGCCGAGCTCCTCGAGCAGCCAGAGCACGCGCTGCGAGCGCGAGTTGTTCAGATGATGGACGACGATCCCGGCCATGGGTGCTTCCCCGGTTTTGCGCTGCGTTGCCGATGGTGATGGACGGGTTCTATCAAAGCGCACCCGCCTGCGCCGCTGCAATTAGCACCGCGTCGTGAGTAATTGCGCTGGCAACCTTAGTCATGCATCATTTTTGCCGTCGGCCGCGACGAGCGCGTTCAGGTCACCTAAAGACGGCGGATTGGTTCGCCACGTCTACGAGGACGGCGCCTATGGAAATGCACCAGGTCCGGTACTTCCTCGCGGTGTGCGAAACGCTCAATTTCACGCGGGCGGCCGAGCAGTGCAACGTCGCCCAGCCCTCGCTGACCCGGGCGATCAAGAACCTCGAAGAGGAGCTGGGCGGCCCGCTCTTCCGCCGCGAGCGGCGGCGAACCCACATCACCGATCTCGGCCGACTGGTCCAGCCGCATCTCGCGAAGATGCTGGGGGAGAGCGACGCCGCGCGCCAGGCGGCGCAGCAGTTCGCCACGCTCGACACCGCGCCCCTGCGCCTCGGCATCATGTGCACGATCGGACCCTCGCGGATGATCGGCTTCCTGACCCAGCTCCGTTCGCGCGTGCCTTCCGCCGAGCTCACGCTGCGCGAAACCGGCGGCCGGGTACTGGTGGACGAGCTCATGGACGGTGCGCTCGACGTCGCCATCGTGGCGCTGCCCGATCTGCCCGAGCGCTTCGATACGCATCCGCTGTTCAGCGAGCGCTATACGGTGGCGTTCGGCCCGGGCCACCGCTTCGAGGCGTTGAACGCGGTAACGCTTCACGACCTCGACGGCGCCGACTACCTGATGCGGCTCAACTGCGAGTTTCCCGATCTCCGCACCAATCACTACAAGCTGCCGGCGCCCAAGGTGAACATCGTCTACAGCAGCGAGCGCGAGGATTGGATCCAGGCGCTGGTCGTGGCGGGCCTGGGCTGTGCGGTGATGCCCGAGCACCTGCCGACGCTGCCCGGCATTGGAACGCGCCTGCTGGTGAACCCGGAGATGAGCCGCACGGTCTCGCTCGTGACCGTCGCCGGGCGGCGCTTTTCGCCCGCAGTCGACGCATTGGTCCGCCTCGCCAAGGCGCATGACTGGTCGGCAGCGCGCTAGACCGGTTGCCGCGCACCTGCCTGCACGCAGGCTATCGAAATCATAGAGAAGCGATATTTCACGCGGAAACGCGGCGGCGATAGCGTCTGCGTCAATTGCGGGGCGCCCGATTGGCGGGTGTATCCCGGCAATTCACGGAGGATAGTTCAATGAGAAAGCAGATCGTTTCACTCGCCGCAGCCGTGTTTGCCATCGGAACGGCACTGGCCGCCACTACCGCCAGCGGGACGGAGACGAGTGTCACCTACAAGGTGACCTTCAACGGCACCTGGAGCAAGGCGACCCACCCCATCGAGTACCCGAAGGGTGCCCACTTCTCGGGGCTGATCGGCGCCACGCACAATGGCGGTTACGTGCTCTTCAAGCCGGGCAAGGTCGCAACGCGGGGCTTGAAGAACCTCTCCGAGCATGGGCAGCACAGCCCGTTCGACGACGAGATCCGCGCCGCGATCCGCGCCGGCACCGCCGGCACGCTGATCGAGACCAGCCCGATCTTCGGCCCTCCGGGCAGCTCGACCGTGACCTTCAAGGCCGATGCGCGCCATCCGATGGTTTCGCTCACGGCGATGATCGCGCCGAGCCCCGACTGGTTCGCCGGCGTGCGCAACGTCCGCCTCTTCAAGGACGGCAAATGGGTTATGCGGACGACGGTGACGGTCTATGCCTACGATGCCGGGACCGACGATGGGCGCACCTATCAGGCCGCCGACAAGGAAAGCAAGCCGTGGAAGCCGGCGCGCCTCAACGACTCGCGTCACTTCAAGCACGGTGGCAAGCGGGTCGCGGTCGGCACGCTGACCTTCGAGCAGATCGGCGGTCCGGCCCAGCAGGGCATGATGCGCAAATAGCCGACACACCCTCGTAGAGGTTTCGAGGAGGTTGCGAGACGGTGGCCGCAAAGCGGCCACCGCTTCTCGGCCAGGACTTCTTTCGATTGCGCGAGCAGAGATGCGCGGCGTCGCGTTTGAGGCGAAGACGACGGTGCCGGATTGGAATCTGAACCCAGGACCGCGATGTCCGGGCTGAGCGAATGGAGAAACAGCGATGAAACGGTTGATAGCGGTTTTCTTTGTTGGTGGCGTGCTAGGCGCCATGGCGGGTTTTGCCGGCGGGATATTCGTCTACCCCTATATATTCCTCGCCGGGCAGGTCGCGATGGACGCGCCGGTCAGCCCCGACAAGACGGTCACGGCGCGCGGGACCTTCATCCATGCGAACCCCAGCGATCCGGTGCATTACGGCAAGGGTAGGGTCACCGTCTATAGCGACACGGTGCGCCTGGAGAGCGACTTCGAGGTTGGTCCGGGGCCGAAATTCCACGTCTACCTGGTGCCCAAGACCGACATCAAGGCTTCGTCGGACGTGAAGGGGACGATGTTTGTCGACCTCGGCCGGCTGCGAGCGTTTCAGGGGGCGCAGAACTTCAAAATTCCGGCGGGCGTCGATCTCAAGAAGTTCGGCAGTGTCGTGATCTGGTGCGAGGCATTCGGTGTGCTGATCTCGCCGGCGACGCTAACGTTCGAAAAGTAGCTAACCGTGGCGCGGACTGTCGTTGCGCTTTGGGGCCGCGACGCCCGGAGCGGCATTGACATCCGCGTGTCGCCTCATGCCACCATGCACAGCGTTCGCACGAGCCTCAGATCCCGCCGCCCTGCAGCACCAGCACGGTGGGCCGCCTCGGCAACGTCGCCTTCATGAAGCGGGTACTACGCGATGTGGCGATGCGGATGTCGAATTTCCGCGACTTCATCGTAGCCAGGAACTTTTCCAGCGTGCCGCCGAATCCGTAATGCATCGGCACGACGACCGCGGGGTGCAAGTCGTCGATGACCTGGACCAGCAGCGTCTGCGGCATGGTGTAGCCGTCGTCGATCGGCGCCAGAAGCACGTCGACCATGCCCACCTTGGCGGCGTGGCTGGGGATCAGGCGGTGATGCAGATGGCCCAGATGGACGATGCACATCGAGGCCGACTTGAAGATGAAGATCGAGTTGCCGGCCCAGCCGCTGTCGCCCACATGCTCGCGGATATTCGTCGGCACGTTGGTGACGTGGAGGTCGCGCACGGTGACATTGTGGCTCGGGATCACGCCCTTTTCCATCCAGCCCTTGAGGACGTGCTTCACGCCCGGCTCGATCACGTCGGCGTAATGCGTCGTGTGGGCGCGGTTCATGGTGACGATGTCGGGGGCGAAGGGCGCGCGGATATAGCCGTTGTAGTCGGTGACCGCGGTGGCGTCCTGGGCGGTGCGGATGAGAAAGGTCGAGTGCCCCAGAAAGGTGAGCTCGACCGAGTCGGCCGGCAGCTTGGGCCCGCGCATAGCGCTGCCCGCCGCGGCGGTTCGTAGGACGCCGGCGGAGACGCGCGGTGTGGTGCGCGCGAAGGATTTCATCGATCCGCCCTGGTAATCGGCGACCGGAAGGCACCGCGCAGCGGCCAGGTCGGGGCCGGCCGCGACAGCGAGCAGAAGGATCGCTGCGCCCGAAAGCACGCTCCGCCGCGCTGTTCGTTTCGGGACGCGCAGGCTAGCAGCGGTGATGGGAGCAAAAAAACCGGCGAAGAAAGATCTGGCGGCCATGGTCGTTTCTCCGTTCCTGGTCTGGCCGGCCACGATATCATGAAACACGTGTGCCGTCGCTCGGCGGCAACCGTTTCGTGAACGAGGGACCCCATGATCGACGCCCACCATCACATCTGGCGCAAGGCGGACATGCCATGGCTCAACGGGCCCGATCAGCCGCGCATCTTCGGCGAGTACGATGCGCTGAAGCGCGACTACCGCATCGAGGAGTATCTGGCGGACATCGCCGGGACGGGCATCGAGCGGTCGGTCTACGTGCAGGCCAACTGGGCGCCGGAGCGGGCCGAGGACGAGGTTGCCTGGGTCGAGGCGGTGGCCGCCGATCACGGCTGGCCGAATGCGATCGTGGGTTATGCCGACTTCACGGTGGACGATGTGCGCCCGCAGCTCGACCGGCTCGCGAAATATCCGCTGATGCGGGGCCTGCGCCAGCAGCTCCATTGGCACAAGAACCCGGCCTACCGCTTTGCGGCGCGGCCCGATCTGGCGGCTGACCCGACGCTGCAGGCCAACGTCGCGCATCTGGCGGATTACGGCTGGAGCTTCGATCTCCAGGTCTTCCCGGCTCAGATGGCGGATGCGGCGGGGCTCGCGGCGGCGTGTCCGCGCGTCACCTTCGTCCTCCAGCATGCGGGCATGCTGGAGGATACGTCGGACGAGGGCTGGGAGGCCTGGCGCGAGGGGACGGCGTTGCTCGCGGCGCGCAAGAACGTGGTCGCGAAGCTCTCGGCCTTCGGCACCTTCATCCGCAAGAACGATCCCGATTTCATCGCCACGATGATGGGGGCGACGGTGGGCGTGTTCGGCGCCGACCGCTGCCTCTTCGGCTCCAACTTCCCGGTCGAGAAGCTGTGGACCGACTACGGATCGCTCTTCGGCGCCTTCCGGATGGCCGCCGCCGGGCTCTCGATGACCGAGCAGGACGCGATTTTCGGTGCCACCGCGGCACGGGTTTATCGGCTCTAGAGCGGCAAGGAAAAGGCGACGAAGTCGCTGGCGTCCCCTAGGGGA
>CAZBRE010000233.1:0-4779 GCA_964494065.1 uncultured Alphaproteobacteria bacterium
GCACCTTGGCACCTTGGGAGGCCATCTCCAACATCTCTTCATAGGAGATCCTGGGCAGCCGATGGGCGCGGGCGACGATCCTGGGGTCGGTGGTGTAGACACCGTCGACATCCGTATAGATGTCGCAGCGGTCGGCCTCGAGCGCGGAGGCAAGCGCGACCGCGCTCGTATCCGAGCCGCCGCGCCCGAGGGTCGCGATGCGGTTGTCGGGACCAAGCCCCTGGAAGCCTGCGACCACGGCCACCTCGCCCTCCCGCATCCGCGCCTTCAAGCCATCGACGGCGACGCCGGTGATGCGCGCGGCGCGGTGGGCGCCGTCGGTTGCGATCGGGATCTGCCAGCCCTGCCAGGACCGCGCCGAAACGCCGAGGGACTGGAGCACGAGCGCGAGCAGGCCCGAGGTGACCTGCTCGCCGGAGGCGACCACCGCGTCATATTCTCGGGCGTCATAGGCGGCGGAGATCTCAGGCCCATTTCCTTGCCGCCGCTGATTGAAGCCCCAGGCCTCTTCGACGAGAGCCACCAGCTGATTGGTCTGGCCGGCCATGGCCGAGACCACCACGGCGCAAGCGTGCCCGGCGTCGATCTCGCGCTTCACATGCGCGGCGACGTTGCGGATGCGGCCGATATCGGCGACGGAGGTTCCACCGAATTTGAGCACCAACAGCGACATGCCCACTCCCCAAGCAAGATTAAGGCCGGCCACGCCGGGCCGGCCAGAACGCGCTCTTCATAGTGAGTGCGGGGCGCCGCTGCAACCTAGCTCCCTTGGATGGGAGGCAGCTCCTTGTCCCAGTGCTTGACAGGGGCTTAAGGCCAGCGGCCAATGCCGCCCATGCCCCCCACGCCGCACAGCACCCCGACCTTGGACCGCGACGAGGTTGCCCGCTTCGCCAAGCTCGGCGGCGAATGGTGGGACGCGAACGGCCCGTTCAAGCCGCTGCATCGCATCAACCCGACCCGGCTCACCTATATCCGCAACCAGATCTGCCGCGCCTTTAAGCGCAACGCCAAGGAAGCGAAGAGCCTCGAAGGTTTGAGCGTGCTCGACATCGGCTGCGGCGGCGGCCTCGTGTGCGAGCCGCTGGCGCGGCTCGGCGCTCGCGTCACCGGCATCGACCCGGGCGAGGAGGCGGTAGCCGCCGCACGAGCCCATGCCGAGGCGTGCGACCTCGACATCGACTACCAGGTGGCGACGGCCGAGGAGCTTGCCGCGCGGGGTACCAGCTTCGACGCCGTGCTGCTCCTGGAAGTGGTCGAGCATGTCCCCGACGTGCCGGCGCTGATCAAGGCCATCGCGCCGCTGGTGAAGCCCCGCGGCATCTTGATCCTCTCCACGCTCAACCGCACCCTCAAGGCCTTCGCGCTCGCCATCGTCGGTGGCGAGTACATTTTGCGCTGGCTGCCCGTCGGCACCCATCAATGGGACCGCTTCGTCACCCCGGACGAACTTCGTTCGGCTCTGAGCGGGGCTGGCCTGAAGCTCACCGACACCACGGGGATGATGTACGACCCCTTCGCCGATGAATGGCGGCTGGGCCGTGATGCCGACGTCAACTACTTCGCGACCGCTTCGCGGCCCTAGGCGGCGCGGGCGCGGCGGCGCCACACCGAGGGCGGCACCCCGACCATTTTCTTGAAGGCGCGGCTGAACGAGGCTTCGGAATCGTACCCGATCTCGTTGGCGATGGTGGCGACATTGGCGCGGCCTTCCGCCAGCAGCCCCGACGCGATCTGCATCCGCCATCTCGCGAGGTAATGCATCGGCGGCATGCCGACGACATCGGCGAAGCGCTCGGCAAGGACCGAGCGCGACAGACCGGCCTCGCGCGCCAACTCCTCGAGGGACCAATCATGGGCCGGCCGCCGGTGCATGTGCGCCAGCGCCTTGCCGATGAAGGGATCGCGCAAGCCCGCAAGCCACCCGGACTGCTCGGGCGGCAACGCCTCGATGTAGCGGCGAATGACCTCGATGAACATCAGCTCGCTCAGCTTGGCGAGCACGCTCTCGCCGCCGGCGCGCTTCTCCGCCGACTCCATCATGGCGAAGCGGATGAATTGGCCGAACCAGCCCTGGTCGCTGCCTTCAGGGTCGCCAACCTTGATCACCGGCGGCAAATTATCGAGCAGCGGATTGAACGGCCGCGCGTCGCAGGCGAGAAAGCCGCAAACGAGCTTGGTGACCGGCCCCTCTCCGGCACCATAAGTGGCGTAGAACGGGAGTTGCCCAGCGGTGACGGCGTCGATCTTGTCCTGGGTGACGGGATCGGCGCGCATGCCGGGATCGCTCGCCATGACATGCGGATCGCCCCTGGTGAAGACGATGACCTCGCGCGCCTCGACCGCGATCGGATCCTCGCCGATGATATTGCCGAAGCACCGCCCCTCGATGACGACGTGATAGGCGATCAGATGCTCGGCGCCGGGAAGGATCTTGGGCAAGACCATCTCCCGGCTCGGCTGCTCCGCAACCCAGGGCGCCCTTGCCACGACATCGAAAAATGTGGCGCCGGTCAGCCGGACCGTTCGCAGTACGTCGGACAACGCGTCTGCACTCATCAGGGTCTCCAGCTTCGGCGCAACCCGCCCGGGCCTCCCTTAGATGCCTCCCATCCCGGACGCGCTGTCAAGGGCTGCGGACGCCCGATCATTCGCGCCCGCCATGACAGTACCTAGATACGGTCTACACTCGGATACGGCCCACCAAAACGGGCATCGCCCGCGAGCCGAACGGAAAATCGAGATCAAAAACGGAGAAGGGTCCACGATGGTACACAAGGGACAATGCTTCTGCGGCGCGGTCCAGGTCGAAGTGACCGGCGAGCCGGAGGGGATGGGATACTGCCATTGCAACTCCTGCCGGTCGTGGTCAGCCGCGCCGGTCAATGCCTTCACGCTGTGGAAGCCGGAAGCGGTTAAGGTCACCGCGGGCGCCGAGCATCTCGCCACCTTTCAGAAGTCGCCCCTCAGTCAGAGGCAGTACTGCGCCAAATGCGGTGGCCACGTCATGACCAATCACCCCTCGCTCGGTATGGTCGACGTCTACGCCGCGACCATCCCGACGCTCAAATTCGCGCCCGGAGTGCACGTGAACTACGCCGAGACCGTGCTGCCGATGCGCGACGGCCTGCCCAAGTTCAAGGACTTTCCCGCCGAGTTCGGCGGCTCCGGCGAGACCATCCCGGAATAACCGTCAAAACCGCCAAGGGAGCACTCCCCGCCATGAACTTGCAGACCGTGGCCTCTCCAACCATCGATCTCGCCGCGGTCAAGGGCCGCCAGCAGATCGCCTGGGGCTCGGGCGACTACGCCAGGATCGGCACCACCTTGCAGCTCGTCGGCGAAGCGCTGTGCGAAGCCGTCGATCTCCGCAGCAACCAACGCGTCCTCGATGTCGCCGCCGGCAACGGCAACGCCACACTCGCAGCGGCGCGCCGCTTCGCCGACGTCACGTCGACCGACTATGTCGGCTCGCTCTTGGCGCGCGGCCGGGAGCGTGCCGAAGCCGACCGCCTTCCCGTCACCTTCCAAGAAGCCGACGCGGAGAACCTTCCCTTCGCCGACGCGAGCTTCGATGTCGTGCTGTCGACCTTCGGCATCATGTTCGCCCCGAACCATGAAGGCGCCGCGAGCGAGCTGATACGCGTCTGCCGCCCCGGTGGCAGAATAGGCCTCGCCAACTGGACCCCGGAGGGCTTCATCGGCAGGCTGTTCAAGACCATCGGCAAATATGTGCCGCCGGTGCCGGGCATGAAATCGCCGGCGCTGTGGGGCACGAACGCCCATCTCGAGGCCCTGTTCGGCGCCAATGCCGAGATTGCCGCGGAGAAGAAGCACTTCGCCTTTCGCTACAAGTCGCCGCAGCACTGGGTCGAGCTGTTCCGCACCTATTACGGTCCGGTGCTGAAGGCGTTCGCCGCGATCGACGCAGAGGCACGCGAGGCGCTGGAAGCCGACCTCTACGCCCTTCTCGACGACGTCAATGTCGCCAAGGACGGCACGCTGGTCGCGCCTGGCGAATATCTCGAGATCGTCATCACCAAGAAAAGCTGAGGCCTCGGTCCAGACCAGGCCGAACGCCGTGGGGGTCCCTTTGTCCCCCCGCGGTCGATGCCCACCGGTCTTGCGGCCTCATCGCCGGGTTGCGTCTTGGCGGCGACATCGACGTGGCCTAATTTTGCGTCATGATCTTCCGCCAGCTGTTCGATCGGACCTCAAGCACCTACACCTATCTGCTCGCGAGCCGCCATGGCGGCGAGGCGCTGATCGTCGATCCCGTGCTTGAGCGGGTCGACCGCTACATCCAGCTGCTCAATGAGCTCGACCTCAGGCTGGTCAAGGCGATCGACACCCATCTCCATGCCGATCACATCACCGGCCTCGATGCGCTCCGGGAGCGCACCAATTGCATCACCGTGATGGGCGAGCAGTCCAAGGCGGACGTGGTCTCTATCCGCGTGCGCGACGGCGACAGTGTCGGCATCGAGGGTTTGAGCCTGGACGTCGCCTACACCCCAGGCCACACCGACGATTCCTACAGCTACATCCTGCCGGACCGGGTGTTCACCGGCGACACGCTCCTGATCCGCGGCACCGGGCGCACCGATTTCCAGAACGGCGATGCGCGGGCGCAATACGACTCGATCTTCGGCCGCCTGCTCAAGCTGCCTGAAGAGACGCTGGTCTATCCGGCGCACGACTATAAGGGCGACACCGTGAGCACTATCGCCGAGGAGCGCGCCTTCAATCCGCGCCTTCAGGTCAAGTCCGTCGACGAAT
>CAZBRE010000234.1:0-4773 GCA_964494065.1 uncultured Alphaproteobacteria bacterium
GGGCGGCCTCGTCGGCGTCAACCCCAACCGGGCAAACGCGCTGGCGCTGGAGGCGATCGAGGCGGGCATGATAGAGCCGCTCGCCGGCTACGGCACGATCCGCCGCGAGGTCCGCTACGGGGTCAACTCGCGCATCGATCTGCTGCTTCAGGACGACGGCCGGCCCGACTGTTATGTCGAGGTCAAGAGCGTCACCATGCGGCGCAACGGAGGCGGCATAGGCATCGCAGAGTTTCCCGACGCCGTCACCAAGCGCGGTGCCAAGCATCTGGGCGAGCTCGCGGCGATGGTCGCCGAGGGCTCCCGCGCCGTGATGCTCTACCTGGCCCAGCGCGCCGATTGCGGGCAGTTCGCCGTCGCGGCCGACATCGATCCCGGCTATGCCGAGGCCCTCAAGCACGCGACGGCGGCCGGCGTCGAGACGCTGGCGGTGCGCTGCTCCCTCGATCCAGATGGCATTGCAGTCTCGGATTCCCTTGAGATTCGGACCTGATCAGGGATAGCGCGCCTCAAAGATCACAGCTCTTAACAATTTACTCGCCTGATACGCGTGATAATGGCGCGCGACTTGCATTGCATTCAGCGAAGGCGTTCAATGCGCCTTAGCTGACTTGCGATCGGCCGAGCAGCATCCCATTTCCGTCGGTAACCGCCCGCCCAACGTCCATCTGCGCCATGAACCAGCAAGACATCGCCACGGCCGCCGCTGAAACCCGTTCGGTAAAGCTGCACGGCCCGGACGGCTTCGAAGGCATGCGCCGCGCCGGACGCCTGGCCGCCGAGATGCTCGACATGATCGCGGCACATGTTCAACCGGGCGTGACGACGGGCGAGCTCGACCGCATCTGCCACGATTACACGCTCGACCACGGCGCCATACCGGCACCGCTCAATTATCGCGGCTTTCCGAAGTCGATCTGCACGAGCGTCAATCACGTCGTCTGCCACGGCATTCCGAGCGACGAGAAAAAGCTGCGCGAGGGCGACATCATTAACATCGACGTCACCCCGATCGTCGACGGCTGGTACGGCGACACCAGCCGCATGTTCCCGGTGGGCGAGATCAAGGTGCTCCCCCAGCGGCTGATCGAGGTTACGCACACGGCGATGATGATGGGCATCGAAACCGTGCGCCCCGGCTCGCGGCTTTCGGAGATCGGCCGGGTCATTCAGCACTATGTCGAGAACGAGCGCTTTTCTGTCGTCGAGGAGTTTTGCGGCCACGGGGTCGGCCGGATCTTCCACGACGCGCCCAGTGTGCTGCATTTTCATACGTCGCGTATTCGTGGCCGCAACCGGCAAGGTGAGCTGGCCTACCCGCCGGGCCATGATCTTGTCCTGCGCGAAGGGATGATTTTCACCATCGAGCCGATGGTCAATGCCGGCCAACCCCAGACAAAGCTCTGGGACGACGGCTGGACCGCGGTGACGAAGGACAAGAAGCTCTCGGCCCAATTCGAGCATTCGATCGGTGTTACCGCCGACGGGGTCGAAATCTTTACCCTGTCGCCCAAAAACCTCCACAAACCGCCCTACAATTTAGGCTGATCCCGAAATCGTGACGACCGCCGGGGCTTGGATTCGGCGGGTTCGCGCGCGATAGTGGCAGCTGACAATGCAACCCGTTCGGGGCCGGTCCGTGGCCACCGATGAATACGGGGGTATCCATGACGCGGTTGATCAGGGGTGTTTGCACGCTCGCGGCCGTCGGCATTGCGGCAGGCGTCCTCGCGTCCTGTGCGGGCGGCACATCGCGGGTCACGGCCTATGACAGCGGCGACGTCCAAGCGACCGACCAGCAGGGCCGGCGGATACGCCTGACCCCGCGCTCAGCGGTCCTGGTCGCCTTTCGGTCCTGGCAGCGCAAGAATTACGGCGACGCCATCCGGCTCGCCAATCATGCGATCAATTCGGGCCGGCTGCAGCCGCGCGGCCTGTCGCTTGCCTATCTCGTCCGCGGCCTTGCCTATCACTCGACGAACCGATTTTCCGCGGCGCGGGCCGACTATACGGCCTCGCTGACGGCCGATCCGACGAACCACCTCGCCTACCAATCGCGGGGCCTCGTCCGCGGCATCCAGAAGGACAATCTGGGCGCGATCGAGGACCTGAACACGGCCATCAGCATTCGCCCGACCTTCACCTCGCATTATGTCCGGGGCCTGATGAACCTGCGCCTGAAGCGGTTCGACCAAGCCTACTCCGATGCCACCACCGTGATCTCGATGCGCCCCAACAAGTACCATGGCTATTACCTGCGGGGGCTGGTCAGGCATTTCCGCGGCCAACGAAACCTGGCGGCGGTCGACTATCGCCATGTTCTGCGGATCAATCCGGCGCATAAGGGCGCCAAGGCGGCCTTGCGCATCGTCGGCCGCGGTGCCCCCGACCCGCGGATCAGGCCGCGCCAGGATCCCGAAGACGTTCGCCTGCTGCCGGTCAGCGCGACCTCGTCGGACTGACGCGCGAGGCCGGTGCCGCATGACGGGCAGTGGCGACAAGAAACCCAAGCCGCATTACCACGGCCACCGGCAGCGGCTGCGCACGCGTTTCCTTGACGCCGGGGGCGACGCCCTGCCCGACTACGAGCTCCTGGAGTTGATGCTGTTCGCATCGAACCCGCGCGGCGACACCAAGCCCCTCGCCAAGGCCCTGATCGAGCGTTTCGGCAGCTTCCAACGGGTGCTGAGCGCACCGCCCCAGCAGCTGGCCGAGGTCAAAGGTCTGAAGGAAGCCGGCATCGTCGCGATCAAGACGGCGCAGGCGGCGGCGCTGCGTCTGGCCAAGGCGGAGGCGATGGAGCGGCCGGTAATGGCGTCGTGGAACAAGGTCCTCGACTGCTGCCGGGCAAGCATGGCCTACGAGACGCGCGAGTCCTTCCGCCTGCTCTTCCTCGACCGCAAGAACCGGCTGATCGCCGACGAGGTCCAGCAACGCGGCACCATCGACCACACCCCGGTCTATCCGCGCGAGGTCGTGGGCCGGGCGCTGGAGCTGGGGGCCGCGGCCTTCATCATGGTGCACAACCATCCCTCGGGGGATGCAACGCCCTCGCGCGCCGATATCGAGATGACCGAGGCGGTCAAATCCGCGGCGGAGAAGCTCGGCATCGCGCTCCACGATCACATCGTGATCGGCGCGGACAACCATGCTTCGATGAAGGGGATGGGGCTGATTTAGGGACCGGCCGCGCTTAGGGTAGCGTCAGATAACAGGCGCGGCTGGAGAGGTGGAGGACCTTGACCGACTGGAGCGTCTCGCTGGTCAGGAGGCGGTTCAGCAGATTGTCGTCGACCCGGTGGCTGCCGCAACACGACGCCGGATCCTTGGTACAATCGGGAGCGACGGCCCGGTTGATCACATCGATGTAGCCCGGCGTCTGCCCGGCGGGGCGCTGCGACAGCATGCCGGCCACCGGCTTGTCCGATCGCGATTCGCGGGCCGCCTTGTCCGCGCTCGATCCGGTTGACGGACGCGGCATAGCGAAGGACCGCTTCTCCATTTGTTTCTTGGTCGGCAGGGCGACGCTCTGTCCTTGCTGGCTGCGACCCAGGGTAACGACGGCATCCCGCAACTCGCTGCTGAGCGGCACGACGGTGGTGGTCAGCACGGCAATTTCCTTGCCACCCACAATGGACTTGGCCTTGCCATCGGCGGCCCCGGCCCGACCTGGCCGCGTCGCAAGGCGAGGAGCGGCTTTGGGTTTCGGTTTCGCGGCTTCGGCCGGCGGCGGGGCGGCGTCGCGTTTGCGACGGCCGGCCTCGCGCTCCTCCGCGCGTCGAAGCTTCACTTCGGCATCAGCGGCCGGCTTGGGGGCCCTCATGCCGGCGCCCTCGCCCGGCGATTTGAGCGCTTCCCGCTCGCCGACGATTTGCGGGCCGAGCGCGGCCACCACGACCACGACGGCCAGCACCGGCAGGCTGGCGGCGAGCCAGCGCCGCGCGGGCATCGGCGCGCCGAACAGCCGCCCGATCAATCCGGCCGGCTGCTCTTTCGTCTTGGCGGTGGCCGCTTTGGCGGGTCCGGGTACAGCGTCGAAATCGGCAGCGAAGGCCGGCGGCATGGCGAGCCCGCTCTCGAGCCCCGCCTCGCGCGCCAAGGACGCGGCGGCGACCTGTTCGCGCAACATGGAGGACGCGGCCAGCCGCGCCTCCAACGCGGTCCGTTCGGGGGTCTCTAGGGCGTCATCGAGATAGGCTGAAATCAACCCGTCATCGAGCGGCTCAACGGCGGCGCCCGAGGCCTCGTCGCCCGGCGCATCCAGAATATCCAGAACGTCGCGGCGCAAGGTCGCGCGCGCCTGCGCGTCTTCGGTGCCCTCGGCAGCCTTCTCGCCGCCGGCAGGACCCTCGAAGAGCCGGTTCAATAACGGATCGTCTTTCGATTTGGCCATCAGCCACTCCCTGGGGAGAAAAGACGGACAAGCTCGGGGGCTTCCGCGCCGCTCCCGACCTCGCCTTTCTCGATCATTTTGCGGGCCTTGCGGACCGCGCGCTCCTTGATCCGGCGGGCCACGGCGAGACTGCGCCCCGAGGACCGGGCGACCGCGCTCATATCGTCGTGCTCCAGCCAGAGGATGAGGATGAGCCGCTCCTCCTCGTCGAGCCGGGCCAGCGCGTTGGCCGCCTGCCGCGCCCGATCGGCATCGGCAAGTACCGCCTCGGGCGACGGCTCCGTGTCGGGCAGGTCGAGCTCGCCGTCCTGACCGTCGGGCCCGACCTGTGACAGCGATTCCTTGGCCGGCCGGCCCCGGGTCCCGGGCGCACAGGTCCG
>CAZBRE010000235.1:0-4742 GCA_964494065.1 uncultured Alphaproteobacteria bacterium
GAGGGAGCCAGGACGATGCCCGACTACCGCTCGCGCCGCACCACGCACGGCCGCCGAAACGCTGCACAACGATCCTTGTGGCGCGCCACCGGCATGACCGAGGACGATTTCGGCAAGCCGATCATCGCCGTCGCCAACTCCTTCACCCAGTTCGTGCCTGGCCACACGCATCTGAAGGACATGGGCCAGCTCGTCTGCGAGGAGATCGCGCGCGCCGGCGGCGTCGGCCGCGAGTTCAACACCATCGCCGTCGATGACGGCATCGCCATGGGCCATGGCGGCATGCTCTACAGCCTGCCAAGCCGCGATCTGATCGCCGATTCGGTCGAGTACATGGTGAACGCGCATTGCGCCGACGCGCTCGTCTGCATCTCCAACTGCGACAAGATCACGCCGGGCATGCTGATGGCCGCGCTCCGGCTCAACGTGCCGACGGTGTTCGTTTCGGGCGGGCCAATGGAAGCCGGTAAGGCCACCGTCAATGGCGAGGTCATCGCGGTCGACGCCGTCGATGCGCTGGTCGCCGGCAACAATCCGAGCATGAGCGATGAAGACAGCATGACCATCGAGCAGGCCGCCTGCCCGACCTGCGGGTCGTGTTCGGGCATGTTCACGGCGAATTCGATGAACTGTCTCACCGAAGCGCTCGGCCTGTCGCTGCCCGGCAACGGCACGCTGGTGGCAACGCATGCCGACCGTAAGGAACTCTTCCTCGAGGCCGCCCGCCTGACCGTCGAGCTCACCCGCCGCCATTACGAGCTCGGCGAGGACGCCGTGCTGCCGCGCGCCATCGCCGGCACGCAAGCCTTCGAGAACGCCATGTCGCTCGACATCGCCATGGGCGGCTCGACCAACACGGTCCTCCACCTCCTCGCCGCCGCACACGAGGCGGGGGTCGCCTTCACCATGAAGGAGATCGAAACGCTGTCGCGCCGCGTGCCCTCGCTCTGCAAGGTTTCCCCCTCCTCGCATTACCATGTCGAGGACGTGCACCGCGCCGGCGGCGTGCTCGGGATCCTGGGCGAGCTCGACCGGGCCGGCCTCATCAACCCCGGCGTCTCGACCGTCCACAGCGCCAGCCTCGGCGAAGCGCTCGATCACTGGGACGTCTGCGGCGCGCAGAAAAGCCCCGGCGACGCCGTGACGACCTTCTTTTCCGCTGGCCCCGGCGGCGTCGCGACGACGCAGGCCTTCAGCCAGTCAGCGCGCTGGGAGTCCCTCGACCTCGACCGCGCGGCGGGCTGCATCCGCGACGCCGCGCACGCCTACAGCAAGGACGGCGGGCTCGCGGTGCTCACCGGGAACATCGCCGAGGACGGCTGCATCGTGAAGACCGCGGGCGTCGATCCGAGCATCCTCGTCTTCTCCGGCCCCGCCCGCGTGCTCGAAAGCCAGGAAGGCGCGGCCCGCGCGATCATGTCGAACGAGGTCCAGCCGGGCGAGATCGTCATCATCCGCTACGAGGGCCCCAAGGGCGGCCCCGGCATGCAGGAGATGCTGACCCCGACGAGCCTGCTGAAGGCGCAGGGGCTCGGCACCAAATGCGCGCTCGTCACCGACGGCCGCTTTTCCGGCGCCACCTCCGGCCTCTCGATCGGCCACGTCTCACCCGAGGCCGCCGAGGGCGGCGCCATTGCGCTCGTCGAGGATGGCGACACGATCGAGATCGACATCCCCAACCGGAGTATCCGCCTCGCCATCGACGACGCGGAGCTAGCGAAACGCCGCGCGGCGATGGAGGCGAAGGGCGCAAAGGCCTGGAAGCCCGCCGACCGCAAGCGCGAGGTCTCGACCGCCCTCAAGGCCTACGCGGCGCTGGCGACGAGCGCGGCGAAGGGAGCCGTGCGGGATGTAGGGCAGGTTTCGTAGCTGGAGAGACTAACCGCCGAGAAATGGGCTACCGCGGCACCGCCATCAAGTTCCGCGCCACCACCATCCGGTGCACTTCCGACGGCCCGTCGTAGATGCGCATGTTGCGCACCCGGCCGGCGAGGAGCTGCAGCGGCATTTCCTTGGTCATGCCCATGGCGCCGAGGCACTGCATGGCGTTGTCGATGACCTCCTGGGCCATCTCGGTCGCATAGACCTTGAGCATCGAGATCTCGGTGCGCACGTCCTGGCCGCGGTCGAGCTTCCAGGCGCAGTCATAAGCCATGAGCCGCGTCGCGTGGATCTTGGTGGCGCCGTCGGCCACCCACCACTGCACCGCCTGGCGGGCCGAGAGCGGTTGGCCAAAGGTCGTACGCTGCGGGGCGTAGTCGACCATCATGTCAAGCGCGCGTTGGGCCGCGCCGATGCACCAGGCCGCGATCTCCATGCGCCGCGTGCCCAATCGCACCTGCATCGGCGCGAAGCCGCCGCCCTCCGCCCCCAGGAGCTTCCAGCCCGGCACGCGGCAATCCTCCAGCACCACCTCGTAGGTAAACTCGCCGCCCAGCATCGGGATGCGCCTTAAGACCTCGAAACCCGGCGTGCCGCGGTCGACCAGGAAGGCGGACATGCCGCCGCGCGCGCCCTTCTCGGCGTCGGTGATCGCCATGGTGATGGTGAAATCGGCCTCCTCGGCGCGGCTGATCCAAATCTTGCGGCCGTTCAACACCCAGTCGTCGCCGTCGCGCACGGCGCGCGTCTTCATGCCGGATGGATCGGCGCCGGCGCCGGGCTCGGAGATGCCGATGGCCGAGACCGTCTCGCCGCGCGCATAGGGCTCAAGATAGGCGGCGCGCTGCTCGCCCTCCGCCGCCGCCATCAGCATGCGCAGGTTCGGCGAGTCGGGCGGCAGCATGTAATGCGCGGCGGTGCTGCCGAGCGCCTCGTTGACCGCGACCAGCGCCACATGCGGCAGCCCCATGCCGCCCGCATCCTCCGGCGCATCGAGGCTCCACAGACCCATTTCCTTGGAGACATTGTCGAGCCGCGCGCGCTCGTCTGCCGTGAGCCCGCCGCCCTGCCCGGCCGCGTCGCGCTCGAGCACGCCCGCCTCGAGCGGCAGCAGTTCCTCGCGCACGAAACGCTGCACGAGGTCGCGCAGCATCCGGTGTTCTTCGATGAGTTCGAAATCCATGGGGCCGCCCCCTGCCAGCCGGTCTTACAAGGGGGCTTTATGCCATATCCCGTCCTAAAGCGGCGGGATCGTGCCTAGGCCGCCCGCGACGCCTTCTTCCGCTCGTGCTCCTTCAGGAGCTTCTTGCGGATGCGGATGGTCTTGGGCGTCACCTCGACCAGCTCGTCGTCGTCGATGAATTCGAGCGCGTATTCGAGCGTCGTCGGGATCGCCGGCGTCAGGGTCACGGCCTCGTCGGTGCCCGAGGCGCGGATATTGGTGAGCTGCTTGCCCTTCATCGGGTTCACGGTCATGTCGTTGTGGCGGGCGTGGATGCCGACCACCATGCCCTCATAGATCTCGTCGCCGGGCTCGGCGAAGAGCCGGCCGCGCTCCTGCAGGTTGAAGAGCGCGAAGGCGACGGCCTTGCCGTTCGCCATGGAGATCATCACGCCGTTCCGCCGCTCGGCCAGCGTGCCGGCCGCGCGGGGCGCATAGCGATCGAAGGCGTGATACATGAGCCCCGTCCCCGAGGTCGCGGTCATGAATTCGGGGCGGAAGCCGATGAGGCCGCGGCTGGGGATCGTGTAGTCGAGGCGCACCCTGCCCTGCCCGTCGGGCGTCATCTCCTGGAGCACGCCGCGGCGCTCGCCGAGCTTTTCCATCACCGTGCCCTGGTGCTGCTCCTCGACGTCGATCGAGAGCGTCTCCCAGGGCTCGCAGACGGTGCCGTCGATGGTCTTCAAGATCACCTCGGGCCGCGAGATGGCGAGCTCGTAGCCCTCGCGCCGCATGGTCTCGATCAGGATGGAAAGATGGAGCTCGCCGCGGCCGGAGACCTTGAAGCGGTTGGCGTCCTCGCCCGGCTCCACGCGCAAGGCGACGTTGTGGATGAGCTCGGTCGCGAGGCGGTCGCGCAGGTTGCGGCTGGTGACATATTTGCCCTCGCGCCCGGCAAAGGGCGAGTCGTTCACCTGAAACGTCATGGTGATGGTGGGCTCGTCGACGATCAGCGCCGGCAGCGCCTCGACCGCCTCGGGATCGCAGAGCGTTTCGGAAATGTGCAGCTCGTCGAGCCCGGTCAGCGCCACGATCTGACCCGCCTCGGCCGCCGGCGCCTCGATGCGCTCGAGCCCGTGGAAGCCGAGGATCTGCAGGATGCGGCCATTGCGGCGCGTGCCGTCGGCAGCGATCGCGGTGATCGGCGAATTCCGCGCGATGCGTCCGCGCTGGACCCGGCCGATGCCGATCACACCGACATAGGACGAGTAGTCGAGCGCGCTGATCTGGAGCTGGAACGGCCCCTCGGCATCGACCTGCGGCGCCTCGACGTGGTCGACGATGGTGTGGAACAGCGGCGTCATGTCTTCGGCGGGTTCGGCCAGGGCTTTCGTGGCCCAGCCCTCGATCGCCGAGGCATAGACCACCGGAAAGTCGAGCTGCTCGTCGCTCGCGCCCAGCTTGTCGAAGAGATCGAAGGTCTGGTCGACCGCCCAGTCCGGGCGCGCCGCATCGCGGTCGACCTTGTTGACGACGACGATGGGGCGCAGCCCGCGCTCGAGCGCCTTCATGGTGACGAAGCGCGTCTGCGGCATCGGGCCCTCGACCGCGTCGACCAGCAGCAGCACGGAGTCGACCATCGATAGCACGCGCTCGACCTCGCCGCCGAAATCGGCGTGGCCCGGCGTGTCGACGATGT
>CAZBRE010000236.1:0-4715 GCA_964494065.1 uncultured Alphaproteobacteria bacterium
CCGGTCTTCTCCGAGGCCGCGGTGATCTCGGCGACGTTGGCGGAGATCTCCTTGGCGCCGCCGGCGGTCTGCTGGACGTTGTTGCTGATCTCCGAGGTCGCCGCCGACTGCTGCTGGATCGCCGAGGCGATGGCGCTGGTGACCCCGCGCATGTCCTGCATCCTTGTGTCGATGTCCTTGATCGAGGAGCCGGTGCGTTCGCTGGCGCCCATGATCGAGCCGATATGACCCTCGATATCCGTGGTGGCATCGGCGACCTGGCTGGCCAGCGTCTTCACCTCGTTGGCGACCACGGCAAAGCCCTTGCCGGCCTCGCCGGCGCGCGCCGCCTCGATGGTGGCGTTGAGCGCCAGCAGGTTGGTCTGCTTGGCGATCTTGCGGATGAAATTGGCGACTTCCTCGATCTGCTGGGCGGCGTTCTCCAAGTCCCTTGCCGCCTCGCTGGCCTGCGCGGTTTCCTGCACCACGGTCTCGGCGGTGGCGAGCGACTGCTCGGACTGGCGGCCGATCTCGCTGATCGAGGCGGTGAGCTCCTCGGTGCCGGCGGCGACGGACTGGGCGCCTGCTGCTGCTTCCTCGGCGGCCGAAGCCACGGTGAGGCTTTGGGCATGGGTCGCGTCGGCGTCCTGGGCCATGTTGGTCGCGGTGTCCTGCAACGTGCCGGCGGCCTCGGAGACCACCTCGACGACGGCAGAGACCGTCTCCTGGAACTGCTCGGTGAGCTCGTGGCGCTTCTTCATCGTCTCGCGCGCGGTGTTGATCACCTCGGCGCCGCGCCGGAAGTCGCCGCGCATGCCGCGCAGCAGGAAGGGGCGGAAATACTTGTTCTGGCTCGCATATTCGAGCGAGGCCGCCGATTCGCGCACGTAAGCGTCGACCTGGTCGAGCAGCTTGTTGATGGCGACCAGGAAGGGCGAGAGATCGCCGAACTCCTGGGTGTTGGTGATCCGCGCCTCGAGGTCGCCGTTGGCGGCGCGCCGACAGACCGCCTGCGCGGTCGTGAGCGCGCGCTCGTAAATCTCGGCCGTGATCGCGGGTGCGGCCGTCGCAGGGGCGCTTTCGCCCGCGGTCTCGATCTCCACAGGGGCGATCTCCACCGGCGCGCCGGGTGCGACAAGGTCGTCCGCTTCGGCGGGCATGAAATCGGTCATGGCTTGTTCGGTCATCGCTCAGGTCCTTCCAATCCGCTCGCCCGCTCAGAGCGAGAAGACGAACTCGTCGTATTCCACGCCCGCATCAGCCAGCATCTGGCCGAGCATCGTGCCAGCCGCCGCCATGCCCGCCTTGCGGTCGGCGTGGCGGTTTTCTTCTTCGAGCAGCTGGCGGTAGACGGGCTCGACCTTGGCGATGGCCTCGGGGCGCGGCAGACGGCGGTTGGAATGGAAGCCGACGACCTTGCCGCTGGCGTCGTAGCTCGGCGTCACATGGGCGAAGACCCAGTAGTAGTCGCCGTTCTTCGCCATGTTCTTCACATAGGCGAAGATCTCCTTGCGGGCCTGGATGGTGTCCCACAGGAGCTTGAAGACGCAGCGCGGCATATCCGGGTGGCGCACCATGCTGTGCGGCTCGCCGAGCACCTCGGCCTCGGTGTAGAGCGCCACATCGAGGAACACGTCGTTGGCGTAGGTGATCCGACCTTGGGCGTCGGTCTTGCTGACGATGATGTCGTCTTCGGCGAACGTGCGTTCGTTGGCGGTCGGCTCGACCGCGTATTTGGTCATGGCCCTGGTTCCCCCGCGATCTCCTGCTACTCCCGGTCCGGTATCGTCTTCGCTTCGTCCGCGGGCATTAGAGCGCCGTCAGGCTTTAAGAACGGTTAAGCGTCGGAAACATAAGGATTTATTCCCTGTGACAGAGTGTCGCGCTGGCGCGGTCCGGGGATGCGCTGAGCGGCGCGCAGCTGTCCTGACAAATCCTGTCAGGAGCGGGCGGTCCGCCCCATTGGAATCGCGGCCCGCGCGGCGCATATTCTGGGGGACCATGGCGCGCGCTACCTCCGTCATCGAATCGCCGTTTCCCTCGCCCGCGGCCGTCAAGGCGCGGCAGCTCGAGGGCAAGGGCATCCCCTTCGATCTCGTCTCGGATTTCGAGCCGGCGGGCGATCAGCCCGAGGCGATCGACGAGCTGACCAACGGGCTCCTGGCGGGCGAGCGCGACCAGGTGCTGCTCGGCGTCACCGGCTCGGGCAAGACCTTCACCATGGCGCACACGATCTCGCGCCTGCAGCGCCCGACCATCATCCTTGCCCCCAACAAAACGCTGGCGGCCCAGCTCTACGGCGAGATGCGGTCGTTCTTTCCGAACAACGCGGTGGAGTACTTCGTCTCCTACTACGACTACTACCAGCCCGAAGCCTACGTGCCGCGGACGGACACCTATATCGAGAAGGAATCGAACATCAACGAGCAGATCGACCGCATGCGCCACTCGGCGACGCGCTCGCTGCTCGAACGCGACGACGTGGTGATCGTCGCCTCGGTCTCGTGCATCTACGGCATCGGCGCGGTGGAGACCTATCAGGAGATGGCGCTGCCGCTGAAGACCGGGCAGTCGATGGACCGCACCAAGCTGCTGCGGAAGTTCGTCGAGCTGCAATACAAGCGCAACGACGCCGACTTCCACCGCGGCACCTTCCGCGCGCGCGGCGATACGATCGAGCTGTTCCCGGCGCACCTCGAAGACCGGGCCTGGCGGCTCTCGCTGTTCGGCGACGAGATCGAGAGCATCGTCGAGTTCGACCCTCTCACGGGTGAAAAGGGCGGGGCGCTGGAGGCCGTCAAGGTCTACGCCAACTCGCACTATGTGACCCCCAAGCCGACGCTGCTGCAGGCGGCCAAGCAGATCAAGGCGGATCTGAAGGTCCGGCTCGACGAGCTGCACAAGGACAACAAGCTCCTCGAAGCCCAGCGCCTGGAGCAGCGCACGCTCTACGATCTGGAGATGATCGAGGCGACGGGGTCGTGCGCGGGCATCGAGAACTACTCGCGCTATCTGACCGGCCGGGCGCCGGGCGAGCCGCCGCCGACCTTGTTCGAGTATCTGCCGGAGAACGCGCTCTTCTTCGTCGACGAGAGCCACATCACCGTCCCGCAGCTCAATGGCATGTACAAGGGCGACTACAGCCGGAAATCGACGCTGGCTGAGTTCGGCTTCCGGTTGCCGTCGTGCATCGACAACCGGCCGCTCAAATTCGAGGAATGGGAGGCGATGCGCCCGCAGACGGTCTACGTCTCGGCGACGCCGGCGCCCTGGGAGCTGGAGAAGACCGGCGGCGTCTTCACCGAGCAGGTGGTGCGGCCGACGGGCCTCATCGACCCGCCGGTGATCCTGCGCCCCGCCGAGACCCAGGTCGACGACCTGCTCGCCGAATGCCGCGAGGTGACGGCCAAGGGCCAGCGCGTGCTGGTGACCACCTTGACCAAGCGCATGGCCGAAGACCTCACCGAATACATGGACGAGCTGGGCCTGAAGGTCCGCTACATGCATTCCGACGTCGACACGCTCGAGCGCATCGAGATCATCCGCGATCTCCGCCTCGGCGCCTTCGACATCCTGGTCGGCATCAACCTGCTGCGCGAGGGGCTCGACATCCCCGAATGCACCCTGGTCGCCATCCTCGATGCCGACAAGGAGGGCTATCTGCGCTCCAAGACCTCGCTGGTGCAGACGATCGGGCGGGCGGCGCGGAATATCGATGGCCGGGCGATCCTCTATTCCGACCATTCGACCGAGGCGATCGAATACGCGATCGAGGAGACCGCGCGCCGGCGCGAGAAGCAGGAGGCCTACAACGCCGAGCACGGCATCACGCCCGAAAGCATCAAGAAGGGCATCGCCGACATCCTCGATTCGGTCTACGAGCGCGGCGACCACGTGACCGTGGCGACCGGCGACGAAGAGCACGCGCACATGATCGGCCACAACCTCCACACCTATATCGAGGACCTCGAGGGCCGGATGAAGGAGCACGCGGCCAACCTCGAATTCGAGGAGGCGGCGCGCCTGCGCGACGAGATCAAGCGCCTCGAGGCGCAGGATCTCGGCATGCCCGCCGAGGCCTCATTGAAGGAGAAGGTCGAGCGGGCGCAGGCGCTGTCGAAAAGCAAGCGCCACGGCGGTCGTGGTGGCGGGGGTGGCCAGGGCGGCCGGCCGACCGGGCGGCGGACGCGGCGGTAGGGGCAGGCGGGATCGGCGGCGCGAAGCGAACGGTTTCGCTTTGAGATGTTTGACCCGACTTAGGATCTAGGCTGCTCGATCCATATGTGATCTGATCCAGTCCCAAGCTTTTTTGGGAAGCCAACCGGCATAGTCACTGCCAACCGCAATGACCAGTACGTTATCGTTGGAGTCAATGTGGGGCTGTAGCGCCGCGAAGATTTGTGCTGCCGACTTTGATGTCTCGACGAGCCAAGTTGATTCAAGATAGTGCCACCATGTTCCAAGCGACTTGATCGACTCATAGAGTCCATCATAGTCGCGGCCAGGTTTCACTAGGTCATAGTTAACTGCGTAAATCATCTCGTAGTCCCTTAGGTCTAGGCGCTTCTTTGTCACGCTTGCTCAGTCTCTGCATTTACGCAGCGACATTTTTGATACCGTCGCTCTTTAGCGTGCATACAAGCCGTCCATCGCTTTTGGCGGCGTTATTCCTCCAGTGAAGTTGACCTTCACCCCTGAATTACCCCCGCTTTGAGGTTAGGGTCCGTTCTTGATCA
>CAZBRE010000237.1:0-4693 GCA_964494065.1 uncultured Alphaproteobacteria bacterium
TCGCACGCACAGTCGCCGGTCCCATGCGGCGGCTGTCGGCCGCCGCCGAGCAGGCGAGCCGCGACATCGGCGCGCGCGCGCGGTTGCCCGAGCTCGCCGGCCGCGCCGACGAGGTGGGGCAGATGGCGGGCGCGTTCCAGGCCATGACCGGTGCGTTGTACCGGCGCATCGAGGCCAGCGAGAAGTTCGCCGCCGACGTCGCGCACGAGCTCAAGAACCCGCTCACGGCGGCGCGCTCCACCGCCGAATCGCTGAGCTTCGCCAAGACCGACGCGGAGCGCGACCACCTCGTTGAGCAGATTCAGGACGAGCTCAAGCGGCTGAACCGGCTGATCACCGACGTGTCCAATGCCTCGCGCCTCGACGCCGAGCTCGCGCGCAAGGAGATGCGGCCGATCGACGTGGCGACCATGCTGCGCAACGTCGTCGGCATCTTCCGCGACATTCTCGGCGACGACAGCCGCCGCATCCTGCTGGCGGTGGGGCAGGAGCCCTTCGAGGGGGCCTTCGCCATCACCGGCGATGAGGGCCGGCTCGGCCAGGTGCTGACCAACCTCATTGACAACGCCATCTCCTTCTCGCCCGAGGACGCCACGGTGACCGTGCGCGCGCGATCGAAAGCGAAATTTGTCGAGATCCTGGTCGAGGACGAGGGCCCCGGTATCCCAACGGACCGTCTCGAGATCATCTTCGACCGGTTCTACTCCGACCGGCCGGCGACCGACTCCAGCCGCGGCAAGAACTCCGGTCTGGGCTTGAGCATCTCGCGCGAGATCGTCCGGGCGCACGGCGGCGAGATCGTCGCCGAGAACCGCTACGCCGACGGCGCCGCCGCCGGCACGCAGCCCGTCGGCGCCCGCTTCGTCGTGCGGCTCCCAATTGCGGCGCGGGCGCAGCGCGGAGGAGCGCCGGTTGGACGACGCAGCTGAGACCATCCACGGGACCGCAATCGCGCTCGGGAGCCATGCAGCCCTCATCCGCGGCGCGCCCGCATCGGGAAAATCCGACCTCGCGCTCAGGTGTTTGGCGGTGGCGCCGACGGCGCTCATTCCCAGCCCCGCCGTTCTCGTCGCCGACGACCGGGTGCAGATCTCATGCGCAGGCGGACGCGTCATGGCCGAGGCGCCTGCGACGATCCGCGGCAAGCTCGAGGTGCGCGGTCTTGGAATCATGACGGTTCCGTGCATCGCGAGCGCCGAGCTGGTCCTGGTCGCGGAGCTGACCGCGCCCGAGCGCATCGAGCGTTTCCCCGACCCCCAGCCCGTGACCGACCTGATGGGCGTTCACCTGCCACTCCTCTATCTTGCACCGTTCGAAGCGGCCGCACATGTCAAGCTGTTGCTGGCTTTGGTCGCGACCTTTAAAAGGGCCCCGATCATTGTTTGATACGGATGGCACAATCCCCTTGCGCGGCGGGCGAACACTTGTAAATTTTGCCCCCCGCAAGACCGCCCCTTGCGCGGCTCGGGGCGGGGGGCCCCGACGAAGCCGCAGACAGCGCTGCCAACGGCCACGCCCGCACATCACCGCGGGACGGGTAAGAGACGAGGTCGGCTCTAATCCATGATTGGACTTGTCATCGTCACGCACTGCGGACTGGCGCTCGAGTTCCGCTCCGCGCTGGAGCACGTCGTGGGTCCGCAAACCCAGCTCGAGACCATCTCCATCGGTCCCGACGACGACATGGCCGTGCGCCGCACGCAGATCGTCGATGCGATCAACCGCACCAACTCCGGCGACGGCGTCATCGTCCTCACCGACATGTTCGGCGGCACGCCGTCCAATCTCGCCATCTCCGTCATGGACGAGGCCCCCGTCGAGGTGATCGCGGGAATAAATTTACCTATCCTCGTCAAGCTCGCGAGTGTGCGAAGCGAGCTGCCGCTGGCCGATGCCGTGGCGAGCGCGCGCGAAGCCGGCCGCAAGTACATCAAGGTCGCGAGCCAAGAGCTCTCGGGCGAAAGTTGAGCGTCAGCCGATGCCGGAGATCAAGAACAGCCTGAAGCCGGAGGCGGTGGTCACCATCCGCAACCGCAAGGGGCTGCATGCGCGCGCCTCGGCGAAGTTCGTCAAGTGCGCGGAAAGCTTCGACGCCATCATCACGGTGGTGCGCGACGGCCAAACGGTCGGCGGCACGTCGATCATGGGCCTGATGATGCTGGCCGCCGGTCCGGGATCGACGCTCCACCTCACCGCGCAAGGCCCGCAGGGGCCGGAAGCCCTGCAGGCCCTCATCGCGCTGGTGGAGGCCGGCTTCGACGAGGACTGCATCGAGGACGCGTGAGGCGGCGTGGGTCGCCCAAAAAAAGAGGGGCGCCGCCGCGACGCCCCTGGCTCTCTCCCGAACCGTTTTGCCTTAAGGCTTACTTGGAAAGATAGAGCTTCGACAGCTTGAGGCCGATGTCGTGGAAGGCCTGCTTCAGCTGATCGCCGGATGCGACGGGGTAGAATTTTTCCGGCGCGGAGGCGCACTGCTGGAGCGTCTGATAGGATTCGCTGTTCGTGCCGCTGAGATCGAAGCCGATGGTGTAGATCTCGATGTCCTTTGCTTTCATCGCCGTGCACAGGGCGCGCGCCTGGGTCGTCGAGCTGCCGTTGGCGCCATTGCTGGCCGATATGCCGTTTGAATCGTACTGCGTGTTGTACTCGCCGTCCGTCATCAGGATGGCGATCTTCTTCAGGTCCTGGGTGCCGTAAGGCTCGGGCTTGCTCTCGGAGGGCCAAAGCGAGGCCCAGTTCGGCGACAGCGTGTACCAGGTCCACGCGGTGCCCAAGTGGCCCGCGGTGCCACCCGAGGCCGATAGGCCGTCGATCTTGGATTTGAGGGCGTTGGCGTCGTCGCTCAATGGCGTGATTGCAGAGCTCGATGGGATGGTGCAGACGCCCTTTTTGGTAGCGCCCCAGCCCCAACCGCTGGTGGTGTAGTTTTGCGTGTAATGGCCCATCACGTACTGACCCGAAGCCGGAGCAGCATCCGTGTATTTCTGCGAGCCGGTGCGTTCGACCACGCAGTCCGAAAGATAGTAGGTCGTGGTCGTCGCTCCCCACCCCCAGCCGGTGGTTATGCTCTTCTGGCTGGGCAGACTCGTCCCCCGCGCCTTGTCCAAGGCGCTGGTTGTCGGCAAACGGATGTCCTCGGAGAACGGCACGAGTGCGAGCTTGGCCGATTGGCTATCCCCACCCGGGAGCACGATGCTGACCAGATCCTTGGCGGCATCCTTCAGATCCTGGAGCTTCTGGCCGGCCATCGAGCCCGTGACGTCGAGCATCAAGGAGACCTCCTTGTTGCCGATCTTGCGCTCGGCACGGGTCTCGGAGAGGTTGATCAGCTGCAGCTTGTCGATGTTGGCGAACCGCAGGAACGGCGTCTTGATGAAGGCGGTGCCTGTGGCCGTCAAGGCGCTCCCGTCATCGGCGACGGCGAAGGTGATCGAGTCGTCCGTCACGGGTATCCGCGAGGTGATGTTCTCGGCATAGAATTTCTGCGCCGCCTCGATGGCGCCGGCCGTATTCGTGCTGTCGGTCTGCAGGATCCGGCCCCCGGCCAGAACGGCGGAGTCCATCGCTGCGATGGTCTGATCGCGCGCGTGCAGCCAGCGCCCGATATCGATGGCGGCGCCGATTCCAAGCATCAGCACGGTGGCCGACACTGCGAACAGGATCGCGATGTTGCCGGAGCGGTCGGCGCGGAAGCGCGCGAGGCAGCTGCGGATGCCGCGACTGCGGCGCACGAGCAATGTCTTCATTGGTACGCCTCACCTGTGAACTATCGTCTTGTTTTCCGGCAATATGGACCTTTGCAAATTTAAGAACAGTAAAAGCACTAAAATTGATTAGTCTTGATTAATGAATGGTTACTTGCAGTCTTATTCCGCGACGACATAGGAATACATGATTTTGACTTGGGCGCCAGTGCGCGGGGCCGCGCGAGCCGCTGTCGAGGCCGAGGCCGGCCACGATGGAGGTGCGACCAAAGGATATAAGGACTTGTTTATATCTTGTTGTGAGGGCGGCGCCGATCCGCTAGAAGGGGCCTTGAGCCGGCGGCCCAAATTGCGGTCGTCCAGGGAATGCGCAGGCGGCCGCCGCCAACAAGCAGACATGAAGGAGCCATCGATGGGTCGTGGTGCCGACTACGTCGTCAAGGACATCGGCCTCGCAGGCTGGGGCCGTAAAGAGATCGCCATCGCCGAGACGGAGATGCCGGGCCTCATGGCGACGCGCGAGGAGTTCGGGCCCTCAAAGCCTCTCAAGGGCGCGCGCATCGCCGGCTCGCTGCACATGACCATCCAGACGGCGGTGCTGATCGAGACGCTTACAGCGCTCGGGGCCGACGTCCGCTGGGCGTCGTGCAACATCTACTCCACGCAGGACCACGCGGCAGCCGCCATCGCCGCCGCCGGCGTGCCCGTCTTCGCCTTCAAGGGCGAGAGCCTCAAGGAGTACTGGGACTTCACCGCGCGCATCCTGGAGTGGAGCGACGGCGGCACCGCCAACCTGATCCTCGACGACGGCGGCGACGCGACCATGCTGGTGCATCTGGGCCTCAAGGCGGAGAAGGGCGACGTGGCCTTCCTCGAGAAGCCCGGCTCCGAAGAGGAAGAGGTCCTCTTCGCCAAGATCAAGAGCCTGCTAAGTGAGAAGCCCGGCTGGTTCGCCGAGCTCGCCAAGAACATCAAGGGCGTGTCGGAGG
>CAZBRE010000238.1:0-4674 GCA_964494065.1 uncultured Alphaproteobacteria bacterium
GCGCATCGATGGATCGGTCCTGGCTTTGGACCACCTTCACCTTCACCCTGGCGCACAAATCGGGCTCGATCTATGGGCCGCTCACCCGCTCGGTCATGGTCCCGGCACGAGGGGCGCAGGCCTTCGGCTCGGCGCAGTCCTATGCGCTGAAACAGTTCATGCGAAGCCTTTTCCAAATTCCCACGGGGGATAAAGAAGACGCGGACTTCGCGGTGCCGGCAAGCCTGCCTCAGACGGTCAAGCGGGGGACAGCCAGGCGAGGCAACGGGACGACGGCTGCCAAGAACGGGACGCGGGTCGAGACGAAGCGGGCAACAGTCGCGAAGAAACCCAAAAAGCAAAATGGTAAGGCGGCCGCGGATCAGCCAGATAGCGAGACCAATCCTAGAGCGGGGTAGGGCCGCACTATGTTACTGCCACCGCGGATACCGAAGACCGGCCTACCACCGCGCAGAATGAAACCACCGCGCCCGGGCATGAGCCGGAATCACCTTGCCTTCATAAGGTCGCTGATTTGTCCGGTCTACCCGGACGAGTGGCCAACCGAGGCCCATCATCTCCTGCGCGCCGATCGAACCCGGGGGATGGGTCGAAGGGCGGCCGACCGATATGCAATTCCGCTATCGATGCGGGCACATCGGGAGCTTCACGACGCGGGTGACGAGGAGGGGTGGCTGGCAGACACGGGCATAGATGGGCGTGCCCTTGCAGCTGCTCTATGGCGAGTCTCGGGCGATATCCAAGCCGGACTGCGGATAATCGAGAGGACTCGTGTGGCTAGCAGACAACGCCATTTGTAGTGACTGCGGACCTAGTCTCCATCATCATCAAGTTTGACATAGTGCGCTCCTCCGTACTCCGGGAAATCCGAGAAGGGGTATAGGTAGCTTAGACCCCAACCCGTGGAGCCGTCTGCGAATGTCGGCGTGTAGTGTTTGGTGGTGTTGTGGGGATGATCGACGGTTAGCCAATCGGCTTTCCGCGCTCTTTTTCCACCTGGGCGCGCTCCTCCAATCGCCGCTGTTCACACTCTCTCTCCAAGCGTTCCGGCTCGCGGAGCAATTCGAGCCAGTGCTCAAACATCTCATCTGCACCGGCACCGAACGCCCAGTCTCGTCTTACATAATCGAGATGTCCGTACTTGCGAAGCTCATAAGCTTCGATTGCCGCTTGGTCATCCGCCCAACGATCGGGTGTGTCGTCCTTAAGGAGTGATCGCGCGTGCTTGACCTCTTCCTTGAACTCTCCGTCATTCAACATCGTTCGATACTTAACGCGGAGGGAAGGCTCGACAGACTTGTCCTTGGCAACCATCGAATAGAATTCGTGCCGGACAAGGGTGAAGCGAGCGCGATGTCGTTTCCAAATAGTCCTTTGATCGATCTCGTCGAAGTCGATATTTGCGTCGCGCATGGTCCGCGCGACAGCGCTTTTCAGCTTTGCCCGGCTCATCGATTTGTCCCCAGATGTGCTTCGATGCGTTCGATTTTGGCAGCAAGCTCGGTCCCTTCGATCGCCTTCTGCTTGCTTTCCAGAAAGAACCGCAGTCGGTCCATGTCCTCGAGGGAGATTTCTCCCGCCCCTACGGCGGTCCAGATCGCATCGAACGCTTTCACAATGTCTTTGGGGGTCTCGATCGGTGGGAGCTCGAACTCCAGGGGTTGGGAGCGAGCGGGTGGCACGACGCGACTAATGAGAAACTTCTGTGCCTGTACATTGCCCTCTACCGCCGCTTTGTGCATCGCAGCGATGATCTCGCCCAAGTTCTCGAGGGTCATTTCTTTGGCAAAGATGGTCGCTTTGTTCAGGCTGCCTTGTGGCCGGCCTTTGGGGTTTCCCGATTGGCCCCTTTGCCAGCGGTTCGTGCCTTTTGGGGCCGTTTTGGCCCGAGCGGCAGGCTTTGAGGAATTTTTGCGATGAGGGGGCTTTTTCCCAGACACGGCACGCCTCCATGCAAGGTTGCACAAGAGTTCAATGCGCCATCGGATCGTTTCGATGACGCACTCTCCGGCGACAGCCGCAGGCATCCCCCCTCTGATGTGAAGCGCGGCTAGATTCTCAAGCGCACACGATAGGATCGTGTGACAGTCTAGCCTTGCATCGGACCATATTGCGCTTCCGGCGATTGAGTCAAAGCCAAAATGAGCCGCAAGAACAGCCCGAGGCGAGCCGGCTCACTGGCCGGTGCGCTAAGTCCCGAGGACTTGTTCTGCAAATAATACTAGAATAAATCAAAATATAATCTATCATATGTAGATATGCCAACTGTAAATCAGCTGTATTAACAGTTGGCACGATTCTGCAAATCCGCAGAACGGTTCTACCGCATAAGTTCTGCTTTGAGAAAGTTTCACCAACCGCTGGTGCGTAAGAGTAAAAGCTGGGTTGCCAAGGCCGATTGTCTCCTTGGCGACGCATGCAACGTCTTTCCGTTCGGGCGCTATCTGGCGCCTCTATGAGCGTTGGTCGTCGGTGTATGGCTAGGAGGGGCGTAAGGATTGCGCCGAAATTGGAATGGCGCTCGACGCTATTTGCCGAGCTTCTTGATCGTCGCACTCGTGCTGTGACCGGATTTAAGCTTGGCGAGCAGGATCCTGCCGCCATAGCCCTCGACGATCTTGGCGCCCACGACCGTATCGATCGTGTAGTCGGCGCCCTTGACCAGAACGTCCGGCTGAATCGCCTTGATCAGCCGCTCCGGCGTATCCTCGGCGAACAGGGTGACGAGATCGACGCTGGCGAGCGAGCCCAGCACGGTGCTGCGCGCGGCCTCGTTCTGGATGGGGCGGCCCTTGCCCTTGAGGCGCTGCACCGAGGCGTCGTCGTTCAGGCCCACGATGAGCCGGTCGCAGGCCGCGCGCGCCTGGGCGAGCAGCGAAACGTGCCCCGGATGTAGCAGATCGAAGCAGCCGTTGGTAAATCCGATCTTGAGCCCCTTGGCGCGCCAGGCGGCAACCGTCTTCAACGCTTCGTCGAACGAGACGATCTTGCGCTCGCCGGCATGGAGGTCCTGGCGTAGCAGCGCCGCGGCGATCTCGTTGCGGTTGGCGACCGCCGTGCCGGCCTTGCTCACGACGATGCCGGCCGCAACATTGGCGAGCCGCGCGGCGTCGACCAGGGAGGCGCCGACGGCGAGCGCCGCGGCGATGGCGGCGATCACGGTATCGCCCGCGCCCGAGACGTCGAAGACTTCGTGCGCTTCGGCCGCCAGATGCCGCGGTTTCTTGCCGCCCTCGATCAGCGTCATGCCGTCGGGGCCGCGTGTGGCCAGCACTGCGTCGATGCCGCAGCCCTTGGCCAGCCGCCGGGCGGCGCTGACGATCTCGCTCTGGCTGCCGGTCGGCAGCTTGCTTGCTTCGGCGAGCTCCTTGCGATTGGGCGTGATCAGCCTTGCGCCTTGGTAGCGGCCGTAGTCGCTGCCCTTGGGATCGACCAGCACGGGCCGCTTGGCCTTGCGCGCGGCGGTGATGATCGCGCCGATGGTCTGCGGCGTCAGTGTACCCTTGCCGTAATCGGAGAGCACCACGACGTCGGAGGTCTTGAGCCCGCGGGTCACGCGGCGGACCAGTTCTGCCTCGACGTCGCCCACGACCGGATGGCCGGTCTCGCGATCGGCCCGCAGCACCTGCTGGCGCCCCACCACGTAGCGCGTTTTCATCGTGGTCTCGCGGTGGCGGTCGACGATCAGATCGGCGCGTAGACCCGGCAGTGCGCCCGCCAGCGCCGTCACCGTCTTGCCGGTCTTGTCGTTGCCGACCACCGCCACGAAATGTGTGGCAACGCCGAGCGCGGCCAGATTGCGGGCGACATTGCCCGCCCCGCCCAGCATGTCGGTCTCGGCCTTGACCTGCATCACCGGCACCGGCGCTTCGGGCGAGATGCGGTCGACCTCACCGTCGATGAAGCGGTCGAGCATGAGATCGCCCACCACCAAGACCTTGGCGGCCGGCAGCGCCTCGATGAGCCCGGCGAGGTCGGATCGTCCGGTCATTGGCCGCACCCCGCGATCACACCAACCCCAGCTTGAGCTCCAGCGCGCCGCAGAGCATTTGGCCCAGCATGATGTGCATTTCCTGTATCCGCGCGGTGGTCGTCGACGGCACGATCAGCAGCGGATCAGCGAGGCCGACCATGTCGCCGCCATCGCCGCCGCCGAGCGCGGCCGCCGTGATGTCCATGGCGCGCGCCGCCTTCAGGCCCGCGATCACGTTGGCGCTGCGCCCCGAGGTGCTGATCGCGATGGCCACATCGCCCGGACGGCCGAGCGCCTCGACCTGCCGCGCGAACAGCGCGGTGAAACCGAGATCGTTGCCGATCGCGGTGAGGGCGGAGCTGTCGGTGGTGAGCGCGATGGCCGCGACCGGCGCGCGGTCCTGGCTGAACCGCACCGTGAGCTCGGTTGCCAGATGCTGGGCGTCGGCGGCGCTGCCGCCATTGCCGAAGAACATCAGCTTGCCGCCCTTGCCGACCGCCTCCGCGCAGCACGCCAGCAGCGCCGCGAAGCCCTCGCGCACGGCGCGTTGGGTCGCGTGGAACACCTCGTCGTGCTCGCTGAACGCGTGGGTCAGATAGTCGTCGAGGTCGAAAGCGGCCATGGCTCGATTGGCTAGAGTATTGTAGCGGGCGGTTCAAGCGGGAAGGGCAGCCATCGCCTGCCCGTTCCCCCGCTCACTT